>DASXMX010000369.1:0-18465 GCA_036495445.1 Tepidisphaeraceae bacterium
TGAGGAAGGCCGCCTGATGGGTCATGCACCACCGCGGCGTGAAATGGCTTGCCCGCCGCTTGAACACCCGTGCGCCGCCGGAAATAATCCCTGACTTTTACGCCGAACGGCCCCTATGACCTCAGCCCAGATCCGCAAGCAGTTCATCGACTTCTTCGTGCAAAAGCACGGGCACACGTTCGTGCCCAGCTCGCCGGTCGTCCCGGTGGACGACCCGACGCTGCTGTTCACGAACGCGGGGATGAACCAGTTCAAGCCGATCTTCCTCGGCACCGAGCGACGCCCCTACACGCGCGCCGCCAACACGCAGAAGTGCATCCGGGCCGGCGGGAAGCACAACGACCTCGACGACGTCGGCCGCTCGCGCCGCCATCACACGTTCTTCGAGATGCTCGGCAACTGGAGCTTCGGCGACTACTTCAAGCAGGGCGCCATCGAAATGGCGTGGGAACTCCTGACGAAAGTCTGGAAGCTCGACCCCACCCGCCTCCACGTCTCCTGCTACCAGGGGGACGAGGCCCACGGCGTCCCGCGCGACACCGAGGCCGCCAACATCTGGAAACAGGTCGCCGGGCTCCCCGACGACCACATCCACTACTTCGGGAAGGACAACTTCTGGGAGATGGGCGAGACCGGCCCCTGCGGCCCGTGCACCGAGATCTACGTCGACCGCCGGCCGCAATCCGAGGTCGATGCCGACCGCGCCGCCGGCCGGCGTGCGCCGGTCAACGGCGAGGACCCGCGCGTCATGGAGATCTGGAACCTGGTCTTCATCCAATACAACCGCAACCCCGACCGCACGCTCACCGTCCTCCCCTCGCAGCATGTCGATACCGGGATGGGCTTCGAGCGGATCACGCAGGTGCTCCAGGACGTCGACAGCAACTACAGCATCGACCTCTGGGACCCGTTCTGGGCGAAGCTCAAAGAGCTGAGCGGCCACACCTACAGCGGCAAGTTCACGAAGACGAACTCCGTAGATGCGGTCGCTGAAGCGGCTGACGAGGGGCTGCGGAAGGACATCGCCTTCCGCGTGATCGCCGATCACGCCCGCTGTCTGACGTTCGCGCTGACCGACGGGGCCGTGCCGAGCAACGAGGGCCGCGGGTACGTGCTGCGCCGGATCCTCCGTCGCGCCGTCCGGTTCGGGCGACAGCAGCTCGGGCTGCGCGAGCCGTTCCTGCATACGCTCGTACCGATCGTCGTGGACTCGATGGGCGAGGCGTTCCCGGAGCTTCGGAAGAATCCGAAGCATGTAACCGAGTTGGTCAAGGATGAGGAGGTCAGCTTCGGGAAGACGTTGGACCGCGGGATTAAGCTGTTCGAGGAAGCGGCGATTCGCGCGATTATTAGCGCCATCGAATCCGCCGAGGGGACTGAATTCGTTGCTCAAAAGGCTAACGTCGTTGGCGGCACGACCTCGGGGAAGGACTCTGGCTTCCGTCTGGTCTTCCGCGGACTTAATCGTTCTGAATGGGAATTCGACCCTGTTTACGGACTATCTGACATACTCAACGAGCTGAATGTTCGACCGCCCGAGATTTCCGGGTCCGATGCGTTCAAGCTTCACGACACCTACGGCTTCCCGATCGACCTGACTCGCATCATGGCCGAAGAACGCGGCATGACTGTCGACCTCGCCGGGTATGAGAAGTTGATGGATGACGCGAAGAAGATTTCGGGCGGCGGCCCGGGCGGCGAATCCCGGCTGTTCGAGCTCCCACCCGACGTGCTGGCGGAACTGCACAAGACCGGCGTCGCGCCCACCGACGACTCGTACAAGTTCAACGCCGCCCCGATCGGCGCGACGGTCAAGGCGATCTGGGACGGACATAGGCTTATACCGCACACGCACGGGGCCGAGGCCGCGGCGGCGGGGGTGGCGGTCGTCCTCGACCGCACCTGCTTCTACGCCGAGATGGGCGGGCAGGTGGGCGACACGGGCGAGCTGCGCTCGCCCGGCGGCGCTGTCATGGCCGTCGAGACGACCCGCTCGGCCGGCGGGTACGTGCTGCACGTGGGCCACATGGAAGAGGGGCACTTCTCCGTCGGCGACCACGTCACCGGCACCCTTGCCGGCGTCCGCCCGCGGACGGAGCGGAACCACACCGCCACCCACCTCGCCAACTGGGCCCTGCGCGAAGTCCTCGGCGAAGGCGTCCAGCAGAAGGGCTCGCTGGTCGACCCCGACAAGCTCCGCTTCGACTTCTCCCACGGCCAATCCCTGGCCGAGGCCGAACTCGCCCGCGTCGAAGAGCTCGTCAACCAGGACATCGCCCGCAAGCTCCCCGTCTACGCCCAGGAAGCCCCGCAGGAGCAGGCCCTCAAGATCAACGGCCTCCGCGCCGTCTTCGGCGAAAAGTACCCGCCCATGGTCCGCGTCGTCTCCATCGGCGTGCCGGTCGCGGATCTCCTCAAGGACCCCGCCAACTCCAAGTGGCGGCAGTTCTCCGTCGAATTCTGCGGCGGCACCCACCTGAAGAACGCCGCCGACGCCGGCGGGTTCGTGATCACGGCCGAGGAGTCGGTGAGCAAGGGCATCCGCCGCATCGTCGCCCTGACCGGGGATGCCGCGCGCGAAGTGGTCTCGCGAGGCGAATCGGTCGAGACGCAACTGGAATCCGCGAAGGGCAAGCCGGATGCTGAACTGCCCACCGTGATCGCGGAACTGCACAAGTCGATCGGTGCGGGAGACCTCTCGCTTCGCACGCGTCGCCGCGCCCAGGCAACGATCGCGGAACTGCAGGATCGCTACAAAAAGTGGGAGAAGACCAATCGCGCCCAGTCCGCCGCGAAGATCGACGTCGCGGAAATCTCCGCGAAGCTTCTCAGCGACGCCCCCGCGCTCGGCCCCGGCAAGCTCGTTGTCGGCGAAGTCGCCGGCGCGACGCCCGAACAGCTCCTATCCGTCACCGACTCTCTGAAGAAGAAGGCCGGCAGCTACGCCGTGCTGTTGGGATCCGCGGTCGACGCCAAGGTGAGCTTCGTGGCCGCAGTGAGCGACGATTTGATCGCCCAAGGCCTCAAGGCCGGCGACTGGATTCGCGAAGCCGCCAAAGCCACCGGCGGCGGTGGCGGGGGCCGCCCGCAACTAGCGCAAGCAGGGGGCAAGGATCCCGCG
Organism: Tepidisphaeraceae bacterium; assembly: GCA_036495445.1. GTDB lineage: Bacteria > Planctomycetota > Phycisphaerae > Tepidisphaerales > Tepidisphaeraceae > DASXMX01. The sequence goes on from DASXMX010000369.1 coordinate 3,122, forward strand.
AAGTTACCGGACGCGCTAAAGGTCGCGAGTGATTTTGCTATGAAGACGGTCCGGTGACACAGTCAGGTTGAATCGAACCCCATCGCTGATGAAGGAGGTGGCGGCGGCGCGAGCGGGCGTTTCGCTGCACGCATTGATCCTCCTGTCCCTGTTCCCTTCACTTTGGCTCGACCGGTTCGACGCCGAACCCCGGCGGCGCGTTGCGCCGCCGCCGCAGGCGAAAGAGGGTGACGACGCCCCACGCCAAGGCCGGGACGGCGAGCAGGATGGCGATTTCACTGAATGCGATCGAGATCAGGTAATGCCCGCCGCCGCGGCCGATGCTTACGACGCCGTTGGAGAGCAGCATTGATCCGCGGTCGCCCGGGCGGCCGCCGATCGACCACCCGTTGCCCGGCTGCATGGCATGGCTGGCGATCGCGAGCAGGCCCGCCGCCAGCAGGCACAACACGGCCACGAGGGTGAATAGGCGATAAAGCATCGGTCGCCGCATTTTACCCAGTTGGTCGTCTCGCGGACACCCGGCCGTTCGCATCACAGCAGTCACCGTGTCGCACAAGCTCTGGAATTATTGGCACGTGCCCGATTCAACACCGCGAGATGCGAACCTGTCGAACGTCGCGCCGTATAGTTTATGTATGAACTATATCGCCCGTTAGGGCGAAACCGAAAGGAAAAGACACATGAACGCGACAGCGACTCCCGACCGTGCGGCCCTGCAGCTGACGGGCTTCCACCACCTGACCGCCATCACGGCCAACGCCCGCGGCAACCGCGACTTCTACACGCAGGCCCTGGGCCTGCGGCTGGTGAAGAAGACGGTGAACCAGGACGACGTGTCGGCCTACCACCTGTTCTACGCCGACGGCGACGGGTCGCCCGGCACGGACATCACGTTCTTCGACTGGCCCGCCCGGCGGGAGCGCCGGGGAACCCACAGCATTGCCCGCACGGGCTTTCGCGTCGCCTCGCCCGAGACGCTCGATTATTGGGCGACGCGACTGGGCGCGCTGCGCGTCCCGCATGGCGGCATCGTCGACCGCGACGGCCGACCGACGCTGGACTTTGAAGATCCCGAAGGGCAGCGCTTAAGCCTCGCCGCCGACGACGGGCGCTGGACGCCGCACCCGTGGACCAAGAGCCCCGTGCCCGCTGGGCACCAGATCCTCGGGCTCGGGCCCATCACGATCAGCGTGCCCGACCTTGCGCCGACGGAACTCGTTCTGACCAAGGTGATGGCGATGCGCCGCCTGCGGGAATACCCGGCGCGCGCGACCGACGGAACCGACGCCCCGGCCACGGTGCACGTCTTCCAGATGGGCGACGGCGGCCCCGCCGCCGAGCTGCACGTGGCGGTCGAGCCGGGCCTCCGCCCGGGCACGACGGGCGCGGGCGGCGTCCACCACGTCGCGTTCCGCGTCCCCACGTTCGAGCAGTACGATGACTGGTACGAGCGGCTCCAATCCCTCGGCGTGCGCAACAGCGGCCCGGTCGACCGGTTCTACTTCCGCAGCCTCTACTTCCGCGAGCCCAACGGCATCCTCTTCGAGCTCGCGACCGATGAGCCGGGGTTCCATGCGGATGAGCCGAAGGAGACGATGGGCGAGCATTTGGCGCTGCCACCGTTCCTCGAACCGCGCCGCGCCGCGATTGAGGCCGGGTTGAAACCGCTGTAATGCGACCGTGCATCGTCGGAGATCGGGGTGGCATTTCATAGGCAGCGCTCCCCGTCGCGCCCGGCAACCGCGGCGCGGCGGGGAGCGTTCCCCATTATATATCGCGTCATGACCAGATGCGTCGGATCACGTCGGGATCCCGCAGCCGGCGCCCATCCGGCGATCCAGGCAAGCCGCGGGCGTGTCAGCGCCGCTCCGATGCCGCACCGGCATAATGTGTCCCTCCCGTCGATACATCGCGCCAGCTCCCGTGACGACCCGCGACAGAGCCGCAGGGCTCCCGGCCGCGGTCGGCGGTTTCTCTACGCGACCATCGCCGCGATCACGATCGCGCTCACGCCCAGGATCACCGCGGCCATCACGATGGCCACGGCGACGTTGTGGCGTTCGGTCAATTCGCGCTCGATGTTGATGCTCGGCGTGATCCAGTCGAAGGCCTTGAAGCCGAACACGCAAAGTAGAATGCCCAGAATCCCGAACGCGGCCGTGGCGACGATCGCCTGGGCGAAGCTGTGAAGTGTCCAATTCATCTCGAACGTTCTCCTTCCCAAATCCGTTTTGGGGTGCAGCCCTTCGCAGGCTGCACGTGCAGGCTTGAAAGCCTGCACCACAACGCATCATCATCCGAATACATGCGGCACGAACCGGCTCGTGTCGCCGGTGACGGGCGTCGCGTCTTCGCGGACGCCGATGCCGCAGGCGTAGCCGTTGACCATCCAACTGCCGACGACGGCGTAGTTGCCGTCGAACCGGGGGATCGGGTGCAGTTTCTGGTAGACCCATGGGCCGGGGTAGATCCCTTCGGTTTCCGAAACGACCCGGCCGCCGACGACGGTCTGCACGTTCGCCCCTTCGCGGGCGAGCGTCGGCTTGCGGACGTAATCGCCGTCGAGCGGCTCGAGCGACGCCGGCAGCAGGTACGGGCTCTGCGGGAACATTTCCCAAAGCAGGGCGAGGATCGCCTTGTTGCTCAGGAGCATCTTCCAGGGCGCTTCGAGCCATCGCGTGTTGTCCGCCAGCAGGTTGGGGCCGAAGGCTTCCTTCAGCATCCATTCCCACGGGTAGAGCTTGAAGCAGTTGTCGATGTGCTGTTCGCGCAGGTCGACGAACTGTCCGCGGCCCACGTTCCAGCCGATCTGTTCGACCGGCAGGTATTCCGTGCGCAGGCCGCCCTGGATGGCGGTGTCGCGCAGGTAGGTCACCGTCATGTAGTCTTCGATGTTGCCCGAGAGGCAGGTGAAATACATCGGGCCGGGCAGCGTCTGCTTCACGCGGCCCCAGGCTTCGATCAGCCGCTCGTGGATCGAGTTGAACTGGCCGAGGTTGGGGAAGCAGTCCTTCATCCAGTGCCACTGGATGACCGCGGCCTCGAGCAGGGCGGTCGGGGTGTCGGCGTTGTACTCCAGCAGCTTCGGCGGGCTGTGCCCGTCGAAGGCGAGGTCGAACCGGCCGTAGATCGTTATCTCGTCACGGTCCCAGCTTCGTGCGACGTAATTCGCGAAGGCGGGGGAGAGGCCGAAGTCGGCGAAGCGGTTCTCGTCGATTACCCGCTGCACGGCGGCGAGGCACATGTCGTTCAGCGCGCCGCTCGCCTTCTCGATCGCGTCGATCTCACTCGCCGTGAACCGGTAATAGGCGGATTCGTCCCAGTAGGTCTCGCCCTCGGGCGAGTGGAAGAGGAGGCCCTGGGATTCGACGGTCTTGGGCCAATCGGGACGCGGCTTGGATCGGAATCGTTGCATGACGTTGTCTCAGCCCCCGGCGTGTCCCGCCGCGTGGCCCGAGGCCCCGAACCCGCCGCGGGCGGTGCCGCTGGAGTGGGAGGCGTAACCGCCGCGGGAGGAGGAGTACGAGGACGAACCGTAGCCGCTGCCGCCGAAGAAGCTGTTGTAGCCGGAATGATAGGGGTAATAGTGGCTGCCGCGATAGCCGCTGCCGGGCTGGGTGGAGGCGTAGCCGTAGCCGTTGTCGAAATCGGCGCCGCCGTCACCGTCATAATGCGGCGCGACGGCCTCGTAACCGAGCAGGGCGGTGGCCGTGCCGATCAGGACGAGCGAAATCGCTTTGGTCGCAGGCTGCATCAAGGGGTATTGGGCCGCATCTTACACGTCGTGGCAAATACAACCCAAATCGATTTGTGGAACGACGGTCGTGGACGTAAAAAAACTCCGCGGCTTGCGCCGCGGAGTCTTCCTCGCTCTGGTTGTGGGAGAGCGGTCTTGGAAGTCTTACTTCTTGGGCTCGACCGCCACGATGTGCCCGCCGTCGGTGCCGGTGACGTAGAGCAGGATCGGGGCCTTGCCGGTGTGCTTGGTGATCAAGCTGCTGGCCTCCTCGGCCGACTTGACCGGCTTGCGGTCGACCTGGGTGATGACGTCGCCCACCTGCACGCCGGCCCGCTCGGCGGCCGAGCGCGGGGCGACGGCGGTCACCACCGCGCCTTCGCTGGTGTTGTCCGGCAGGTTGAACTTCTGCGCCAGCTCGTCATTCGGCGTGGCCAGGTGCATGCCCAGCGCCTCGGCCGAGCGGGCGTGCGTGCCGCCCTGCGGGGCGACGTTCTGATTGTTGCTGGCCAGCAGGTTCTCGGGCTGGGTGCCCAGCTTGATCTGAACGTCCTCGGTCTTGCCGTTGCGGAAGACGGTCATGGTGATGTCGGTGCCCGGCGCGTCGGCCGCGATCATGTTGCGGAGCTGGGTAACGTTTTGGACCGGCTTGCCGTTGATGGCGGTGACCACGTCATACGGCTGCAGCTTGCCGTAGGCGGGCGTGTTGGGCAGGGCTTCCTGCACGAGCACGCCGGTGCTCTTGTCGTAGCCCAGGCCCTTGGCCACGTCGGGCTGCTTGGCCACGTCGCCGATCGACACGCCCAGCCAACCTCGGGTGACCTTGCCGTGCTCCTTGAGCTGGCTGTAGACGAACCGGGCGTCGTTGACCGGAATGGCGAAGCCGATCCCCTGGAACCCGCCGCTGCGGCTGGCGATGGCGGTGTTGATGCCCACCACGTCGCCGTGCAGGTTGACCAGCGGGCCGCCGCTGTTGCCCGGGTTGATCGGGGCGTCCACCTGGATGAAGTCTTCATACCCCTGGCGGCCCAGGATGCCGACGTTCGTGCGGTTCAAGGCGCTGACGATGCCGTGGGTCATCGACCCGACGTACCCGAACGGCGCGCCGAAGGCCATGATCCAGTCGCCCTGCTGGAGGGAGTTGCTGTCGCCCCAGTGGGCGGCCTGAAGGTCCGCGGCCTCGACCTGCACGACCGCCAGGTCGCTCTTCGGATCGGCGCCCAGAACCTTGGCGTTGTCGATCCGGCGGCCGTCGGCCAGCGTGACGGTGATTTCCGTCGCGCCGCCGGCCACGTGGTTGTTGGTCAGGATGTAACCCTTCTTGCCGTCGACTTCGAGGATGACACCGCTGCCGGTGCCGACCTGTTCCATCGTGCCGCCCTGGTCGTCCCCGCCGCCGTTGCCGCCACCGCCGTTTTCGTCCGGCGCGTCGGGCTGGTTGGGGAAGAACCGGCGGAGCATGTCATCGGGCAGCGGGACCCGGCCCGGCGCCTTGATCGTCTTGTGGACGACGATCTCGACCACCGACGGCTCGACTTTCCGGCCGATGTCCCGGAAGACGGTGGCGAGGTCTTCCGCCTGGCCCATCTGCTGCGGGCTGGGGTTCTGGCCGAACGACCACTGGTTCTGTAGCGCGTTGGCCCCGAAGAACCCACCGACGGCGCCGCCGCCCAATAGCAGGACGGCCAGCGATTTATTGATCGGCTTCATCGACTTCATTATTGCGACTCCTGTGCTTGGGTTGCCTCTTGCTCTGGTTGCTCTTGCTGATCCCGGTTTCGCGAACACCCCGCGAACACCCGCGGCGTCCGATATCGGGACGGGCGAGGACCGTGATCTCTAACACGTGTTCCTCATTCATATGCCGGATCGGCCGGTGCTGTGGCCGGCAAAAATTTCGCCCGCTCCTCAGGGGGCATCGAGTACTGCTGCTCGGCATTGGGGTATTCCCCGCCGACGACCTGCCGTACGTACTCCGAAAAGGCCGCAATTGCGGGCGAAGCGAGGTCGGCCAGATGCGTGGCGAACCGCGGCGGGCGGGGCGTTAATCCCATCGCATCATGCGTGACGAAAACGCTCCCATGACAGGCCGGCCCCGCGCCGCAGCCGATCACCGGGAGGGACGTGGCTTCGACGACCGCCTCCGCGACTTCGGCCGTAACCGCTTCCAGCAGCAGTGCCGCCGCCCCGGCGCCTTCCATTTGCAACGCCAGTGCCACGATCCGTTCCGCATCTTCGGCTGTCCGGCCCTGGGTGCGATAGCCGGTGAGCGCGACCGACTGCGGGCGCAAGCCCAGGTGGGCCATGACCGCAACGCCCGCGTCCGCTAGTTCGCGGACCAGCTTGAGGTGTGACGGGCCGGCTTCGAGCTTCACGCAATCGCACCCGGTCCGCTGGACCATCCGGCAGACGTTCCGCACGCCGCGGGAGACGGAGGCCTGATATGAGCCGAACGGCATGTCCGCGACAAGGAAGCTCAGCGGCGCGCCGCGCCGGACGGCGGCGGTGATCTCGATCAGGAACGGAAGCGTGATCGGTAACGTCGTGGGGTGACCGAGGATCACGTTGGCCGCCGAGTCGCCCACAAGCAGGGCGGGGACGCCGGCGCGCTGCATGAGCGTGGCGGTGGTGAAGTCGTAGCAGGTGAGCATCGCCACCTTCGGCCCGCCGCCGCGGGCATGCCGAAGGTCGGCCAGCGTCACCTTCCGGGTCAGGTCGGAGGGCATTCTTCTATTGTATCCAGCATTTGGGGGTGGCGTTGGCGAGGTCTGCCGAACCGCATACGGATCAACCTGCCAGTTTCTTTTCGCCGGGAGGGGAATTTCAGCCCGTGCCGCCCGTACCGTTTCGTTATCGCCCTCGCGTTATTGGCCCCGATTTGACGCGGGGTTGGCTGGGCGTGGAGGCTGTATGACCCGCAACGTGCTTCGCTCGATTGTCGTCACGGCGCCGCCGGAGCGGGCCTACGCCATCTGGAGCGATTTCGAGAGTTTCCCGCGGTTTATGGGACCGGTCGTCCGCGTGCAGGTGGACGGCCATCGGTTGTATTGGCGGGCGATGTTTGACGGCGGGGCGGTCGAATGGGAGGCCGCCGTAGTCGAGTTGACGCCGTCGCGGCGCGTCGCGTGGCACGCCTCCGGCGAGCGACAACAAAACGTGGTCGTCACGATCCGGCCAATCGACGAAGCGCAGACTGAGGTGACGATCGGGGCCGAGTACCGCGCCAATTCCGAAACGCACGCACGGCGCACGGTGCGGTTCGAGGAGTATCTCCGGGCGTTCAAGGAACTGGTGGAGGAGCCGTCCCTTGGGGACTGGACGATCGGAGGGGACCAGCCGCCAGGAGAGAGTGTATGAGAGTGCGGAGGAAACGATCAAAAGCAGTCGGCAACCTTTACCCGAAACCCCGGGAGGTGGGTGCCGCCGTCGATTTCCTGAGTGTCGTTGAAGAACTCGGGCGGGCGGCCCGCGCGGTAGACAGTGATCGTTCGGAACACCGTTTCGGCGACCCAGACGAGGGCGACGCCGCAATCGAGGTAGACCTGGACCTTGTCGGCGATGTCCTCCTGGGCATCGGTGGGAGAGAGGATCTCGACGACGAGGATTGGCACGCCATCGATCAGGCGTGCTCCGTCCGGATTGCTTGCGGCGGTTTCGGCAGAGATATACGCCACGTCGATCCCCACCGTCGTGTCGGGATTGCGGCGGAGCCGGAATCCGGCCTCGCCGACGAGGACCTCGCCCCTCGGCGCGGGTTGGCTGTCACGCCAAACACCCAGGTGTTGCGCAAATCTCGACTCGGACCGGCTGTGCCGGCGGTTTCGTCGCGTCATCGGCCTTTCCTTCAGGCGCCCGTTGATCAGCTCCCGCTCGATCCCGTCGTTTTCCGGGAACGCAAGCAGTTGCTCGGTCGTCATCAGCGGAGATTCGGCAAACGTCGTCATAACGGCTCCAGACGGTTACGCCGCGGCGGGTTCGCGTTCGCCGAAGAGGGCGTTGACGAAGCGTTGGGGGTCGAAGGTTTCGATGTCCTGGGGGGTTTCGCCCAGGCCGATGAACTTGACGGGGATGTTGAGCTGTTCCTTGATGGCCAGGACCACGCCGCCCTTGGCGGTGCCGTCGAGCTTGGCCAGGACGATGCCGGTCAGACCGATGGCGGCGGCGAAGTGCTTCGCCTGGTTGATGCCGTTCTGGCCGGTCGTGGCGTCGAGCACGAGCAGGGATTCATGCGGCGCGCCCTCGATTCGTCGCGAGACGACGTCGCGGATCTTGGTCAGCTCGCGCATCAGGTGGTCCTGCGTGTGCAGGCGGCCGGCGGTGTCGACGATCAGCACATCGATGCCGCGGCCCTTGGCCGCCTCGCACGCGTCGTAGGCGACGGCGGCCGGATCCGCGCCCATCTTGTGCTTGACGATCTCCACGCCCAATCGCTGCGCCCAGATGGTGAGCTGATCGACCGCCGCGGCGCGGAACGTGTCGCTGGCGCAGACCATCACCTTCTTGTTCATCTGGTTCTTCAGCAGCCACGCGAGCTTGGCGATGCTCGTCGTCTTGCCGGCGCCGTTGATGCCGGCGACGAGGATGACCGTCGGGCCGGAGGGGGCAAAATGAAGCTCGCGGTCGGCGCTGCCCATCATCTCCAGCATCTGCTCGCGGATGACCTCTTCGGCCTCCTGGGCGTTCTTGATGCGGCCGAGCCGCCAGCGGTCGCGCACCGCGCCGACCAGCTTGTCCACGTTGTTCACGCCCATGTCGGCCTGGAGGAACTTCTCCTCCAACTCGGCCAGAAACTCGTCGTTAATCTGCCGCCCGGGAATGAACAGCGTGCGGACATCGGTGTTGAGCACCTGCGCGGTCTTCCGCATGGCGCTCTTGAACTTGTCGAGGGTCTTTTGGAAGAAAGCCATTGATATCGAAATGAAGGAGGGACGAAGGGACAAAGTGCATGCACGCCCTCATCCACTTTGTCCCTCCGTCCCTTGGTCCCTTTGTCCCTGCACAAGTGCTTGGTGCTCCCGTAATACCGCATCCAACACCCCGTTCACGAACGACGGGCTCTGTTCCGTCGAAAACTTCTTGGCCATTTCGATCGCCTCGTCGAGCACGACCTTGGGCGGGGTGTCGGTGTTCGTCAGTTCCCAGACGGCCAGGCGGATCAGGTTCCGGTCCACCCCGGGCTGGCGGCGGGGGGGCCATTGGGGGGCGAGGCGCTCGATCTGTGCGTCGATCGCGGCCCGCTGCTCCCATGCGCCGCCGGCCATCTCCAGGGCCGAGCGGCGGATCGTCTCATCCTCCGGCGCGCCTTCCTCCACGATCGGACGCGCCAGGTCCACGTCCCGTTCCCCGTTGGTGTCCCACAGGAACAGGGCCTGCATGGCCAACTCGCGTGTCTTTCGCTTCCTCAACATCTCATGGGGAGTATAGGGCGACTTGGGACGGAGGCAACGACTCAGGGGTCCGTCCCTTGCTCCGCCGCTTGCGGCTTCGCGAACGAAGGGCTGTGCCTAACTCGGAACGCCCTTCGTTCGCGAAGCCGCAAGCGGCGGACGCGCGTCAAGCGATTTCTGCGCTGTCTCACCCAAGCGCGGGCGGTATACCTGAAGCGACCGCGACGCGCCGCTTCCCCGGGGCGCGTCACGGTTGTTGCAGGAATCGGATTTGACCGCACCCCGGAGCCCGCATCGCATGGCCGCGCGATCCCGAACCTCCATCACGCCTGCGGTGCCACTCTACCTGCGATGGCTGCTGACGCTCGTGCCGGTGGCGGCCGTGGCGGGCGGAATTCCGCATTGCCGTTATCTATGTCGGCGGCTGCGTCGGAAGTTCCCCGATCTGCCGATTGTCGTCGGCTACTTCGGGAAGGCCCGCGAGTTCGACAAGCTGTTGATCAAGCTGCGGGCGGCTGGGGCAAGTTACGTGAATACCTCGATCGCGCAAGTCCGGGCGCAGGTTCTTTCCATGCTGCCGGCCGCCGCCGCCCAAGCTGAAGCACCGGCGCCTGTGCCGGAACCAACCCCTTCGCCGATCCTGCGGGCCGTCGTCAGTTGAGACTCCCAATGGACCAACGAATCGGAAAGCTCGCGACCCCCGGCGTGATCCTGGCCCTGCTGGTGCTGCTGGCCAACGCGTGGGTCGCGGTGCGCAACACGCAGAAGCTCCGCCAGCGCGAGGAGTGGGTCCGGCACACGCAACTGGTGATGACCGAACTGGAACAGTTGCGGGCCGGCGTCTCCGACGCGACGACCGCCCAGCGCGGGTACCTGTTGACCGGGGACCCGAGCTTCCTGCCGCCTTACGCCGCCGCACGCGAGAACTACCTCGGGCAACTCGAGCAACTCTCGAAGCTGACCTCGGACGACGCCGAGCAACAGGCGCGGTTCGCCTCGCTGCGGCGGCAACTTGACGCCACGTTCGGCGTGCTCGACCAGGGCATCACGTCGCGCGAGGCGACGGGCGCCACCGCGGCGGCCCGGGCCGGGCTGGTCGCCCGGGGCCGGCAGGCGGTCGCGGGGGTGCAGCGGGACATCGACGCCGCGCGCGGTCACGAACAGGTTCTGCTCAACCAGCGGATCGACGCCTCGAAGGCCACCTATCGCGCCTCGCTCGTGTCCTTTGCGATCGCGACGGCGGCGGCAATCACGCTGGTCGTGCTGGCATATCTCCTGATCCGCCGCGACGAAGCCCTGCGGGCTCGCGCGCTGAAGGAGCAGACCCGCCTCGCCCAATACAACCGGCTGCTGGTCGAATCGACCGGCGAGGGGATCTACGGGGTCGATTTGAACGGCAACTGCACGTTTATTAACGCGGCCGGCGAGCGGATCCTGGGCGTCAAGGCCGCCGACGTCCTCGACCGCCACATGCACGAGATCACCCACCATCACAAGCCCGACGGCTCGCCTTACCCATCGCACGAGTGCCCGATCTATCAGGCGGCCCAAGGCGGCAAGGGGTGCCGCATCGACGACGAGCTGTTTTTCCGCCCCGACGGGACGAGCTTCCCGGTCGAGTACTCCGCGTTCCCGATCATCAACGATGCGGGGAACGTCGAAGGGGTCGTCATCACGTTCTCCGACATCACGCGGCGCAAGCGCGACGAGGAGGCGATGCTTGACAGCCGCGAGCGGTTCCGCACGCTGGCCGACAACATCCCGCAGCTCGCCTGGATGGCCGACGGGAAGGGCGCGATCTTCTGGTTCAACCAGCGCTGGTTCGAGTACACCGGCGCCACGCTCGAGCAGGGCAAGGGAAGCGGCTGGACGACGGCCGTTCAAGACGAGTACGTCCAGGGCGTGACGGAGCGGTTCAACCAATGCATCGAGGCGGGCGTGCCGTGGGAGGACACGTTCCCGATCCGCGGACGGGACGGCACGTTCCGCTGGTTCCTCACCCGCGCGATCCCGATCCGCAACGAGAACGGTAAGCTGACGCGCTGGTTCGGCACGAACACCGACGTGACCGAGCAGCGTCATGTCGAGCAGGCGCTGCGCGAGAGCGAGGAGCACCTGCTGAAGGCCAAGCAGGAGGCCGAGGCGGCCCGGGAGCAGGCGGAGGCCGCGAACACGGCCAAGAGCCAGTTCCTGGCCAACATGAGCCACGAGCTGCGCACGCCGCTCAACGCCGTGATCATGTACAGCGAACTGCTGCAGGAGGAGGCCGAGGACAAAGGGGTGTCGGAGTTCGTCCCCGACCTGGAAAAGATCCGGGCCGGCGGCAAGCACCTGCTGGCGCTGGTCAATGGCGTGCTCGATCTGTCGAAGATCGAGGCCGGGCGGATGGAGCTTTACCTGGAGACGTTCGACGTCGAGGCGATGATCCGCGACGTGGCCGCGACCGTCCAGCCGCTGATCGCCAAGAACGCGAACGCGCTGGAGCTGAAGCTCGCCAGCGACCTGGGCGCGATGCACGCGGACCTGACCAAGGTCCGTCAGGTGCTGTTTAACCTGCTGTCGAACGCGTCGAAATTCACGCATGACGGGCAGATCACGCTCGCCGCCCACAGCGAGGATCCGGATGGCGTGCCGACGGTGGTCTTCCATGTCGTGGACAGCGGCATCGGCATGACCGGCGAACAGCTCGACAGGCTGTTCCAGCCGTTCACGCAGGCCGATGCCTCGACCACCCGCAAGTACGGCGGCACCGGGCTGGGGCTGGTGATCAGCCGCCGGTTCTGCCAGATGATGGGGGGCGACATCACGGTCCAGAGCGAGCCGGGGGAGGGTTCGACGTTCACCGTTCGGCTGCCCGCGCGAGTGACCAAGCCCGTGCCGGTCGAGCCAACGGCCGCAAACGCCCGCGCCGCGCCGGCTGGTGAGGGGCAACGCCCCACGATCCTGGTCCTGGTGATCGACGACGACCCGGCGGTGCGGGACATCGTGACGCGCTCGTTCGGCGAGGAGGGCGTTTACGCCGTCGCCGCGGCCGACGGGGAAGAGGGGCTGCGGCTCGCCAGTCAACTGCGGCCCGACCTGATCCTGCTCGACGTGCTGATGCCGAAGATGGACGGGTGGGCCGTGCTCAACCGCCTCAAGAGCGATTCGGAGACCGCCGAGATCCCGGTGGTGATGCTGACGATCACCAGCAACAAGGAGATGGGCTACCTGCTCGGCGCCGCCGAGTATCTTCCCAAGCCGGTCGATCGCGAGCGGCTGGCCACGGTGCTGCGCCGCTACCGGCCGGCGGCGGGCGCGCGGGACGTGCTGGTGATCGAGGACGACCCGGCCACGCGCGACGTCCTCCGCCGATCGCTCGAGCGGCAGGGATGGGCGGTCACCGAGGTGGCGAACGGGCAGGTCGGCCTCGACGCCGTCCGGCAGCGACCGCCGGTCCTCATCCTGCTCGACCTGATGATGCCGGAGATGGACGGGTTCGAGTTCCTCGCCCAACTGCGGCAGAACGTGGCGTGGGATTCGATCCCGGTTGTCGTGCTCACCAGCAAAGACCTCTCGCCCGAGGAGCGGGCGGCGCTGTCCGGGAAGGTGGAGCGCATTTTGCAAAAGGGGGCATATAGTCGGGAGGCGCTGCTGCGCGAGGTGCGGAAGATCGTGGCCGAGTGCGCCCGGAAGGTGGGCGGCGGGGGCGCCATTCCCGCGGCGGCGGCCGGTGCCGCCGCGGATGCGTGTGCGGAAGCGAACGTCCCCGACGAATCCGTTGACGCCGCATCGGACATCGCGGCGGCGGGGGAGAGGTGACGCCGATGCCCCGAATCCTGGTCGTTGAAGATAACGAGGAAAACCGCGATTCGCTCGCCCGCCGGCTGCAGCGCCGAGGCTTTGAAGTGCTGCTCGCGGCGGACGGGCGGGCCGGCGTCGAAACCACCAAAGCCGAGCACCCGGACCTGGTCCTCATGGACATGAACATGCCCGAGGTGAACGGGTGGGAGGCGACGCGGCAACTCAAGGCCGACCCGGCCACCAACGACGTCCCGGTCATCGCCCTCACCGCCCACGCCATGGCCGGGGACAAGGAGCGCGCCCTCGCCGCCGGCTGCGCGGATTACCACACCAAGCCGATCGAGTTTCCAAAATTAATGGGGCAGATCGAGTTCCTGCTGCAGGGGAAGGGTTCGTGATCCGTAGGGGCGAACCTTGTGTTCGCCCTCCTCGTTTCGGGGGCACAGAGGGCGAGTACAAGATTCGCCCCTACGCCGCCCGATGGTCGGGTTCGTCGCCGTTGAAGAGCTCCGGCTCCGGCACGTTCTCCAACCGGATCTCGCGGGGCAGGACCTTGCGGTAGCCGATCTGGTGAAGCACTTCGAGCACCTCGGTCCAGGTGGGGTAGAGGCGCTTGTTGACCTTTTTGTACAGCTCAATGGCCATGACGAACTCGAACTGTTCGCCGGTCATTTCGCCCTCTTCGGCGGACTTGCGGAAGTCGGACCGCCGGCGGCCCGGGCCACGGCGGCGTTCGAGGCCGGTTCCCTCGCGGCGCTCGGCGCCGCTGCGCCGCTCCGCGCCGGTGTAGCCCGATTCCTCCGCCGACGCCTGCCGGCGCTCGACGCCCGCGCGCCGGTCCACCGCGCTCTTGCGCCGGTCCGGTCCCTGCGCGCGCTGCTCGTTTGCCGTTTCCGTTGCCGCCGGGTTCTGCTTTTCGTGGAAGTCCATACGTCGCGGTGCCTCCGATTGGCTATCGACTGCCCGGCCGAACGGCTTAAAGCGGTAATTTGTGGCGACTATGTCGCGCCGCGTTATGACGCCCTCGATGCGAACCCGAACGCCGTGCCACAAATGACTTGCGCTAGAAGTCGCGCCGCGGGATTTTGCCCAGTGGCCGTTCCGCTGGCGGGGAACCTATGATGTTGCCGATTGAATCAAACAGCTGTTTAACGGTCGAGGCGGTATGAGCGATCACAACGAAGGCAACGGCGCCGTGGATGCGGCGGATGGGCCGGATGCCCCCCAACGCAGGCCCGATAACGACGCCGGCAACGCCCATCCCGAGGCGTTCGCACGGGTCCAACCGCCTCCCCCGGAACTCCCGAAGAAGCCGCCGCTCTACAAGCGGCCGGTCTTCTGGATCGTCCTCCTGGTCATCGTGGCCGGCGGGCTCGCGGGCGGCATCCTTTATTGGCTGCATACCCGCGACTGGGAGGAGACCGACGACGCTTTCATTCAGGCCGACGTTACCCAAGTCAGCCCGCGCGTGGCGGGGCACGTGCTGGGTGTCTACGTGACCGATAATCAGAACGTCAAACAAGGCGAGAAACTCGTCGACCTCGACCCGGCCGACTTCCAGGCTCGCGTCGATGAATCGCAGGCGGCGGTCGTCGCCGCCGAAAAGCAGCAGGCGCAGGCCAAGGACATGGTCACCAGCGCCGAAGCCGACGTCGGTGCGGCCCAGGCTTCGGAGAAGGCCGCCCAGACCGAGTCCGACCGAGCGCACGATGAGTTGAAGCGATATGAGTCGCTCAGTCCGGGTGCCCGCATCCAGCAGCAGTTGATCAACTACCAGGCCGCCGCCAACTCGGCCGATGCCAACCTCGCCGCCGCCAGGCAGCGGACCCGTTCAGCACTGGCCCACGTGAAGTCGGCCCAGTCGCAGGTGCAGGTGGCGGAAGCGCAGGTCAAGCAGGCCCAGGCGAGCCTCGCCGCGGCGAAGCTGCAACTCTCGTACACGCAGATTTTCGCCCCGCTCAATGGGTACGTCACCAACAAGTCCGTCAACCTGGGCGACTTCGTGCAGGTCGGCCAGGCGCTGATGGCACTCGTCCCGGGCGACCCGGCCGTCGGCGGGCCGAACTACAAGCCGGGCCTCTTCGTCATCGCCAACTTCAAGGAGACGCAACTCGACCGGATGAAGGTGGGGCAGGAGGTCGAGTTCACCGTCGACGCCTACCCGGGCCACACGTTCCACGGGCAGGTGGACAGCATCCAACGCGGGTCCGGCGCCGCATTCAGCCTGCTGCCGCCGGAGAACGCCACCGGCAACTACGTGAAGGTCGTGCAACGCGTCCCCGTGAAGATCACGTTCAACGGCACGGACGGCTTCGGCCTGGGGCCGGGGATGTCGGTGGTGCCGCGGGTGAAGGTGCGATAAGCGCGGGTGTGTGCTGCAAGCGTGGAACGCCGACGTCCTCGTCGGCACAACGGGAAAGACGAGCCGACGAGGA
>DASXMX010000370.1:0-7784 GCA_036495445.1 Tepidisphaeraceae bacterium
GATCGCTTTCCTTGACGAATTTGTAGACGCCGCCGTCTTCCTTGGCGATCTGCGTCAGCAGTTTCATGAACTCGGTGTCGGTGTCGGCCTCGCCTACGAACGCGATCGTGTTGATCTTGACCTTGTGGTCCCTGTTCAACTCGGTGATGCGCTTCAAGACGGCTTTATTGTCCGGGAAGTCGCCGTCGGTCAGGATATAGATCAGCTCCGGCTTCTGCTTGAACGCGAGCTCGATGCCGGGAATCGGGTTCGTTTCGCCCCGAGGCGTCACCTTGTCTTCCAGGTAGTTGGTCGCCTTGACCTTGTTCTCCGGGGTGGCCATGACGAGCTGGTTGTTGTCCAGCGCGGTGCAGCTTTGCTCCTGGAAGAAGATGATGTTGAAGGACTGAATCACGCGCAGCCCCTGGACGGTATTGCTGAGCTCGCGTCGCAGGGTGGAGAACTTGTTGAGCATGGAGCCGGAAGCGTCGCAGACGAAGGCGATGCGCTTGGCATTGCCGCCGTGACCGAAGACCGGCCCCTTGGGGCCGATTCCGCCACCGCCCGGGGCGCCGAACATGGCCAGCGCGCCCGAGCCATCGCCGTCGCCGCCACCGGCGAGGTCACCGATGCCGCCGCCTTTGCCCTTGCCGTGTCCGATGCCGCCGCCGCTGAGGCTCACGCCAATGGTGGGGTCATTGGAATCTCCCTCGCCACCGCCGGCCGACTTCATTTCGATGCTGGTCCCCTTCTTCTCGGCCCAACCTTGAGGCGTGCCGCCGGTCGGGTCTTTATCTTGGAAGGCCTGGCGGTTGGGGTCATTGCCGAGCCCCTGGTTCGGGATGCCGCCCGGCGGGCCGTTCTCGATCATCGAGGCGTCGGGAATGACCACCTCTTCCTGGTGCTGGATCTGCTTCTGGACGTATTTCACGCCGTAGAAGAAAACGATCCCGATGATCAGGATGCTCAGGTGAATCATCACCGACGTGGCGAACGGCAGGATGTTCTGCACCCAAGGCAATTGCCAGAACGAAAGCGGGACCGCCAGTTCTTCGCCGTGCGGGGGTTGATTCGGATCGCCCGGCTGTGGCGGTTGGGGTGGAACGCCGGGCTTGGCGGCGCCGGCAACGGGAGGCTTTGAGGGATTACTCGTGTGCTGGGCCATCGGCGGGGGACGGTTTTCATTCGCCATGGGATAAAACCTCGCTTGGCACGCGAAGCGGCCCTCTCATGCGCAACGCACTCGCTCGTTCATTTGGGCCGACCAGTTTCAGGGATCAGGTATTTACAAGCGGGCGTTGCATCGACGGCGGGGGAACACAACTGTTGTTATTGACTTCGCTCCTGCGGGCGCGACCTCCGAGCCTCTCACCGCGTCAACCGCGACTATATAAACCCGGCAATGCCGCCTCGTCAATTGAAAAGGTCGTCACGAACAGAAGAGAACGCCATTGTTGATTTCGGAATGAGGGAGGGCGAGGCTCCTGCCGAGCCGAGTCGTTCGGGTAAGGCCCCGGCTCGCCAGGAGCCTCGCCCTCCCGATGACGGGCATTTCAATCAGCAATCCGCAATCCGAAATCCGCAATCTCTTTCACTCCACCTCATCCTCTCGTACGTGCCGATACAGGCCGCCGTTCTCGGCGGCGATTCGCTTGAGCAGGGCGATGAAGCCCGTGTCGGTATCGGCTTCGCCCACGAAGGCGATCGTGTCGATTTTGACTCGCCGGCCGCGGTTCAGTTGTCGGATGCGGTTCAGCACGGCGTCGTTGTCCGGGAAGTCCCCGTCGGTCAGCAGGAAGATCAGTTGGGGCTTTTGCTTAAATGCGATTTCGAGGGCGGGCAGCGGGTCGGTCGTGCCGCGCGGGGCTACGGCTTCCAGGAAGTCCAACGCGTGCAATTTGTTCTCGGGCGTGGCGACCCATAACTGCGGGCCGAGGCTCAGCGCGCGGGTGTCGCGGAAGAAATGGATCGAGAACGACTGCGTCGGCTTGAGCCCTTGGATCGCCTTGCTCAGCTCTCGTTTCAGGGCACTGAACTTCACGAGCATCGATCCCGAGGCGTCGCAGAGGAAAACGACGGACGTGACGTTTTTGTCGGCCATCAGGCCCGGGCGGAAGATGTTCGGGCTGCCGCCGGACTGCGGGGCCATGCCGAACTGCGCGAGGCCGCCGCCGGCTTCGCCCGATTCGGTGCCGCCAGCGCTTCGTGAGCGGCTGGGTCGGAGGCCTATGCCGATGAGCGTATCCGCCGTGGGTTCCGCATTCGCGCCGGCATCCCACGCATGGAGGCTCGCCCGCTCGCTGCCGCGCTCCCAACTCGCGCCATGGGCGCTCGGATCGTCGATCTGGTTTTGAATGGGCATTCGGGTCGAATCGTGTGAGTCGCCAGGGAACCCGTCGTTCAAGCCGTCCGCGACGCTCGAGACCAGCAACGGCGTCTCCGCCGGGGCAGTCTGGACCTGGTGGTGCAACAGCACTTTTACCGATTGGTACGTCAACAATCCGACCGCGAGCAAGCCGGCGTGAATCGCGAAGGATGTGAGCCAGGGGAGCACATTCTGTACGAACGTTCCGCGTCTTCCGACGAGTGCCGCAGAATCTATCAATGGTCGAGACATATCACCTCCGGGAGGATGCGCGGCGGGCGGCATCTACTTCCATTACGTGCGGATCGAGGCGTTCTTAGAGCGTGGGTCCTGTGGCACGGACGAGACGGGCGTGTCACGGATTGGCTCAACAACGCTCCCGATCTCGCCGCGTAGTGGAGGGTGTCACCAGGACGATGGAAGGAACATCCCCGCCATGAAGAACCGTCTCGCGCTCGCGGCTCTCCCGCTGCTGTTGATCGCCCTCGCTCTGCCGGCCAAAGCGTTCGGTGCGGCGGAGAACCCGCCGGTGGTCAACGTGTGGCCCGATAAGGCGCCGGACGAGAGCCGATCGCCGAAGCCGGAGAAGAGCGAGACAAGCGGCAACATCATTCGAACTACGAACGTCTACATCCCCACCCTGACCGTCTATCGCGCCCCCAAGGACAAGGACACGGGCGCCTCGGTCATCATCTGCCCCGGCGGCGGGTATTCGATCCTCGCCTGGGACCTGGAAGGAACCGAAGTCGCGCAGTGGCTCAACTCGATCGGCGTGACCGGCATCATCCTCAAGTATCGCTGCCCCGAGAAACGAACCGACGAGATCGAGCATTTCCCGCCGTTGGAAGATGCACAGCGGGCGCTGAGCCTCGTCCGCAGCAAGGCGAAGGAGTGGGACCTCGACCCGAACCGCGTCGGCATGCTCGGCTTCTCCGCCGGCGGAAACCTCACGGCTTTGGCCTGCACGAATTACGACCACCGGGCCTATCAGCCGATCGACGAGATCGACAAGCTCAATTGCCGGCCCGATTTTGGCATCCTCATCTATCCGGCCTGGCTGAACGTCGAAGGGACCAACGAGTTGAAAAGCGAGTTTCCGGTGACCAAGCAGACGCCGCCGATCTTCCTGGCGTGCGCCGACAACGACAAGATCAGCGCCCCGGGCAGCGCGGTGATGTACCTGGCGCTCAAGCACGCGGGCGTCCCGGCCGAACTGCACATCTATGCCAAGGGCGGCCACGGGTTCGGCCTGCGGCCGACGAACAACCCCTGCACCACCTGGCCGGCCCGCTGCGAGGCGTGGCTCCGCAGCCAGGGACTGATCGCGGGAAAGTGATGGAGTGGAGATCCCGTTGAATCAGTCGGATCGGACGAACCTGGAATCGGAGGTCCACCTGTGGCACGTGCGACTGTCGAGCGTGGGTTCTCCCGAGATCCTGTCCGATGACGAGCGGGCGCGGGCCGATCGGTTCAAGTTTGATCGGGATCGTGAACGATTCGTCGCCTGCCGGTGCCAGCTTCGGCAGATCCTCGCCGGTTATCTGAAGGTCGCGCCTGGCACTCTCCGCTTCTCGTACGGTCCGCATGGGAAGCCCTTCCTCCGGGAGACCGACCTCCGCTTTAATGTCTCGCATTCCGGAGATCGCGGTTTGATCGTGGTGTCGCGGGGGCGTGAGATCGGCGTGGACATCGAGTGCCGGAACGCGCGGCTGGACCCGGCCGAACTCGCGCGGCATTTTCTGACGCCCGCCGAGGCGGCCTTCGTCCAAAACACTTCGGCGGACGAACAGCTCGATCCATTTCTCACTTGCTGGACGCGCAAGGAAGCCTGGGCCAAAGCCGTCGGCGTGGGCCTCGCCGGGCAACTCGATCGGTTCGACGTCAGCGCGTCGCTCGGATCACGCCTCCGCACACTTCATGATCGCGTGACAGGGATGCCCTGGACGGTCATCGATATTGGGATTCCGCCTCACGCGCGGGCCGCACTTGTCGTCGAGGGCGCCGAGGTTCCGGTGCATCGCATGTGTGGAAGCGGCAGTGATCCTGCCTCGTGACACGGGATCCCTGTCACAGTAAACGGTCAGAAATACTCGTGAGAAAACGGTCGCGGGCCGTCGCCGAACGTGTCGAGTATTGCGGCCGCGCCGGGGTGTTCTGCGGAGGCCAGGCTCAAGTTCATCGCGTGCGTGGCCGGCAGGTCGCCGCAGGCGATCGCCGCCCATACGTGATCGGGGCAGGTGAATTCGGCCGAGGCGCTCGACGCGGAGACGCTCGCCCGTCCGTCGGAAATATCGATCGCAAACCGGCTCTCATGCCCCTCACTTTCATGTACCGCGACGACCACCTTGCCCCTGTGATGCGCCGGCAGGCGCATCGCTTCGAGGAAACGCTTGTGGTCCAGCACCCGCACCTGCATCCGGGTGTCCTGCCGCGCCTCGGCGTGGGCGTGGTTCACGTGGCGGTGGGGGAGTTGCGGCTCGCGGAGCAGCCGGTTCAGCGGCAGGTCGGCCGGGAGGATCATCGCCGCCGAGAGGTACTGGTCCCGCAGGCTCGCCAAAAAGTGCAGTTGCCGGCGGAGCGCGGGCAGGTCCTCGTAGCTCATCTGCATGACCCGCAGCACGTCCTTCGTGCCGGCCTGCTGGTGTTCGAAATTCAGATAGCCGTGGATCGTGCCAGCAGGCCCGGAGCGATCGACCACGACGAATCCGGATTCGCCCCGCATTTTCAGCCAGTAGCGCCAGACGTCTTCGGGGCGCTCGATGTCGCATTGCCCGCGTTCGACGGTGCGTTGGCGGAAGCGGACCAGTTCGGGCAGGTCTTCGTCGCGATAGAACCCGATGCCGTCGAAGTCGCCGTGGGGCAGAATCGCCAGCGGGATGGTCCATTCGCACCGCCGCTCGACAAGCCCGTACCCGAAATGCTCGTAGAAGCTGGCGCGGAACGGCATCAGGGCCGAGACGACCTCGCCCCGCTCGCGGGCGATGCGGAGCGTCTCGCGCATGAGCTGCGTGGCGACCCCATCGGCGCCCTTGGTGCGGCGGCGGTGGGTTTTCACGGTCCCGACCCACGCGACGCCCTGGCAGGGGACCGCGCCGCCGTGGGCCCACATCGTCATCGAGTGGCTGGTGGCCGTCCCGACCGCTTCCCCGTCGGATTCGGCGAGCAGGAAGTCCCCGACTTTTCCTCGCGGGTCCTCGCGGATCACGGTCCGCATCCGCTCCAGGTCACGGCCCGCGTGCGAATAACAGAGCATCCGCGTCCGCGCCACACGGTCGAGGTCCGCTTCACCGACCCATCGGAGTTGCAGCGACATGGTGCGGGATTATGAGCGGGTCGAACGACGTTGCAACGATTGCCGTCAGTTCGCGATCGAGTCTGTCTCTCGTTGCGAGGGGGAAAGAAACCGGTCCGCGAATAGACGCGAACGCGAACCTCGTCGCGATGACCTCATTCGCGATGAACTCCGCGCGAGGTCGACCGATACAACCTCGATCGCACCCGTTGCACCACCCGCTCCCCCTCGAATCTCCATCCCCATTCGCCCCGAATTGCCGGACGCTTGTGCGGGGTGAGAATCAGCAGGCGGTCGCCAACCAGGCTGAGCTGCATCGCCAGATGGGGCAGTCGGGATGGCTCGACCAGGTGCATCGCGAAGCTGCAAACGATGAGCGTGTATCCGCGCCCGGCCAGCGCGCCGGCGGCGATTTGTTCGAAGGTCACTCGCCCCGCGATCTGGCCGGTGCGCTCCTGATACGCATCGAACGTGAACGGGTCGATTCCGTCGATCAGCCCTGCCCCCAAGTTCCGCAACGGCAGGGTTGCCTCCCCGCTCCCCGCAGCGAGATCGAGCACGCGCGAGAGATCCATTTGCCATTCTTTGATCGCAATTTCCAGAGATCTTGCGATTTGTGGCTCGTGCGGGTTGCGGTAGGCGCTGCCTTGCGTGCGGTAGAAGCTGCTGACGCCGTGCGCTTCGTATTCATGTCGAATCGCCCGCGGCTCACCTCGTTTGGTCATCGCCCGCATCATAGGGAGCACATCCCTGAAGAGGGTTGCCGATAGATTGTGATTGCCAAATTCGCCTATCGGGGCGATAATCCCGTAATCTTTGCCCGCTTACGCTGTAAGCCTGCTGGCCGTTGCTCGCTGATCCGCTTACCACTCCAAAGGAACCGCAGCATGACGACTGAAGCTCGTGTCGGACAGGGTATCCCGAGAACCGCGCCCACGCCCGCACCCGGTCGCGACCCTGATGGCAAGGGGGGCGGCGCCACGACGGCGCCCCGCCCGCAAATGATGAAGATCGAGGAGCGGCTCTGGAAGCTCGACGACTTCCTCAAGGCGTGTATCAAGCTTGACGGTTCGGACGTCCACCTCCAGGCCGGGTCGGTCCCGATGATCCGGATCAACGGCGCGCCCAAGTACCTCGAACTGCCGGAGATGAGCGACGAGCAGATCGGCGAGTGCGTCAAGTCCGCCGTCCGCGGCGTGCAGGACAAGATCGACGCGCTGGAAAAACGGGGCTCGACCGACCTGGCTTACGCGATGCCCGACAAGTCGGCCCGTTTCCGCGTCAACATCTTCCACAGCCGCGAGCGGTACGCCATGGTCATGCGCCGCATCGTGACCCAGATCCCGCGGTTCACCGACCTGAACCTGCCCCCGCAGGTCGAGCGGCTGGCCGAGATCCACCGCGGGCTGGTCGCCGTCTCGGGGACGACCGGTTCCGGTAAGTCCACCACGCTCGCGTCGATCATCGGCACGATCAACCGCAACCGCTCGGAGCGGATCATCACCGTCGAGGACCCGGTCGAATACCAGCACGAGAACGCCAAGAGCCTGATCAGCCAGGTGGAGGTGGGGCAGGACAGCGAGAGCTATGAATACGCCCTGCGCGCCATGATGCGTCAGGACCCGGACACGATCCTGATCGGCGAAATCCGCGACAGCTTCTCGCTGACCACCGCCCTCCGCGCCGCGGACACGGGCCACCTCGTCTTCACCACCGTCCACGCCACCAATGCGCCGATGACGGTCGAGCGTCTGGTGTCGCTGTTCCATCCGGATCAGAAGGAGCTGCAGCAGACGCAGCTCGGGCTGAACCTGGTGGCGGTGCTCACTCAGCGCCTGGCCAAACGCCGCGACGGGAAGGGGCGGATCCCGGTCGTCGAGATCATGATGGCGACGCCGCTGGTGCGGAAGTACATCCTCGAGGGCGAGTTCGAGAAGCTCAAGGGCTGCGTCGGCAACCGCGAGTCGGGCAGCCAGAGCTTCGACCAGCACCTGACCGAGCTGTTCCAGAAGCAGATCATCGACGTGTCCGAGGCGAAACGTCTGGCCTCGAACGTCGACGCGCTCACGCTCGCCCTGCGCGGGATTACGAATAGCGATACGAAGCTTAAGTAGACAAACGCCTCCCGTTTGCTTTTGCGCCGCTTGT
>DASXMX010000371.1:0-10248 GCA_036495445.1 Tepidisphaeraceae bacterium
TGGTAGATGAGGCCGCCGGGGGCGTGGCGGGCTTTGCGGGGCATGGCCGGCAGGTTAACCGTCAAACGCCGAACGAGCAAGGAAATTCAGAAACGTCCCGGTTTTCTGGGCGGGCACGGTGATCGCGGCGCCGTTGGCGAGCGTGATGCCGCCGAGGTGGACGTCGGACGGGACGACCGCGGGCGCGATCGTCAGGTGAGCGCCGGGCCCGCTGGCGACGATGTTCGGCTCGTCGGCGCCGGGGTCGGCGACGATCGACGCCGCGCCGGTGACGGTCAGCGACTTCGAAGCGGCATCCCACGTCGCCGCACTGCCGGCGGCCAGCCAGGCGGGGTTGCCATCGAACATCACCCGCCGCTCCAGCGACTCGACTGAAGCGCTCGCAGCCCCGCGATGCGGGCCGCGACGGCCCGGCGCGACAATCCCTTTGAGCACCGCCTCCACGGCAGCCGCCAAGCGAGCCCGAACCTTCCCTGTGGATTCCATTCCTGTTCCTCCCGGCTTGTGGAAATCACGCACGCGGAACACCCGCTCAGTTTGGTTAACGGGAACTTCACTTCGTGAGGGGGCAGTCTCGGTACAGAAGCGCGGTTCAGGGATCCCGCCGCGGGTCTTTTGGGATTTGGTGAAATAATCCGGCTCAGAGCCCCAACCCGCCAAGGCGGGATGTCAAAGCTGTGCCACATTAAGGAGTGGCTCGTTTGTCGCCTAACTGCGGCACCGGATTCGCTGTCTGGCCTCATGGACGAAGCAATGGAGGCCTGATGAAGACGAATTGGAAACACGCATTGTTTGGGCTGGGCCTGCTTGCGACGGCGAGCCTTGCGGGCTGTACCATTCATGCCCATCCTGGCGTTGAAGTCGAAGCCTACCCGGCCGGTTATACCGAGTACCCTGCACCGGCGTACGACCCCGTTTATTACGACCGCGGCTGGTACGACGGGCCCAACTGGGTCTGGGTCGGCCCGGATCACCACCGGTATTGGGAGAGCCGCGAGTGGCACGAGCGGCGCTGGCACGACCGGGGGTACCGCGGGGGCGATCACCATTGGCATTGATGATTGGCATTGATGCGGTCTTTGGGGGATCGGGTATCGAAAGGAGCGATCAAGAAATGGAAACGACGCGTCGAACTGTGTTGACCCGTGCCGCGGGGGCTGGCGCGCTGATGGGCCTGTCGGGGCTCTTGGGTACGGCCCGCTCCGCGCTCGCAGATGAGCGTCGCGAAGAGCGGCAATATCCCAAGATTCACAACGCGCTGGATGCGTTGCGGTCCGCTCGCGGCGAGTTGAATGTCGCGGGCAACGACTTCCACGGCCACAAGGATGCCGCCATGCGCGCCGTAGACGAGGCGATCCGGCAGCTCCAGGTATTGGTGGAAGAGCACCCCCATTAATCCTGTTCAATCGTGCGGGCCTGCGCGATTTTACCGCCCCGGCGCGACGCAGCGCGCCGGGGCGACAGGCGCGCCCGTATGCCATTGGGCAGATCCATCGATCCGCCGGAAATCGGGTGGAAGAAGTCGGGCTTGTATTGGTACAAATTGAGCGTGGGTAGCGGCGCGTGAATGCTCGGAGGGAGCCTGATGTCAGCGGCGGCTCTGCTGGGGATTGTCGTGGCGTGCCTGGGGGTGGTGTTCGCCTTGGCGGTGTGGTGCATTTGCTTGATGGCCGGCGCCGCCCGGCCGTTGCGCCGGGGGAGCGCAACGCCCTTGGACGGCTCGCCGTCGGCCGGGTCGGCCGTGCTTTCGTGGCGCCCCCGCCCGGCCAGTGGCCGTCCGCGGACGCCGCGTCGCACCGCCGGGATCGCCCGGCGCTCGCTCCATGCCCTCTGGCGGGACTGACGCCCGCCGATGCGTTACGATTGGCAGCCCATGAACCATCCAAGGCGGCGCGCCCCGCGTGCGGGCGGAATCCCTTTGCTCGAATCCCTCGAAGACCGCAAGCTCCTGGCCGCCGTCGCGTTTGCCGCGCCGGTCACGACGCAACTGCAAACCACCCAGTACAGCATTACGTCCGTCATCAGCGCCGATGTGAACGGTGACGGCATTCCGGACCTGCTCGTCGGGCACAACAACGGCGCGGCGCAGGTGTTCCTCGGCACGGCCACGGGGATATTCACGTCCGGTACGCTTGTCGGCCCCGGCGCGCAGCTCCTGGCGGCAGCCAGTTTTACCGCCAGCGGCAACACCGACCTTGCGACCGCGACTGGCGTGCTGCCGGGGAACGACAACGGGACATTCGGCCCTTCCGGCAGCAATCAGACGTATGCGCTGCCGGCGAACACCGCCGCCCTCTATGCCGCGGATGTCAACGGGGACGGGAAGGAGGACCTCATCGCCGTCACGCTGACCCCTGCCGGATCGACCTCGCAACCGGCGACGATGGCTCTTTCCGTGATGCTGGGCAACGGCGACGGGACGTTCAAGAGCCCCGTTTCAACCGCCGTCGGGTCGGCGACGGGCCTGACGGCGATCTTCACAACCGATTTCCAGTTCGATGACTTCAATAACGACGGCGCGATGGATGTCCTGACTCCCTTCGGCGTGATGCTGGGGAACGGCACGGGGGCGTTCGGCGCCCCGATTCCGTTTCCCCAGCCGGCCGGCACCTCGTCCGGTTCCGGTTCGGGCTCATCGGGTTCCCCGGGCTCGGGCAGTTCGGGCTCGACGTCTGGCTCGACGACGCCCGCCGCACTGCCGTCGAACCCGGCGGTCGCCGTAGCGGACTTCAACGGTGACGGGAACCTGGACGTCGCGATCCTTCCGCCGGGCGGAGGTCCGACCGGGCAGGTTGATATCCTGCTGGGCAACGGGGACGGCACGTTCACTAACGGCGCGCCGGTTGCCCTCGACCCGTCGACCACGATCACGGCGTTGGGCACGGGCGACCTGAATGGCGATGGGAGCCCGGACCTGATCGTCGGAACGACCACGACCCCCACCGGCAGCGCCACGTCCACGTCGGCCGTTCAGGTGGTGATCAACGCGGGCAATGCGACCTTCGGCACGCCGACGTCGTTCGCGGTGACCGGGCAACCGGTCAGCATCAGCACGGGCGATTTCAACAGCGACGGTAACCTCGACATGGCGGTCGTCACCGCGCCGCTGGGCGTTTCGACCGGGCCGGTCTTCAACCAGGTGCTGATGTCCAATGCCCTGATGACGGTCTTCCTGAACAGCAAAGCTGTGCCGATCACGCCGACGGTGACGCTGGGCGTCTCGTCGGCACGGGTGATGTCGGGGGCGTCGCTGACGTTCAGCGCCGTCGTCTCGCCGCCTCCGCCCCCGCCGGTCACGCCCGGCACGATTCCGACCTCGACCAACTCGCCGGTCCCGACTGGCACCGTGACGTTCATGGAGGGGAGCGCCTCCATTGGGACGGCGACGTTGAAAAACGGGCGGGCGAAACTCGTTTCCACGCTGAGTGGCGTGGGGACGCAGGCGGTCACTGCCGTCTACGGCGGCGACGTCACCTACGCCGGGGCCACGTCGGCGGCGAAAAACGTGACGGTTTTGCTTTCGACGGCCGCCACGCCGCTGCTGATCCCGACCCTTTCGACGGTCACGATCCCATCGACGTTTTTGCCGAAAGACCCGGGCAGCGTCACGCTCTCCTTTAGCAACGGCGGCGCGGGGGTCGCCAACGGGCGGATCTCCGTCAACCTCTTCCTCTCGCCCAGCAGGACGCTCGATCCCTCCTCCGCGATTCCGGTCTCCGCGCCGTCGCTGCAGAACCGCACGCTGACCGTCGGCGTGGGCGGCACCGCGACGATGACCGGCAACTTCAAGCTCGGCGAGTATCCGCCAGGCACGTATTTCCTCATCGCCCAGATCGTCCCTGTCGCGCGATTTACGACCGATCAGTTCACGACGACGACCCTCACCAGCGGCTCCCGTTTCCAGGCGGCGGGCATGGTGTTCGGGACGATCGGCAACCACAAGAACCTGACGCTGGCCGTCACCGACGCCGCCGGCAATCGCGCGGTCCTCTCAATCACCGGCAACGGCAGCGGCACCGTCACGCAAACAAATGGCCTGACCGACGTCGCGCTCTCCGGCACCGATTCGTCCAGCAGGTTCGTCGTTACGCCGTCGCGCGGCACGTTCTCGTTCGACGCGATCACCGATAGCGGCGCGCTCGGCGCCATCACCGGCAACCGGGCCACCGTCACCGGCAAACTGACGGTCGGCGGGAGCATCGGCAACATCACCCTTGCCGCTCTTGGACAGGGGGGCTCGATGCCGGTGACGCTCGGGTCGGGGGTGACCGTCACGCTCTCGCTCGGCGCCGTCTCCGGCGTCCTCCTGAACTCCGCGGCCCCCATTCGAAGCCTCACAGCGTCGTCCTGGGTCGGCGGCCAGATCATCGCGCCGTCGATCCAAACTCTGAACGTCCGCGGCACCTGCGATCCCGACGTATTCGTCCACGGCTCCGGCGCGATTCAGACCGCGACCCTGGGCACCCTCGACGGCGGCACCTGGGCGATCGGCGGGAACATCGGAACGCTGCACGTGAAGGGCAACTTTTCGAATGCCCCGATCTATGCCGGCGCGGACGCCGGGACCGACAACGTGCTTGGGACCAACGACGACCGGTACACCGTCGCGACGATCTCGTCGGTCTTCGTCGGCGGGGCCGACACGTCCTCCCTCGTCGCCGCCGGCGCGGCGCCCGCCCCGGGCGGGACGATCCAGTCCGGGATCGTCCTGCTGCCCAAGGCCGCGATCCGATCGATCACCGTCCGCGGTCCGGTCAGCGACGACAGCCGGTTCCTTGCCGCCGTTCTCCCCGCGCGGGCGATCCTGAGCGGGGTGACCGTCTCGACCGCAACGGATCCGCATTTCCAAATCTGAGGCAACAGGTGGAAATGCGGCACAGCCGCCCTCGGCTGTGAGATCACTAAAGGCGATCGTGCCACCCGAATCGGCACTAAGCCACGGGCATGAGTACATGCTCATGCGACCCGAAGGCAGTCCATGCGACTGCCCCGGGCTGTACTACACGATACTGCCCAACGTTTGACACAGACGCGGTCGGGCATTTAGTTTGACCGCGTGTAGTCTACGACCACGGAGGGCGTTTCCGAATGATCCGGTTGCGATGCGATTGCGGACGGCAGATCAGCGCGCCCGAGCAGTGGCTCGGGAAGCGGGTGAAGTGCCCGCAGTGCGGCAGGCCTGTGATGGTCCGGGCGGCCGATGAGGCCGGCGCGATGGAACTGGCGGCGGAGCCCGCCGAGTCGGTCGTGGAGTCGGTCGTCGGCGTCGCTTCAAGCGTGTCGGAATCGGTGATCGCCCCATCCCAACGTGCCGCCGCACCTGAGATCGGGATGGCGCCGCTCATCGACGAGCCAGTCGCATCATCCGAAGAAGTTCCCTCGCCTGCGCAAGACGAACCCGGTGATGCATCACCGGGCGAGCCAGTGCCTGCCGTGGTTCAAGCGTCTGAATCCGAATCTGAATCGGGAGCGAAGCCAGAGGTGGAGACCGCGACGCCCCCGCGTCCCGCGCCGTCGCGGCGGCCGCTGGCCCCGGCGCCGCCGGTCAATGCCGTGCTGCAGGTTCCCATCCCGGACGAGGACGACCGAGCCGAGTACGATCCCCGGCGGCTGCCGCGGTTCATTGGGACGATGGCCCTGCTCATCGGCATCGCGGCGGCAGCCCTGTACTGGAGCCCGAATGGAAAGGCCTGGGCCGTCCCGCTGGCCGGGGCGGCGGTTGCCCTGTCGGCGATCGGGTTTTCTGTCGGCATGTCCCGCCACGCGCTGGGCATTCGGATCCCGCTGCTGGCGCTGATCCTCAGCGGCGCGACGCTGGGTTATCTCGCCTGGACCAAGAGCCACTCGCCCGCTGTGCCCTCGAACTCGAGTCGTTCTTCATACGATCCTGACGCCACGCGCGAGGCGGCCAAGAGCCGCGGGATTCTGACGGTCACCACGCTCCGCCCGGCGGGGAAAATCGAAGGCCCGGCCGTCGATCTGCACTTCAAGCTCACCAACACGTCCGGCCGCGCGATCAGCGCCGTCTACGGAAGCCTTCAGCTCTACGACGACAAGGACCACAGCCACGAGCCGGCCAGGCTGGGATTGAACGTCAACCAACCCCTGGCGCCCAAGGCGGCATTCGAAGGAACCAACACCTGGACCCTGACCGACCCCCGCATCCGCGCCGCGTTGGAGGATAACCGGCTTGGCGCTGAATACCGGGCAACGACTGTCCTCTATGCAGACGGGTCTCAGGACGATTTCTCTCAGTGACGGACGCCTCGATCGGGCTGGAAGAGTAGCCGAGCGAACGACAAGCCCTCGCAATCGGACAGAGCTCACTCGTCCCGCTGATCGCCGGCGCGTTCGACGAGTTTGTTGAAGGCGATTACGTAGTCCGGGTGAACGGCGGCCAGATGCTGTCGGACCGCGTCGATTGATTCGGGATTGGCTCGGATCAGTTCGGCGATGTCGGCTTCATCGCGGGGACGTCCGGCGGCCAGCTTGAGCTCAACAAGTGTCGGCAGCGAGATGTACCGCAGCGTTGCCCCGGATGCGCCAGCCGCCGACGGGTGGGGGAGCGTAGTCGGTGCGGGCCGGCTCGGCGTGCCGGGTCGCTGGCCTTCGGGAAGAATGTCGACTCGGATGCCCGTCTCACGGTGCATCAGCTTCGGCCACCGTCCGGCAGGCTGGGGCAGAACGTCGAACCCAGACACGGCCGCGGCACGGAGGAACGCGTCGAGATCGGCGGTCCCGAGGAGAATGTCCACGTCTTGCGTAACCCGCCCCAGGAAGCCGTGACGCCAGACCGCCCACCCGCCGCCCAATACCGCTTCACATCCCACCGCCTGCAGCAGATGGTCGAGCGCCTTGACGACGCGCCCGTAGCGTCCCGGAAGATCCTGTGGCTCGAACATGTGTTCCCGACCGGCCAGAAGCTCGTCCGCCAGTTCCAACTGGCTCTTCAGCGTTTCCAGGGTGGTTTGCATTACGTCCTCAACGCCCCCTTGCATGAAAGCATACCCGCGCGCGACGCGCCGGGCGAGCAGAGCCCGCAGCTCGGCGCGCCTGAACCCTGAACCCCGAACCCCGAACCCCCGTTCGTCACGGCCCTCGTCGTTCTTCCTTGCCCCACTCCTTCACTGCGCATACGCTCCCGCCATGTCCCTCGCACACGACCTGCAGTTCGCGATCGACCTGGCCCGGGGGGCGGGGAAGATCGTGCTGGACCAATACGGGAAGGTGAGCCGGCTGACCAAGCGGCACCAGGAGGCGGTCACCGACGCCGACCGCGCCAGCCAGCGGTACATCGTCGCCGGGCTGCGAAGGCGATTTCCCGAGGACGGGATCATCGGCGAGGAGAACGAGACGGGCGAGGCGATCACGTTCGACGTGCCCCACCCCGACCGGCGGGTCTGGGTGATCGACCCGATCGACGGGACCAACAACTTCATCGCCGGCCTGGGGGCGTTCGCCGTCTGCATCGCGCTGATGGAAGGGGGCATGCCGGTGCTGGGCGTCGTGTTCGATGTCACGCGCGATTTGATGTACTCGGCCGCCAAGGGGGAGGGGACGTGGGTGGGCACGCAACGGCTGCGGGCGCTCGACACGCCGATGAACGATGCGTCGATGATCATGCTGACCAGCAACCTGCTCGACGCGAACAAGCGCCTGCCGCAATGGGCGGTGCGGTGGCTCGGGCAGACGAACTGGAAGATTCGCGTGCTTGGCTCGGCCGCGTTGGAGGCGGCCCAGGTCGCCGCGGGCGTGGCGCACGGCGCGATCACGATGAACGGCAAGCTCTGGGACGTCGCCGCCCCGGCCGCGCTGGTCCTCGAATCCGGCGGCGTCGTCACCGACCTGAAGGGCAACCCCATCTTCCCGTTCGACGCCCATGGCTACGACGGCGCCAAAGTCCCCTTCATCGCCGCCGCCCCGGCCGCGCATGCAACGTTGTTGCGGGAGGTGAGGGAGAATCCGTAGTCGATCGGCTAGTGCGATTTCCCGCGTCGTTTTGCCTTCGCAATCGCCGCCTTTGCGTGCATGGTAGGGGGCCCGAACGTGTCGGCGATGAACTCTCGATCAAACTCCTTCGTGGCGTTCCGCAACTGCTGGAGCGTCATTTCTTCAAACCTGCGGCGTGTTTTCTGATTGATGTGTCTCATTGGCTCGTCGCTCGCCGGCCCCGCCAGGGGATCGTAACCGGCCTTACCCGACCCGCGTTCCACATTCCGGACAGACTCCGCTGGCGTTTCCGGTCAGGTCGTAGCCACATTTGGGGCACTGGCCGGGAATCGGATCGGGAGCCGGCGAGACGCGAAACATCCAGTAGACGCTCAGCAGGCCCATCCCCATACCGAACACCCCCCACCGCCAGTTATCTGTAGGCGGCTTGCTTGGAAGGCCGTGCCACCAGGCTAATGCGCTAACGACCCAAAACGCCGCGCTGGCCATTGCGATACGTTGCCAAAGCGTGGGTTTGCGTCGCTTCATCGCCAACGGGATCTTACCCGAACCACCGCTGCGGCGAGATCGGCGCGGTTTGAATTGCTTTCGGTATGGCGCCGTGGCACGGCCGTCTCGGCCGTGCGAGCGACTCTTGATGTTCGAATGCCGTCCGCACGGGCGAGACGCCCGTGCCACAACGATCAATCCAAGCGTCATACACCTGGAAATCTTCCATATCGCCCAGTGCGTGAAATTTGGCACGAACCCCGCTACGATCGGTTTCCCATGCCCAAGATCACGGTGGACGGCAAGACGATCGAGGCGAAGGAACGGCAGATGATCGTGCAGGCGTGCAACGACGCCGGGGATCCGCTTCCGCAGTATTGCTATCACCCCGGACTCTCATTCTCTGGTCCCTCGACCACGTAAAAACACGGCGGGTGTCGTGACCGCGTCACTTTCGCTTGAGGTCCCGCTTCGCTCACCTCGCACCGCCCCGGCTGTCGAAATCCCAACGCTTCTTTGACTCGCATCGAGGGGGCGATATGCTCCCGATCTCACGTCTTGTTCGGCAGGAAACATTCGCGGGAACAACTCCTCGAGGTTTTCAATCATGCGTCGCTGGCCGCTTGTGATACTCGTGTCGGTCGGTTTGGCCTTGATGGGATGTGGCGCGAGCACGGACCCGCAACGGCTGCTTTCGGTCGGGGACCACGCCGCCCCCACGATGATGCAGGCGCCTTACAACGGACAGTACACGCTGTACAAGGTCGCGAGTGACGTGAAGGGCAAGACGACTCGCACGTCCACCGTCACGTCACTGCGACTGAAGCGCGGCGACGCGCTGGGCTTTCGCCAGCGACAAAGCGGTGCGGTTGCCGTGGCCGCGGAACTGGAAATCTCGCTCGCCCCGGCCGGCGGGTACGAGTGGGTCATGCAGGCCGACAAGGGGCAGGTCGATTTCGTCAAATCCGTTGTCCTGATCGCGATCGTCGTGGCCGTCGTAGTAGGCATCATCGTCGCCGTCGGGGTCGTCAGTGCGGAGAACGATCTGAAAAAAGATCTCTCCGGGTTTCAGAACGTTTCGATCCCATAGGAACCTTCAGCGTTTCGCACCCAGTTCATAGCTCCGCCCCGTCTTGCCCCTCTCTCCTCCTCCGTATACGCGCCGGCCATGTCCGTCGCACACGACCTGCAGTTCGCGATCGACCGGACCCGCGGGTCGGGGAAGATCGTGCTGGACCATTATGGGAAGGTGAGCGTGCGACCAGACGGCACCAGGATGGAGGCTACTACGTGAAATTTGGCACGAACCCCGCTACGATCGGTTTCCCATGCCCAAGATCACGGTGGATGGCAAGACGATCGAGGCGAAGGAACGGCAGATGATCCTGCAGGCGTGCAACGACGCCGGGATCCCGCTGCCGCAGTATTGCTATCACCCCGGGCTGTCGATCCCGGCCTCGTGCCGGATCTGCCTGGTGGAAGTCGAGGGGATTCCGAAGCTCGTGCCGGCCTGCCAGACGCCGGTGCGGGATGGGATGGTCGTTTACGCCAGGAGTTCCAAGGCGATCGCGAACGAAAAGTCGGTGATGGAATACCTGCTGATCAATCACCCGCTCGATTGCCCGGTGTGCGACCAGGCGGGCGAGTGCTTCCTGCAGGATTACTCCTACCAATACGGCCGAAGCCAGTCGCGGTACGAAGAGGACAAGATCAAGAACCCCAAGAAGGATGTCGGGGAGAACATCTACCTCTACGCCGACCGGTGCATCATGTGTACGCGGTGCGTGCGATTCACCCGCGAGGTATCCG
>DASXMX010000372.1:0-11303 GCA_036495445.1 Tepidisphaeraceae bacterium
GCACTGCGCTCTGCCACCGGCGTGAGGTGGGATCGTTTGTTTCACGTCAATTCCGCGCCGCGAGGTCCCACGACCGCGTCGCGGTTTCCGCGATGTATTTGCCAATGCTGATCGACGCGGTTGCCCCAGGCGACGGCGCGTTGAGGACGTGGACCATGCGGTTGGTTTCGATGATGCGGAAATCGTCGACCATGGCGCCGGTGGGTTCCATGGCCTGGGCGCGGACGCCGGCGCCGCCGGGGTGGAGGTCGTCCAGCGTAAGGGCGGGGAGGAGTTTTTGCAGGGCCTTGAGGAAGGCGCGTTTGCTGAACGAGCGGTACATTTCGCCGAAGCCGGTCTTCCAGTATTTGCGGGCCATCCGCCAGGTGCCGCCGAACGTCGCGATCTCGATCGCGTCGCGCGGGTTGAAGCTCAAACGCTTGTAGCCTTTGCGGGCCAGCGCGAGGACCGCGTTAGGCCCGGCTTCCACGCCGCCGCCGATCATGCGGGTGAAATGGACGCCCAGGAACGGGAACCGCGGGTCGGGGACGGGGTAGACGAGGTTGCGGACCAGGTGCTCGCTGGATTTGGTCAGTTCGTAATATTCGCCCCGGAACGGCACGATCCGCACGCCCGGCTCGACGCCGCACAGGCGGGCGACGCGGTCGGATTCGAGGCCGCCGCAGTTGACCATGTGCCGGGCGCGGACGTCGCCGCGGGCGGTCTCGATGACAAGCTCGCCGTTGGAGGCGTGTACCTTGTTGACGCGCGCGCCGGTGACGACCTGCCCGCCCGATTCGCGAATCACCTTCGCATACGCCTCGGCGACCGCCGTGTATTTGACGATCCCCGTCTCCTCGATGAACAGCCCGGCGATGCCGGTGATGTTCGGCTCGTGCTCCTTGATTCCCTCGGCAGTCAGCTTGACGGGACGAAGCCCGTTGGCCAGCCCGCGCCGCTCGAGTACCGTCAGCGCCGGCAATTCGCCCTCGCTCGTCGCGACGACGACCTTGCCGCACCGCTCGTGCGGCACGTCGTGCTCGGCGCAGAAGGCGTACATCGCGTCGCGTCCCTCGGCGCAGAGCTTGGCCTTGAGCGAGCCGGGCTTGTAGTAGAGCCCGGAGTGGATGACGCCGCTGTTGTGGCCGGTCTGGTGTTGGGCGAGTCGGTCCTCGGCTTCGAGGACGGTGACGGACAGGCCGTGCTGGCGGGCGAGGGCCATCGCCGTCGCCAGCCCCACGATCCCGCCGCCGACCACGGCGGCGTCGAACAACGCGTTATCGGGTGATCCGGTGGAAGAAGTCATCACGGCGGTAGGATAACGGACGGCGCGGAACATACTCCACTATCGGCAGGATCGGCCTCGAATTCTCGAATGTTGGGCGAGTCGACGTCGAAGGGTGGATCCGCGTTTTCTCCCTCCCTCGGTACTCCGGGGGAGGGTAGGGAGGGGGTTCACCGCGCGACGCTGCTGATTCGAGTGAGCAATATCGCGCGGCAAACCCTCACCCTGCCCGCTCGCGGGCAGTCGCCCATTCCGCTCGCTTCTCCCGGAGTACCGGGAGAGGGAAAGAAGGGCGCAGCATGTCGGTTTGGGGCGGCCTCCCCGTGACACGGGTTTCCAACCCGTGCCGAGCGGTCCGAATTTGCAGAACGCGTGATTGGGTCGGTTGTGGGAGTTAAAAGAAACGCGCTTCGCTTCGAGCTGGTTGGCAAGCGATTGGCTCCCGCGGTGGGCAGCGGGATCCGCACGGGTTGGAAACCCGTGTCACGAGGAGACCGCAGCAACCCGACGTTATGCCCGGCGGCAAGCGACAGGCGAAGATCCGAGTTGACGGGATTCCGAAGCTGAATCTTTACACCCACGCGGACGACGCACAGAATCGTATTCCATGCGACCTGAACGCTTCCCGTTCGTCCCCTCCGCTTGCGTCCTGTCCCTGATCCTCCTCTGTCTTTCCCCCGCCCGCGCCGACGAGGTCTATAAGCTCGGTCCCGATTCACAGGAACAAGAAGGCGTCCCCCACGGCAAGGTCGAGCAATTCACCTGGACCAGCAAGATCTATCACGGCACTACCCGCGACTGCTGGGTCTACGTCCCCGCCCAGTACGACCCGAAAACCCCCGCCTGCGTGATGGTCTTCCAGGACGGCGGCGGGTTCCAAAATCCCAAGGGCCCGTGGCGCGTCCCGACCATCTTCGACAACCTGATCGCTAAGAAGGAGATGCCGGTCACGATTGGCATTTTCATCAATCCGGGCATCATCCCGCCGCCGCATGGGAAGCAGAGCGCGTTGCCACGGTTCAACCGCAGCTTCGAATACGATTCGCCGAGCGATCAGTACGCGAGGTTTTTGCTCAACGAGATCCTTCCCGAGGTGGGCAAAAAGTACAACCTGGCGAAGGACGCCAACAGTCGGGCGATCTGCGGCATTTCATCCGGCGCGAGCTGCGCGTTCACCGTCGCCTGGCAACGGCCCGACCAGTTCTCCCGCGTCGCCAGCTTCGTCGGCAGCTTCACCGACCTCCGCGGCGACAACTACTACCCCGACATCATCCGCAAGACCGAGCCCAAGCCGATCCGCGTCTTCCTGCAGGACGGAAAGCGGGACCTGAACATTTACGCCGGGAGTTGGGTCAACGCGAATAGGGAGATGGCCGAGGCACTGGAGTTCGCCGGGTACGACTACAAGTACGTCCTCGGCGACGAGGGCCACAACGCCAGGCACGGCGGGGCGATCTTCCCCGACGTCGTCCGCTGGCTGTGGCGCGATTACCCAAAGCCCGTCCAGGCGATGGTCAATCCGACCACCCGGCCGTCCACCCAGCCGGTGATGGACATCCTGATCCCCGGCGAAAACTGGGAGCCGGTGGAGGGCACCTACGGCTTCACCGAAGGCCCCGCCCCCGACGGCAAGGGCAACCTCTATTTCACCGACATCCCGCACAACAAGATTTTCAAGATCGACCCCAACGGCAAAGTCACCGAGTTCGCCCACGACACCGGCGGGGGAAACGGGTTGATGTTCGGCCCCGACGGGAAACTCTACTGCTGCCAGATGGACCGCAAGCGCGTCGTCGCGTACGACCCGCAGGGGAAGGAACAGGTGATCGCCGAGGACATCGAGGCCGTGAACGACATCGCGATCGACCATGACGGGCGGATCTACGTCTCCGAGCCGCCGCGGCACCAGATCGTCTACATCAGCCCCAAGCACGAGAAGCGGGTCGTCGCCCGCGACCCGGTGATCAACTTCCCCAACGGCGTGCGGTTCACGCCGGACCAGTCGCAGATCGTCGTCGCCGACACCAAGGGCGTTCGCCTCTGGGCGTTCCAAGTCACCGCCTCCGGCGACCTGGCCAACCGGGAGGCCTTCTACGATGCCCAGATCGTCCCCGGCACCGCCGACGACGGCGCCGACGGCATGGCGTTCGACAAGGAGGGCCGCCTTTACGTCTGCACCCACATCGGCATCCAGGTCTTCGACCAGGCGGGCCGGGTGATCGGCGTCATCAACCGCCCCAGCCCCCAATGGCTCGCCAACTGCGCCTTCGGCGGCCCGAACATCGAATACCTCTACCTCTGCAACGGCAACCACGTCTACCGCCGCAAGACGAAGACGCAGGGCGTCCTGAGCTGGCAGGAACCCGTCACGCCGGGGAAGCCGAAGCTGTGATGCGAATCGCGTTTTGTGGAGTCGGACACCATGAAATTCAAGGAGCCACTGGACCTCGTTTGCCCACGTTGCAAGACACACACGTTCGAGAGCGTCAAATGGCTCATGCAGGAGGGGCGTTGCTGTCCCGTGTGCGACGAGTCGTTCGCAAGTCTTCAAGCTCCCATCCAGGCGATGATCCAAGACTGGACGGATTTTTGCGAAGGCGCCGATTTCGTCGTGGAACTTGAAATGGCGTTCGGTATCGAGATCTCAGATGATGACGTACGAAGGCTTGCCACCGCCGAAGCAGTTCAAAACTTCATCATCGATGCCGTTCGAGCGAGAGGTGTTTCCGCCGACAGACAAATCGTTGCAACGAAAATTCGAGACGCCGCCAAGAAGAGCCTGGGACTTGACGCCGTAACATCGGACACCGACGTGCTTGCCCGCTTTCGGCGGGCATTGGAGCCGCCAATGACATCCATCCGCCTCGAGCACATCTCGAAGACGTTCGACCGTACGGTCGCGCTGGACGGGATCGACCTGTCCATCGCCGGCGGCGAATTGTTCTTTCTGCTCGGGCCCAGCGGCTGTGGCAAGAGCACGTTGCTGCGGCTCATCGCGGGGCTTTACGAGCCCACATCCGGGCGAGTCTATTTCAATGATCGCGACGTGACGCCATTGGGGACGGAGAGCCGCAATGCGGTGATGGTGTTTCAGAGTTATGCGCTCTGGCCGCACATGACGGTGCGGGAGAACGTGCGGTTCGGGCTGCAGGTGCGGCGGCTGCCGCGGGCGGAGCAGGACCGGCGGATCGCCGAGGTGCTCGACCTGGTTCAACTGCGGGAGCTGGCCGATCGCAAGCCCAACCAGCTTTCCGGCGGGCAGCAGCAGCGGGTGGCGCTGGCCCGGTCGCTTGCCGTCCGGCCCGACTGCCTGCTGCTGGACGAGCCGCTCAGCAACCTCGACGCGCAGCTCCGCCAGCAGATGCGCAGCGAGATCCGGCGGATCTGCAAGGCGCAGGGGCTGACGACGATCTACGTCACGCACGACCAGAAGGAGGCGCTGAGCGTCGCCGATCGCATAGCGGTGATGAACGCCGGGCGGATCGCCCAGGTCGGCACGCCGGCCGAGCTGTATCACCGTCCGAATTCCGCCTTCGTCGCCTCCTTCGTCGGTGAGACGAACCTGCTCAAGGGGCAAGTCGTCGCCCGCGACGACGGCCTCATTCGCGTCCAAACCGCGGCGGGGGAGTTGCTCGCCGCCAGCGCCCCGGGAATCCCCGACAGCGTCACACTCAGCGTCCGCCCCGAGCAAATGCGCATCGTGACCGACGGCGACCGCGCCCCAGTGAACCGCCTCTGTGGCCGCGTCACCGAAACCACCTTCCTCGGCGAAGCCAGCGAACACGTCCTGCTCGTCAACGGCCAACAGATCAAGCTAATCAGCACCCCGCCCCGATTCGACCCGCCGGCGGAAATGACCGTCGGATTCGACCCGAAGGATGCCGTCGTCCTGCCCGGAAACTGAGCCTCCCCCGTGACACGGGTTTTCAACCCGTGCGAGCCCCCGCGATATTACAAGGGCGATCGATATCGCGCTTTCACAATAGCGAAAGTCTCCCGTCACTCGGATGCCGTCAGCACGGGTTAAAAACCCGTGTCACAGGGCATGCGGGTTGGAAGGACGCGCCTCATGAAGCAGCTCGCGATCTTTGGAATCCTGGTCCTCCTCTGCTTGCCTTTCGTGGCAGCCGCTGGGGAGACGTTCGACATCGTCGTATATGGAGGCACTTCGGGAGGCGTCATTGCAGCGGTCCAGGCCGGGCGGATGGGCGAACGTGCCGTGCTCATCGAGCCCACCCAACACCTGGGCGGCATGACCACCGGCGGCCTCGGCGCCACCGACATGGGCAACCCAAAAGCCATCGGCGGCGTCTCCCGCGAATTCTACCAGCGGATCCTCAAGTACTACCAGGACAAGTCTGCCTGGAAGTACGAGACGCCGGAGCAGTACGCGAAGCGCGAGCGGTATTACCAGGGCGACGCGCTCTTCGGCTTCGAGCCGCATGTGGCGGAGCGAATCTACGACGACATGCTCGCCGAGGCGCACGTGCAGGTCGTGCGGGACGAGCGGCTCGACCTCAAAAATGGCGTGAAGAAAGACGGCCCGCGCATCGTCTCGATCAGCATGGAAAGCGGCCGAACCTTCTCCGGCAAAGTCTTCATCGACGCCGGCTATGAGGGCGACCTGATGGCCAAGGCCGGCGTGAGCTACACGATCGGCCGCGAGGCCAACAGCCAATATGGCGAGACGATCGACGGCTTCCAGGTGGCTCATGCGAAGAGCCATCAGTTCAACTTCCCGGTCGACCCATACGTGACGCCGGGTAGTCCGACCAGCGGCTTGGTCCACCTCATCCACGCGGGCTCGCCAGGCGTCGATGGTGAAGCCGACAAACGGGTCGAGGCGTTCAATTACCGCATTTGTACCACCGACGTGCCCGAGAACCGCGTCCCGTTCCCCAAGCCCGACGGGTACGACGAGCGCGACTTCGAGCTGCTCTTCCGCTACTACGCCGCCGGCTTGACCGGCATCCCGTGGGGCCCGCGCGGCATGCCGAACCGCAAGACCGACACAAACAACAACGGCGCGTTCTCGACCGATTTCATCGGCATGGCCGACGAATACCCCGACGCCGATTACGCGACGCGGGCGAAGATCACCGCCGACCACATTCGCTATACCCAGGGCCTGCTTTGGACGCTGGCCAATCACCCGAGGATCCCCCAGAAGGTCCGCGAAGCGGTCAGCAAGTGGGGCCTGGCGAAGGACGAATTCGTCGATAACGGCAACTGGCCGTATCAGCTCTACGTCCGCGAGGGCCGCCGGATGGTCGGCGAGTATGTCGTCACGCAGCACGACACGATGTGGGAGCGCAAGTGCGACGATCCCGTCGGCCTCGGGTCATACAATATGGATTCCCATAATTGTCAGCGATACGTCGATGCGGCCGGGCACGCGCGGAATGAGGGGGACGTGCAGGTGAGCGTGGCGGGGCCGTACGGGATCAGCTGCCGGGCGCTGGTGCCAAAGGCCGGCGAGTGTACGAACCTGCTGGTGCCGGTCTGCATGTCGGCGTCGCACATCGGGTACGGGTCGGTGCGGATGGAGCCGGTCTACATGATCCTCGGCCAGGGCTGCGGCACCGCCGCCGCGATCGCGATCGATGACAATGTGGACGTGCAGAAGGTCCCGTATCCGAAGCTCCGCGAGCGGCTCGTGGCCGACAAGCAACTCGTCGAATGGACGGGGCAAGCTGTTCGGCGGGGGCTGGCCTCCGCGAAACTCCCCGGCATCGTGATGGACGACGCGCACGCGAAGCTCACCGGCGACTGGGTGACCAGCTCCGCACAAGGGGG
This sequence comes from Tepidisphaeraceae bacterium, assembly GCA_036495445.1. Lineage (GTDB taxonomy): Bacteria > Planctomycetota > Phycisphaerae > Tepidisphaerales > Tepidisphaeraceae > DASXMX01. The sequence continues at coordinate 7,061 of DASXMX010000372.1, forward strand.
CATCGACGGCTCCTACCACCACGACGCGAACTCGGACAAGGGGCACAAATCCGCCCGGTTCGAGCTGAAGGTCCCGAAGGACGGCCGGTACGAAGCGCGCTTCGCGTACACCCCTCACGCCAACCGCGCGAGCAATGTGCCGGTGACGATCGAGTCGGCGGAGGGGAGCAAAACCGTCACCGTCAACGAGCGGCGCGAGCCGCCGATCGACAAGGCCTTCGTCTCCCTCGGGACGTTCTCCTTCATCACACCGAAGCCCGCGGTGATCATCGTGAGCAACGCGAACACCGACGGGTTTGTGGTCATCGATGCGGTGCAGTTGTTGCCGTACCAGGAACCTTAGTTGTGACACGGGTTTTTAACCCGTGCTAACGACATCGATCGGACGATTCATCTTTTACTGATGACGCCCCTACCGGCATCAGCGGGGCACGCACGGGTTGAAAACCCGTGTCACAGGGCGAGGCGGGCCGTATCGCAATTCTAAGCCCTACGCGCAGCCTCACGCCCGCGGCCGCAGAAGCGCGAGCACCTCGACGTTGCCCGTGGCGCCCAGGATCGGGCTCTGCACCTGCTGTTCGAGTTCGAATCCGGCGCCTGTAATGTCCGCCCGCACCGCGTCGACGACGCCCGCCACCGCATCGGGTGGGAGCACTCCACGATGAAGCAGGGCGGGGTCGGCCTCGTAGTGGGGCTTGATCAGCGTCACAACGCGGCCGGATTGCTTCAGCGCACGCCGGGCGGCGGGGAGGATGTTCCGCTGCTTGGTCCAGGCGACGTCGATCGTCACCAGGTCCACCGCCTCGGGCAGGTTCACGTGCATGGCGTTGGTCCGTTCCATCGTGACGACGCGCGGGTCGTTGCGGAGCTTCCATTCGAGCACGCCGTATCCGGTGTCGATCGCGTAGACCCTTGTCGCGCCGCGTTGGAGGAGGCAGTCGGTGAAGCCGCCGGTGTTGGAGCCGAAGTCGGCGCAGACGAAGCCGGTCACGTCGAGGGCGAACGCGTCGAGGGCATGGTCGAGTTTCTCGCCGGCGCGCGAGACAAAACGGCGCATGGGGGTATTCTATCCGGGTCCGCACGACCAGGGACAAGAAGGAAGGGACAGGAATGTCCCAGCGATAACTTTGGGCAGACAGGAATGTCCGCCCCACCAAAAGACCACCCTATGCCCTCGAACGTCCTCGTCCTCTCAGCCTCGGTCGGCGCCGGCCACATGCGGGCCGCACAAGCGGTGGAACTCGCGCTGCGGCGCCTCGCGCCCGAAGCGAACGTTCGCAACGTCGACGTGCTGACGCTGACCAATGCCGCGTTTCGGCGCGTCTATGGGAAGGCGTATCTCGACCTGGTCAACCTCGCGCCGCACGTGCTTGGGTATATCTACGACCACATGGACAAGCCGCGCTCGCCGGACTCGAAGCGGGACAAGCTGCGGCTGGCGTTCGAGAAGCTGAACCTGAAGAACTTCATCGAGCTGATGGAGCAGGGGGCGTGGGACGTGTTGGTGAACACGCACTTTTTGCCCGCCGAGATCATCGCCAGCCTCCGCCGCGACGGGCGGCTGGGCGTCCCGCAGATCACGGTCACGACCGACTTCGAAACGCACCGGCTCTGGGTGAACGAGCCGTGCGACCACTACACGACCGCCACCGCGGAGGGCGCCGCCTACCTGCGGCACTGGGGCGTGACGGGGCCGATCAGCGTCACCGGCATCCCGATCCATCCCGTCTTCAGCCAGCCGAAGGACCGGGCCGAGTGCCTGCGGAATCAGGGACTGGCGGGCGATCGGCCCGTCATCGTGCAACTGGCCGGCGGGTTCGGCGTCGGCCCGATCGCCAAACTCTTCGGCGGCATCCTGGCCGTCGAAGTCCCGCTCGAGATCGTCGTCGTCGCCGGCAGGAACGAAGAGGCCAGGCGCGAACTGGAGCAGGCCAGCATCCCGCCGCGGCACCGGGTGAAGGTGCTCGGCTTCACCGACCAGATCGACGAGCTGATGTGCGTCGCCGACGTGGTCCTCTCCAAGCCCGGCGGCTTGACCACGTCCGAAGTCCTCGCCCGCGGCGCCGCGATGGCGGTCGTCAACCCGATCCCCGGGCAGGAGAGCCGCAACAGCGACTTCCTCCTCGAACACGGCGCCGCCATCAAAATCAACAACGTCGGCACACTGCCGCTGAAGCTGACGGAGCTGCTGAAGAACCCCGATCGCCTCGCCGCCCTGAAGCAGAATGCCCGGAAGATCGCCGGGCCCCGTGCCGCGTTCGACGTGGCGACGATCGCGCTCGACATCGCCCGAGCCCATGGGGCGGTCAGAGGGACTCGAGGAAGGTGACGAGGTCGTCGATTTGTCCGCTGAGGTCTTGGCCGTGGGGGTGTTTGAAGCGGTAGAGGACGTCGCGGAGGCTCGATGCGCTGTTGTCGTGGAAGAGGGCGGGGAGCTGGCTGACGCCGCGGAGGGAGGGCGGGTTCCACTTGCGTTGGCCGAGCTCGTCGGGGTGGCGGACGTCGTAGGCGCGGGGGCTGGTGAACGTGGGCGGCTCGTGGCAATGGTCGCAGTCCCATTGCTGGAACGCGCGGTACCCGCGGGCGACGGCCTCGTCGTCGATCCGGCCACGGGCCAGGGCCAGCGACGGGGCGGGCGGCAGCGTGCGGAGAAACGCGGCCAGGTCGGCGACGTTCTGCTCCGAGGCGCGCTCAGGCTTGCCGTCCATCGTCCGCAGGATCGAGTGGCGGATCTGCTCTTCGATCATGGCGATGGAGCCGTTCCAGGCATACGGGGCGGTGTCGGCGACGCCGCCCAGCGGGGGGATGCGCTTGGGGGTGCCGTAGGTGCCGTCGGAGAAGTTGTCGTTGAGCAGGCCGCAGGTGTGGCCGTCGGTGTGGCAGGTGTTGCAGCTATACCAGCCGTCGCGGGCGAGGCGCGAGTCGTAGAACAGGCGCTCGCCGCGGTCGGCGGCGGTGAGCGGGGGCTGGGAGCCGAGGGAGATCGTCGCGGCGCGATGGGGCGTGGGGCTGGAGATATCGATCACGGAGATCGAATCGTCGAGCGTGTTGGCGACGTAGAGCGTTTGGTTGTTCGGATCGAGGGCGAGCGCGGTGGGGCGGCGGCCGACGGGGACGGGTTGGAATAGCCCATCGCGCAGGCTGCCAATTGCCACTTCGTCCACGCCGGCGAGCGCGACCATCACTCGGCCGTCGCGGGCGACCGCCAGCGCATTCGGATCGCCCGTGGCGTTGCCCTGCTCGCCCAGGGCATAATGCGACCAGTGCCCGATCGGGACGACCGGGTTGGAGGGGTCGCGGATCTCCGAAGCGGGCGGCAGGTTCAATACGTTGGGCACGTCGATCGCCCGGACCGCATTGCCCATCACCGAGCCCCAGAAGATGTTGTCGTGCGTGGTGGGCAGCTTCTGCGAGAGGATCGGGTGACTGAGGAGCAGTTGCCTTCCATCCGACGACATGCTGAGCCCGCGGATGTTGTGGCCTTCGACGGAGCGGAGGGAGCGGATCGAACCGGAGGGGACGTCGATGAGCGCCAGGTTCTGTCCGAAGGCGTCCGCGACGACGAGCGTCTTCCCGTCGGGCAGGACGCACTGCTTGAGCGGGGCGAAGGGGAGGTCGATCGTCTTGCGGAGCGACAGCGCGGGACCCATGCCGGCGGCATGGGCTTTCGGATCGTCGCTGCGGCGCAGATCGACGATCGCGAGTTGATGCGCCCAGAGGAGCGCGACGGCGCACCAGGACCCGTAGGGGGCGGGGCGGATCGAAACGGGAGAATAGCCCACGTGAATTGAGGACGAGACGGTGATCGAATCTCCGAAGCGGTCCAGCAGCAGAAGCTGACCCGCGGAATCGTCAGAGGCGAGGAGATAACCGTTACCGAGTGGGGCGAGGTCGGAGAGTTGCTCTGCGACTTTGATCTCGCTGACGACCTGAGCGCGCGCGGGATCGACGATCGAAAGGGTTCCGCTTCGCTGGTTCGCGACGAACAGACGACCATCCGTTGCAACGAGGGCGATGGGGCGCCGGAACAGCGCATGGAGGTCTGCGCGCGACGTCATGCCCTCGGGTGGGACGTCTGCTCCAATGAGTAGCGGACAAGTCAACGCCATCGCGAGGAGAATGGGCATCCAATGGTGCGCCATCACACCCAATTCTACCTTCTCGGTTCGGGTTCGTTCGTCGAGGTGCTTTGGGTGGCATGGGCATGTACTCATGCCCGTGGTCTTTCGCAATCGGAAGACAC
>DASXMX010000373.1:0-4880 GCA_036495445.1 Tepidisphaeraceae bacterium
ACCTCGGGCCAGACGGTCTTCTCGACGCCGCTCTTCCCGCCGCAGCAAACACAAGAAATCCCCGGCTACCCCGGCCTGCCCCCCGCCGCGGTTCACGAGGTGCTGACGGCCGCCGCCGATCTGGTCACTCAAGCGACCCCGTCCGACAAACACCCGGATACATTGGTGGCCCTTCCCGGTGCCCAGCGAGCGGTCGTGATGGAACTCGACGGCGTCCAGCTCGCCGACCCCACCTGGCTCGCCCAACTCCGGGCCACCAGCGAGCAACAACTGAACGACATCCAGCGGCTCGCCGCCGACTGGTTCGACTACGACCACGTCGTCAGCCGGACCGACTACAAGCCCGAGGAGAAGTCCTGACGCCGCCAATTCTTACGTCCCGCGCAATCGGGCGCGGGACTCGCTTGACATCAATTCAAAATCGGCTATTGTTCCCTGCCTCGCGCCATTAGCTCAATTGGCAGAGCAGCTGACTCTTAATCAGCGGGTTCCAGGTTCAAGTCCTGGATGGCGCAATTCGCCCCGGCCGAGCCGGGGCGTTTCCATTTGCATAGCACACCTGACACGCAAGGCGGCCAGCGCCTACATCGGCTGAACAACGCACCGACATTTTCTGCCAGCACGCGCGGCACGGTTGCAGGGCAGACACCCTTGACGAGGCCTAAACGCGACGGGCGGGATGGTATGGCGCTCGCGATGTACGGGGCATGAACCCGACCAAGCCATGCAACGGGAAGGCACCGACCGCGGTCTGGAATGAGCGAATCGTGCTGCCGTACGGACGCGGCGGACCCGACGCGCGCGGCGCCCGTTACGACTCATCCTGCTGATGTTGCAGGCGGTTCTGATCGTCGTTGGGCTTTTCGCATTCTGGCTCTCGCTCGACCTGCCGGCCATGCCCGGCGACTCGTGGCACATCGGCGCTCGCACCGGCTTGGAGTGCGCGGACCTACCCCCGCGTGGCGTTCCGTCAGGTCAACCACTTCGTGCGGCAGCTGGAGCAACACCTGACGCGTCGCAGACAGCGGCCGTTCGGCGCTGGCGGGGCGGTCGGCTGGTATGAGCAGTTGCGCCGATTGGGGCTGCGGCCCCTCTGACGCGCGACCCCGTGAATGCGTGAGATGAACGGTATCGTGAGAGCCGGATGCGGGAAACCCGCCCGTCCGGTTCGAGGAGGGAGGACTGAACGGCAATCAGGCCGTTCAGTCCCCTACTCTACCGGTTTACAGTCCTTGGGGGTGGCCGGAATGGCTGCGGACCGGGTGGGCAATTGCGGCGGTTTCGGGCGAACCGGCGGTGAAGCCGGAGGATGCCCCACGCAAGAACTCGACAAATGTCTCGCGAAAAGCGGGACAATTAGGGACAAGTGAGACATTCGGGACATCGCCCAGCCAACGCCGGGCGGCGGGGGTGGGCAAGGCGGGCCTGTCATTGATCGAGTTTGACCTGACCGACCGGCCGCACGTTTTTTCCGGTGACGTGACGTCTGGAGTCTCCGAGGTCTTCCCGGGCGGATTCGATCATCGCCTGGAGGCGCCGGGCGACGTCGGGGTGGTCGGCCAGGACCGACTTCTGTTCGCCGGGGTCGTCCGACAGATCGTACAGCGCGCGGGGAATGATCGTGTTCGGGTTGTCGATCGTCACGTAGCCGGCGAACTCCTCGGCCAGCGTGGTCGGCACCTTCAGCTTCCACTGCCCGCTTCGGACGGCGTGCAGGCGGTTGCCGACGTAGTAGAAGAAGGATTCGTGCGGCGTTTTGGCGCCCGGTTTGGCGAGCATGAGGTCGGTGATGTCCTTGCCATCCACCGCGTGGGGCGCGCTCACACCGGCGAGGCGGGCGAGCGTGGGCAGCAGGTCCATCTGCGTTGCCATCTCGTGACATACGCTGCCCGCCGGGATCACGCCGGGGAAGCGCATGACGCACGGCATTCGGAACCCGCCTTCGTAGCTGCTGCCCTTGCCGCCGCGCAACGGGAAGTCGCTGCCGCCGTCCTCGCCTTTGGCGAGCCAGGGGCCGTTGTCAGACGTGAAGATCACCAGCGTCCGGTCATCGATTTTCAGTTCAGCCAACTCATCGAGGAGGTGGCCGGTGGTCCCGTCGATTTCCTCAATCGCGTCCCCGTAGAGGCCTCGGGCGGATTTTCCGCGGAACTGCTTGGAAGCCGCGAGCGGCACGTGCGGGTAGGTGTGCGCAAAGTAGAGGAAGAACGGACCGTCTTTATGGTCGCGGATGAATTCAAGCGCCTCCTCGGTGTAACGCTGCGCAACCATCGAGAGGTCGATGTTGTGCTCGGCGATCCGTTGGCCGCGAACGAAGTCGAGGGGCGGCATGTCGGGCGTGTACAGGAGGCCGAAGTACTGGTCGAAGCCGTGGCTGGTCGGCAGGAACGGCTTCTGGTCGCCCAGGTGCCACTTGCCGATGCAAGCCGTCGCATAACCGGCGGACTTGAGGACGTCGGCAATCGTGGTTTCCGCGGGATTGAGGCCGAACGGGGCATTGCGGAAGAGCACACGCGTCTGCCACGGCTTGCCGTTCGGAAGCAGCGGGAACTCGCCCATGCCATTTCGCGGCGGATAGCAGCCCGTGAGCAACGCGGCGCGCGAAGGCGTGCACACCGACGCCGCCGCGTAAAAATCGGTGAAGCGGATGCCCTCCGCCGCCATGCGATCAATCCGCGGCGTCTTGATCCGCCTCGAACCGTAACAGCCCAGGTCCGCATAGCCCTGATCGTCCGTGAGGACGACGATGACGTTTGGCGGCCTTCGCTGCGCCGCCAGGGCGGCCGACGAACCGATAACGAGACACACGAGCGCGACAAGCCAAGGCAGACGGTAATTCATCGCGCCCCAAATAATAACAGTTTGCTCAGCCCACCTCTACCGCACCATGCGCCGCATGGCCACAACTGGATACAAACCTGACCTCACATGACATGATCGGCCGGCATTGGCCCGGCCCGTTGTTTAGGACCGCCGGAGCAATCATCGGTCCGGCGGCGAGACGCGGTTGCATCTCATTTGGGGTGGTTGCAAGCAAAGATCCTGCCACGCCCCCACGGCGACGATGCGCTCGCCCTCGCCTCCAAGGCCGCTGTGCTAGATTGCCGGCCGCAGATTGCTGGCCAGCGGGAGGGATGCCAATGTCGACTGCTGCTGCTCATCGGCATCGAACACCACGTAGCGGCCGCGGCCGGCGGCCTTGGCCTGGTAGAGGGCGGTGTCGGCGTCGGCCAGGAGTTGCGGGGCCGAGGTGTAACGCCGGCCGTCGCCGTAAACGATGCCGATGCTGGCTCCGGTACGGATCGGCCGGCCGCCAAGCGTCACCGGTTTGGCCAGTTCGCGCAGGATCCGTTCGGCGACCCGCTCCGCGTCCGCGGGCGTGCGGAGCCCGTCGAGCAGGACGGTGAACTCGTCCCCGGCCAGGCGGGCCGCCGTATTTCCCGCGCCGCGCGCGGTGCCGGCGAAGCCGTCTTCGCCCGCCCGGTCGGCGACGCTGTCGCCGCCCCGGACGCACTGCCGCAGCCGCTCCGCGACCGTGGTCAGCAGCTCGTCGCCCGCCGCGTGGCCCAGGGAGTCGTTGATCCGTTTGAACCCGTCGAGGTCCAGGAACAGTACCGCCAGGCGATAGTCGGGATCCTGGTTCGCGCGTTCCAATCCCCGCTGGATGCGTTCGTTGAGCAGCAGCCGGTTCGGCAGTCCGGTGAGCGCGTCATGCAGCGATTGATGACGCAGCCGATCCTCCGCCTGCTTGCGTTCGGTGATGTCCTGGATCTGCGCGATGAAGGTCTGCGGGCGTCCCCGCTCATCCCGGACGAGAGATTGGGTCACCAGCGCCCAGACGGTATGCCCGTCCTTGTGGATGAAGCGCGTCTCCATTTGAGACCCGTCCACGCGCCCCGCATTCAATTCCTCCACCGCAGTCCGTTCCTTCTCCAAGTCCTGGGGGTTCATGATCGACGCGGCGGTGGTTCGCAGCAGTTCGTCCGCCGCGTACCCGAGCATTTCGCACAAGGCCCCGTTGACCTTCACCCAGCGCCCGCTCGGGTCGGCCAGGGCCATCCCCGTGGCGGCGTGGTCGAAGGCGTTGCGGAAGAACGCTTCGCTCTGGCGGCACAATTGCTCCGCCTGCCGCTGGCGTGCCTGCTGGCGCAGGATCAGCGTGCAGCCGGCGAGCAACACGAACACGCGGTAGAAGGACGCGAAGAGGAGGGAACGCGCCTGGGCGGACGAGGCCGCCTGAGTCTCGGCCAGGCAGGCGGCGTGGACTTGCTGCTGCTGCGCGATCATCTGATCGATGACCGGACGGATCTGGTCCTTCAACCGCAGGTCCGGCTCGGCGTCGATGCCGGCCCCCACCGATGCCGCACCCGCCCCCAATTGCCGCGGCACGTCGAGACCCTTCTTCAGGTCTTCCAGTTGCCTCTCAACATCTGGCACCAGGCCGCGGACATATTTGGCTTCCACGGGATCGTCGGCCGTGAGCTCGCGAACCTCCGCCAGCAGTTCGGGCACCCGGACGGCGGCACGCCGATACAATTGGAGGTCTTCGGGCTCCCCCTTGAGCAGGTACCCGCTCTGGCCGATCACCGCGTCCTGCACCGCCGTCCGCAGCATGACGAGGTCGGCCAGCACGTCGCGCACATGGGCATCCCGCCTGCCAATCTCGCCCATGCGCCTCGCGCTGCAATAGCTGTGGATCTGGAACAGGGCGGAGATTGCCAGGGTCAATGCCATGGCAACGACGATCGATCCGACCCTCGGCGATTTAATCCGATGCACCGCAGGTTTCATCGGATTTCTAGTTCCTGTGCTTGATAACGTTATAGACGCGCCACCCCTCCTAAAGCGCGGACGCGAGCATTGCCGACGTGCATATTCTT
>DASXMX010000374.1:0-1936 GCA_036495445.1 Tepidisphaeraceae bacterium
ATCCCTTCGTTCGCGAAGCCGCAAGCGGCGGTCCCATTTCCACAATCAAGGATCCACACGATGTCACACATCCGCGCCTTCTTGTTCGTCGTCGCCCTGCTTCTTGTCTGCCCGGCGCTTGTGCATGCGGACGCCGCGCCCCCCTCCAACTCTTCAACCCGCCACCTGCTCTACGTCGCCGTCCCGGGCATCCGCGACTACCCGCAATACGGCGGCAACGGCATCCTCGTCTTCGACATCGACCACGGCCACCAATTCGTCCGACGGATCACAGTGCCCGCACTAGGCGACGCGCAGCACCCGATGCCCGCCAAGGGCATCTGCGCCAGCGCCGTCACGGGCCGCCTTTACGTCAGCACGACCAAGACGCTCTCCTGCCTCGACCTCACGACCGACAAGGTGATCTGGGAAAAGACCTACGAGTCCGGCTGCGACCGCATGTCGATCACGCCCGACGGCAAGGCGATCTTCGAGCCGACGCTCGAGGGCCAGTACTGGCACGTGATTGACCCGATGACCGGTGACGAGGTCGCAAAGATCACCACCGGCGCGGGCGCTCACAACACAATCTGCGGCCTCGACGGCAGGCACGTCTTTCTCGCCGGCCTCAAGTCCCCGCTGCTTGCGGTCGCGGATACCAAGACTTTCGCGATCGCCCTGAACGCCGGCCCCTTCGCCGCCCCGATCCGCCCGTTCGCCGTCAACGGCCGCGGGACGCTCGCCTACCTGTGCATCAACAACCTGCTCGGCTTCGAGGTGGGCGACCTCGTCTCCGGCAAGAAACTCTGCCGCGTCGAAGTGCAGGGCTTCTCCGTTGGCCCCACCAAGCGCCACGGCTGCCCCAGCCACGGCATCGGCCTCACGCCCGACGAGAAGGAACTCTGGCTCACCGACGCCCACAACAGCCGCCTGCACGTCTTCGACAACACGGTGATGCCGCCCAGGCAGGGCCAGAGCATCACCCTGCGCGACCAGCCCGGCTGGATTACGTTCAGCATCGACGGGCGTTACGCGTATCCCTCCACGGGCGATGTGATCGACGTGAAGAGCAAGAAGATCGTCACCGGCCTCAAGGACGAGCACGGGCAGGAGGTGCAGAGCGAGAAGCTCCTGGAGATCGATTTCGACGGAAGCAAGCCCGTCCGCGCGGGGGATCAGTTTGGAGTGGGCCGCGTCGTCGCGCCGGCACCGTAGAACACGTAGATCGCCTGATAAGGCACTTTCACCTCATCGCCCGGCGTCGCGCCCGCAGTCGTCGGAGCCATCCCGCCGACGGTATTGATCCGCTGAATAAACGTGACGTTGGACAATACCCCGTTCCCCTCATGGCTCTTCGCTTCGAGCAGCAGCCACCCCACCGCGTTCGGATCGGGCGATGCGACCTCTGCGAGCTTGCGGCCGACGACTTTGCTCCCGTCGGTCATCGACTCCCACGTCGGCCCCGCATAATGCCTGCCTTGGACGCCCGGCCCACTGAACGTCGCGTCCGGCGCCTTGAGCTTCCACGACGCCGTACCACCCGGCCCGCTTGTCAGCGTATAGATCTGAACGCCCGACGCGTGGACTTGCAGGGTCGGCGAACCGTTCACGCGCAGTCCGGGCGGGACCGACGGTGCGGAGATCCTGCCGTTCGGCCCCTCGATTTGAACGACATTCTGGCTTGGACGATTCGCGCAGCCCGATACGAGCACGCCCAGCCAGACGAGAACGACCCTTACCGTTGCGTCCGAACGCATGATCGACTCCTTCCGCAAGAAATCCGGGCAGCTTCTTGCAAGATGGTACGCCCGCTGCACGGGTGCGCCACACAGGGCGCGCCCGGTTAATTGACAATCGCGCTGCGGTTTTCCCAGTACTTTTGCCAGCGATCGTCCTGGCTGAGCCATAGCCCGCGCAGGGCGAGGATCGCCTCGACGCCATCGGCTGACCAGAACTG
>DASXMX010000375.1:0-3878 GCA_036495445.1 Tepidisphaeraceae bacterium
CACGCATAACCGCAACGGTTGGAGACATTCACAGGCGGCTCCGCGACCTGCTGCGTGAGCAGGGCCGGCCGGTACCGCGCGATAGTTGGGAATTGGTCGCGAGGTGCGTGGGCGAGGCGTTGAGTATTCCACCGGAAGACATTCGGCCCGAGGATCGGTTGGTCGAAGACCTTGGCGCGACGTGAACTCTTGGATGAACGAATCGCGAACTCCAGTCAGAGATGTGGCGGAAACGGAGGATCGCGCGATGGGCGAGCAACGGACCCGGCGAGAGATGTTGCAGTGGGCGGCGGCGGCGGGGGCGGCGTCGGTGATCGGGGCGGGCGATGCGTTCGGGCAAGCCGGCGGGAGCCGGCGGCCGAACATCCTTATCTTCATGACCGACCAGCAGCGGGGCGACAGCGTCGCGCCGTACCGGCGGGCACATACGCCGAACGTGGATCGGCTGGCGCGGGAGGGGGTCACGTTCGCGCAGGCGTATTGCCCGTCGCCGCACTGTTGCCCGTCGCGGGCGACGTTCTTCACGGGCCTCTACCCGTCCGAGCACGGCGTGTGGAACAACGTGGACGTGGGCAACGCGCTCTCCCGCGGCCCATTCCAGGGGACGCGGCTGTTCAGCGACGACCTCAAGGAGGCGGGGTACGAACTGTATTTCTCGGGCAAGTGGCACGTCAGTGCGCTCGACACGCCGGCCGATCGCGGGTGGACGATGAGCGCGGCACAGATGGGCGGCAGATCGGAGGCGCTGGTGCCGGGGATGACCGCGCCGCGCAAGCCCGGCGACTGGCACGGGTACGACGGCCGGCCGCCGCTGAACGAGTGGCACCGGTACGCGCTGCTGGCACAACGACCGGAGCAAACGCAACGCCACGAGGCGCAGATCCTCCGGCCGGGTTATGGGACGTACACCCACTACGGCCAGGCCCAGCCTGGCGGCAGGGGAGGCTTCGCGTTCGACCGGCGGGTGGTGGACGACGCGATCCGCTTCATCCGCCAGCGAAAGCCCGGCGGCAATCCGTGGGTGCAGTACGTCGGCATCATCGGGCCGCACGACCCGTACTTCCTGCCGAAGGAGTTCCTCGATCGGTACAAGATCGATGACATCAAGCTCCCCGACAACTTCGCCGACCGGATGGCGGACAAGCCGGCGCTCTACCGGCGGACGCGCGACCGGTTCGATCAGCTTCCCGACGCCGAGCACCGCGAGGCGCTGCGGCATTACCTCGCGTATTGCAGCTACGTCGATGCGCTCATCGGCGAGGTGATCAAGGCGCTGGAGGAGACCGGCGAACTGGACGACACGCTCGTCCTCTACACGTCCGATCATGGCGACTACGCCTCCGAACATGGCCTCTGGTGCAAGGGATTGCCGTGCTTCCGCGGCGCATACCACATCCCGGCGGTGGCGCGCTGGCCGGGCGGGATCAAGGAGCCCGGGCGGACGGTGGATGCGTTCGTCTCCACCGCGGATTTCGCGCCGACGTTCCTCGACATCGCGGGCGTGAAGGTCGATCGCCCGCTGACGGGCCGGAGCCTCGTTCCATTCCTTCGGGGTGATCCTGCGCCGCCCGATTGGCGCGACGCGGTCTTCACGCAGTCCAACGGCAACGAGCTTTACGGCATCCAGCGGTCGGTCTCGACCCGCAAGTGGAAATACGTGTACAACGGGTTCGATTACGACGAACTCTACGACCTCGAGGCCGACCCGGGCGAAACGAAGAACCTCGCGAGCGGCCCGAAATACCGCGATGTGGTCCGCGAGATGTGCCGCCGCCTCTGGCGGTTCGCGTTCGAGCACAAGGACGTCGCGATCAACGACTACATCCTCGTCGCCCTCGCGCCCTTCGGCCCGGCGGAGGCGTTCCGGAAGCAGACGTAGCCGGGGAAATCGCGCCCCAATTCTCACCGTCGGGATTCGTAAGACGGTTGCGACGCGCGTCGAGATTCGGCCTGGCGATTACACGGGCGGGGTTTCCACCGGCAGGTTGGCCGCTTCCCACGCGGCGATTCCCCCGGCGATTTCGTTGACGGGGGAGAACCCGCGGCCCTGCAGCAGGCTGGCGGCGATCGACGAGCGGTATCCGCCGGCACAGTAGATCAGCAGCGGGCGATCCGCCGGCAGTTTGTCGAACTGTTCGCTCAGGTGGTTGAGCGGGATGCCGAGGCTGCCGGCGATTCGCTTCTGATCGCGCTCCCGTGGGCCCCGGACGTCCACCACCAGGGGCGCTTCGGGCGAGGCGAGTAATTCCGCGGCGAACGGCGCGGCCAGACGCTGCGTCGTGACCGTCAGATCCGGACGGGATTTCAGGCCTTCTGCGCCCTCCTTCAGATATCCGGCAACATGATCGAAGCCGATGCGCCCGAGGCGCAGGGCCGACTCGTTCTCGCGGCCGGGCGTCGCGATGAGGGCGATCGGGCGGGCGCGATCCAGCAGCGTGCCGGCCCAGGTGGCGTATTGGCCGCCGAGGCCGATGTTGATGCTGCCGGCCAGATGCGCCGCGGCGAATTCGGCCGGGTCGCGCGTGTCGAGGATCTGCGCGCCCTGCGCCTGCAGGGCCAGCAGGTCATCGAGCGCCAGCGGATTCATCCCCTGCGCCATCGCGTGTTCGAGCGTGGGATGCTCCTGGCTGTTGAGGACCGCGTCGTAGTTGAAGTAGGGCGGAGCGTCCGGCTGGTCGGCCGTCACGACGCCCACGAAGGCTTCCCTGCTCATCGGCTGCAGGGCGTAATTCGAGCGGCGCTGTTCGCCCAGCGTCGAGACCGTCTCCTTGCTCAATGACTTGCCGCACAGCGAGCCGGCGCCGTGGGCCGGATAGACGAGGCTTTCGTCGGGCAGTGCCAGCAGCTTGGCGTGGAGCGAGTCGAAGAGCATGCCGCCGAGTTCTGTCGCGGACCAGCCGAGCGCCGCGCGCAGGTCGGGCCGGCCGACGTCGCCGATGAACAGCGTGTCGCCGGTGAGCACCGCGTGCGGGCGGTCGGGGCTTTCGCCCAGGTCGAACACGAGGATCGAGATGGATTCCCGAGTGTGTCCCGGCGTCTCGAGCACATGCAGGCGGACGTTGCCGAATTGCAGCACGTCTCCTTCGGCGAACGGGGTGAACGCGTAGTCCGCCTTGGCGGGGGCGCCGAGGCAGATCGTGGCGCCGGCCCGGTCGCGCAGTTCCAGATGCCCGGCGACGAAGTCGGCGTGGAAATGCGTCAGGAACACGTACTTGATCTTCAGCCCGCGCTCGGCGGCGAACGTGAGGTATTGGTCCGTGTCGCGCTGCGGGTCCACGACCACCGCCGTGCCGGTCTGCTCGTCGCCAATGAGATAGGACGCGTGCGCCAGGCACGCCAGGTAGAACTGCTTGAAAATCACCGCGCACCATCCTTGCCGAGAGGTGGGAATTGCAGAGCCCGTTTATGCGTGTCGTTCCCGAGTCGGGGCAATTGTAGCAAGGTAATGAAAGCGATGCGCTGGCGGTGTTCGTCAGAACATATGCGGCCGCCCTCTCGCCCGGCGGCAGAACGAGAGCTGGCCGACGTGGGCGCCGAAGTGGCCGGCGAGGATGAAGGTGAGCAGGTCGCCGACGGTGGTCAGCGGCGTGGCCTGCATCAGTGGATGCGGGTTGGGACGGTTCAGGATCGTCGCATCGGCCTCGCGGGCCGCGGCGGCGAGCTGCGCGTGGCCGCGGTCGAGGGCCGCCAGCAACTCGGCCTTCGTCGGGTGCGGGCGGGCGATCTCGGCCGGGTTGGACCCGCGGCCGAAGGACTCATGCCACGCCTCAGGACAGGCTGGCGTCTTGCCGAGCAATCTCAGGCCGCCGTCGTAGCTGACGGCCAAATGTCCCATTAGCCACAGCGGCGGGTTGAGCCCCGGCGCGGGCGGCTGGGCG
>DASXMX010000376.1:0-7970 GCA_036495445.1 Tepidisphaeraceae bacterium
TCGACGGCGCGGCCGGCGCGTTGGGCGCGCTCTGGGTCGCGTCTCTCTCGTGGTTCCGCATGGCGTCGGTCCTCCTCATGTCCCAGATCCCGGCATTGCTGCTGGGACTGATCATGGTCTGGGCCTGGCTCCGCTGGCGGAAGACGCGCCGCGCCGGCTGGATGCTGCTGATCGGCGGCGCCGCCGGTTGGGCGGCGATCACCCGGCCGGTGGACGCCCTCTGCTACGCAATTCCGATCGGCGTCGCGATAGTTTGGGATCTGCTTCGTGGCGCAAACCAAATGCATTGTCCCTCTCTCCCTCCGGGAGAGGGCCGGGCTGAGGGAAAGCCGGGGCAGACCTTCGGGCAGCGGGCGAGGCGCTCGCAATTCCCCCTCACCCCAACCCTCTCCCAAGGGGAGAGGGAGCAAGAGGGGCGACGCGCGCTTTCATGCTCCCCACCGATGATTCTGGCCCTGCTTATCGTCGGCGCGGCGCCGTTCCTGGCGATTCAGTTGGCGTTCGACAAGGGCGTGACCGGGCGTTGGCTCGAAACACCCTTCCGCATGTACCTCGATCGCGACGCCCCTGGGACGCAGTTCGGCTTTCCAAAGTACGACGCGAATGCCCGGCCCCAATCGGTCCTGCCGCAGAAGCAGGCGTATTACAAGGATTGGGTCGTCCCCTACATCCGCAGGCACCAGCCGGACCAATTGCTGACCAACTGGGCGACCCGATGGCTGCCGATGATCCTCGACACGACGATGCCGACCCGGGCGATGATCCCGCTGACGATCGTGGGATTGGCGGGGCTGACCGATCGTCGGCGAATCGTCCTTTGGACCACGTTGCCGCTGCTCGTGCTCCTGTACCTGTTCTACACGATCTTCCTCGAACACTACGCGATCGCGGTAATCCCCGCGATCGTCATGACCGGCGTGCTTGCCGTCCCGACGCTGGGCGACGCGTTCCCGCGATTTCGCCGCCCGATCGTTGCCGCGACTGCGATGCTGATCACGGCCAGTTGCGTGACGTCGTTCTGGGAGATCAACCGGCGGATCGCCCCGCCCGGCCGGCAGATCGAGGATGAAACGTTTCGGTCGACGCTCCTGCGGGAAGTGAATCAGGACCTGCCGCAGGCTTCGGACCTCAACAAGCCGGCGGTGATCCTCTTCCGGTACCACTTGGGCGACAACTACTTCGAGGAGCCGGTCTACAACACCGACGTCGCGTGGCCCGACGACGCACCGATCATTCGGGCACACGATCTCGGTCCGCGGCGCGACCGCGAGATCATCGATTACTACGCGGCCAGGCACCCCCCCCGCACGTTCTACCTGTTTGATCCGAAGGCATCGCCGGCCATCGTCGAACTCGGCACGACCCGGAAGCCGCGCGAGCTGCTGGAGACGCTGGACCGCACGGAGCTCGGGAGCAAATGAGGTGCGATGGGATCGCACGACGTCATCCCGGTCCTGCTCGACACCGACATCGGCACCAACGTCGATGACGCGCTCGCGCTGACGTATCTGCTGCGGCAGCCCCGATGCGAGCTGGCCGGCATTACCACGGTCACGGGGGACGTAAACAAGCGGGCCGCGTGTGCGGAGGTGGTCTGCCGGGCGGCGGGACGCCCCGACGTGCTGATCCACTGCGGCTGCAGCGACCCGCTGCCGCCCGGCCCCGGCCAGCCGGGCGTGCCGCTCTATGACGCGATCCGCGATTATGCTCATCGACTCGACCGCCCCGCCCACACCGCGATCGATTTCCTCCGCCAATCGATCCGCGCCCGTCCCGGCGAGATCACGCTTCTCACCATCGGCCCGTTGACGAACGTGGCCATCCTCTTCGCGCTCGATCCTGAAATCCCGTCGCTTGTTGCGGGGATGGTCTCGATGGCGGGCGTGTATTTCCCGCACCCGCGGGCCGTCGAGACCAACTGCCGCGTCGATCCGATCGCGGCAGCCGTCGTGTTTGCGGCCCGGGTGCCGAGGCACGTTTGCGTGGGACTGGACGTCACCAGCCGATGCGCCCTGCCCGCCGACGAGGGCTTGCGGAAGATCGAGGCGTTCAGGATCGCTCCGTTGACGGCAATGGCCGCGCACTGGGCGGCGGGTCGATCGGCGATCGCCTTCCATGACCCGCTCGCCGCCGCGGTGGTGTTCCACCCACGCTTGTGCCGACACGCCGGGGGACGCGTGCATGTCGCCCTCGACGCCGCCGGCCAACCGCCCGGCCGCACCACATTCTCGCCCGCCACGGCTGGCCCTGGGCCGACGCATCGGATCGCGACCGACGTCGACGTAGCGGCGTTCTTCGCCGAGTTCTTTTCCACGCTCGGCAAGTGAAGTATTGTTCCCCGACCTCATGATGGCTCGTCCAACACCCATGCGATCTCAACCGACAGTGCCAGCCGATCAGCCGACAGCGCCGAAGCGGTGGGACCGATTCGTTATCGCATTCATTCTGATCGTGCTGCTCGCCGCGGGGCTGCGGCTGCACGCCGTGGTGACCGCCAACCTGTGGCTCGACGAATATTGGACGATGGAGTTGGCCTGCGGCCGCGACACGACGCACATGCATCTGCCGGTCAATGTGCTGCTGCCGTCGCTGCCGAGTTTGTCCTCGCTGGCGGACGCCCGGCCGTGGTGGACCATTCCCGGGTCGCTGTCGCAAGTCACCCACCCGCCCCTGTTCTTCCTGCTGCTCCGCGGCTGGTGGGCGTTGCTGGGCGGCTCCGACATCGCGGCCCGGCTGCTGCCGTGGACGGCGTCGATGACCGCGGTTGTCCTGATGTACTTCGTCGCCCGTCGTATCAACGGCCCCAAGGCCGCGCTCTGGGCCGCACTGCTCATGGCCATCTCGGGCCAGCAGATCTTCTACGCGCAGGAGATTCGCAGCTACAGCCTCATCGTCGCGCTCGGCCTAGGCGCTCTGGCCGCGTTGATCGATATCGAACGGCGCGGCGCGTCCGTGCGGCGGCTGGCGGTACTGGCAGCACTGACCTACGCCCTGCTGATGACGCACTACTTCACGGTCGGCCTCCTGGCAGCCTTCGTGGTCTATGCCGCGATTCGCCTGCCCCGCCGAGACACCGTTCGGGTCGCCCTCGCGTTCGCCGTCGCCGCGGCGGCCTTCGCGGTCACGTGGGGGCCGTTCATGCTGAAGCAGCATGCCGCGATGGGCCTGGAAACCGTTGGCGGCGCCGCCTTCCTGCTGGAACACAGCCCGCATCACGTGGCGCACGCGTTCGCCCGGCTCCTCGCCGTGCCGGCCCAGCCGCTGGCGCCGGCGAGTTACATGAACCCGGCCGGGATCCCGCCGAAGCTCGCATGGGTGGGGCTGCCGTTGTTCCTTGCTCCGCTGTTTTGGATCCGCCGGCGGCCCGACCTGCTCGTGTGGTATCTCTGGGTCGCCGGCGTGGTGACGCCGTTGCTGGCGCTGGACTTGTCCCGGTCGTCGATGCATCTCGCATTCCCAAGATATACGTTGCTGGCGGCGCCGGGCATCTTCGCGGTGTTCGCCGCGGGCTACGAGTGGATCAAGGGACTCTGGCAATACGTCCCGCCGGCCGTGGTCACGCTCGTGTGCGCGAGGCTGCTGCCGGCGTCCTTGCAGCAGCCCCAAACGAAGGATGACTGGCAGCCGATCGCCACGATCGCCGCCCAGTCAATGGGGCCGGACGGCGCGCTCGTCGTCACCGCGCCGCCGGGCTGGGAGCGAGCAACGTACCTCTACGTCGCTCATTACCTGGGCCCGGTAAACCGGCCGGTCGCGATTCTCAACGTGCCGGCGTCCCCCCAATTGCTGGCAGAACTCCACGCCCATTCGCCCGTTTGGGTGATCAACGGCTGGCGTGGGGCGCCGCCCGTCTTCGGGCCAGGCCGGTTGCGCCCGCTTGCCAGCGATAAGGTGGGCGACTTCGGCCAACTCGAATGGCCGCAGTGAGGTGGGCCTCCTGTTTGCCCGCATGCCAATCGCTAGAATTCTCGTATGGCAGCCGCGCCGAAATCGCAACTCCAAAGTCCGGGCCCCGCTCGCAATCGTCGGGCCGATCTGATCGCGGCGCTCTCATGCCTGCTTCTGCTGGCGACGTTTGCGGCCGTCTCCTGGCTTTCGGTGCGGCAGAAGAACGCGACGTTCGACGAACCGAACGACTCGATCGAGGCGTGGATTGCCACGCGGTATGCCGACTACCGCATCAGCCCGGCCGACCCGCCCTTGGCCTACTATTGGGCCGCCCTCCCGCAACCCAAGAACGCGCTTCGCGCCGATTTCAATGCGACCAACTGGACCCGCGCCGCCCACGAGGTCATCAACGAGCATCGGTTCTCGATCGACACGCTCTACCACACGCCCGGCAACGACGCCGACCGCTTCATCGCGCGGTCGCGTGCGATGATGCTCGTCCTGGCCATCCTGGTCGGCGCGCTCACCTGCCTCTGGTCCTGGCGATTGGGCGGCGCGATCGCCGCCGTTGCTTCGGCGGCGCTCTTCTGCTTCGATCCGAACTTCCTGGCCCACGGCCCTCTGGTCAAGAACGACGTGGCGATCGGACTGGTATTCGTCGCGATGGCTTTCGCCACATGGCTCGTCGGCCGCCGGGCGACGATCGGGCGGGTGATTGCGCTGGGCCTCCTGTGCGGGGCCGCGCTGTGCGTCAAGTTCAACGGCATGGTGCTCGGCCCGGCCATTGCCGCGGCGCTGCTGGTTCGGGCGTTCCTGCCGGAATCGTGGGTCGTGCTGGGCCGGGAGCAGAAAACGATCGCGCGAAAGCTCCTGGCGACGCTCGCAATCTGTGCGGCCTGTCTTGCCATCTCCTACCCCTCCATCTGGGGCTGCTATCGATTCCGGTTCGGCTCGTCGCCCGATCCGTCGGTCCACCTGGAATCGAAGTGGGTGGCGCAGCGATACCTCGATTTTGAGCGCACGCTGCAACCGTCGGCGTCGCGAGTCGATCCGACCCTGCCGCTGTCGATCCGCGCCGGGCTTTTCCTCGAAGAGCATCACCTGCTGCCCGAGCCGTGGACGAATGGGTTGATTCGAAATGTCGAGGGGACGCGCGCCCGCGACGCGTACCTGCTCGGGCAGTACAGCGAAACCGGGTGGTGGTATTACTTCCCACTGGCGGTGCTCTTCAAAACGCCGTTGGCGACGCTGGTTGCCTTTGCGGCCACCCTGGTCTTCCTGATCAGGTCCGCGCGCGGGATCTCCGCCGAAGAACGCTGGGCCATGGTCTGCCTGGTGGTGCCCGCATCGGTTTACGCGCTGGCCGCAATCACCGGAAACCTGAATCTTGGCATTCGGCATTTGCTGCCGATCTACTCCTTCGCGTTCATCGCGGCGGGCGTGGCCCTCGCCAAGTGGCGGGCAAGACGACCGCGGGCAGCAGCCTGGGTCGCAGCACTGCTCGGCGTTGGCCTGGCCATCGAGACGCTCGCGGCGTTCCCAAACTACATCCCCTTCTTCAACCTTGCCGTCGGTGGGTCGCGCGGCGGGCTGGCGCTGCTGGGCGATTCGAACATCGACTGGGGCGGCCAACTCAAGCAACTGGTCGCCTGGCAGCACGCCCATCCCGACCGCCCGCTCTACCTCTGCTACTTCGGCACCGCCGACCCGAATTACTACGGGCTGCGGTACACGAACCTGCCCGGTAGCATGGCGCCCGCCCCAGCCTCGGGCGGCTCGCCAGCCTCGGGGCCGCTTCCGCCCAAGGCGGTATGGGCCATCAGTGCCACGCAGTTGCAGGGGACGTATCTGACGCCCGACCTGCGCACCACCTACGCCGCCCTGCGCGAGCACGAACCGATGACCGTCCTGGGCGGCGAGATCTACCTGTTCGACATGAGCGGCCCTTGACCCCTGACGCCGGCGCGCGGATCGTATCGAACCGGCCCGCCTATAATTGCGGCCGAATTGAATCGCATCGCCCCGAGGAGTGGAACCCATGGCATCTTCCCGCGACAAGGCATACGGCTTCGATCACCTGGACGACCCGAGCGACGACGAGGAGGTGGGCTCGCCCGCCAAGAACGTCGACCTGCCGCGGATCGAGCGGGCCGTGCGGGAGATTCTGATCGCGATCGGCGAGAACCCCGACCGCGAGGGCCTCGCCCGCACGCCCAACCGCGTCGCCCGCGCCTACACCGAGCTGATGTCGGGCCTGCAGATCAACCCGCGCGACCACCTCAAGACGGTTTTCCACGAGCGCTACCAGGAAGTCGTCCTGCTGCGCGACATCGAGTTCCACTCCCTCTGCGAGCATCATTTGCTGCCGTTCACAGGGCGGGCACACGTGGCATACCTCCCGGACGGCAAGGTCGTCGGCCTGAGCAAGCTGGCGCGCCTGGTCGAAGGATACGCCCGCCGACCGCAGGTGCAGGAACGGCTCACGACGCAAATCGCCGACGCACTGATGGAGGAGCTGAACCCAATCGGCGCGGCCTGCGTGATCGAGGCGGTCCACACCTGCATGACCATCCGCGGCGTCAAGAAGCACGGCAGCACCATGGTCACCAGCGAACTCCGCGGCATCTTCAAGGAAAACCCCGCCAGCCGGGCCGAGATCCTTTCCCTCATGTATGGCACCGCCGGGCGAAGCTGATCCTTGGGGGCATAAACCGGCCTACGCTCCGTTCAACGAGCCGCGTATCATTCCATCTAGGAATACTAGGAATTTATTCTTGACTTGTATTTTGGGCGCTTGTAGATTCTGCGCCTGATGATCATCGGCAGCACATCCTTCGATCCCGTGCTCTCACGCAAACGTGCCGCGGTGGCCGCGTGTTGCTGTCGCTGTTGATCTTTAATCGCCCTTCCGGCTCGTGACGAGCCGGTCCCCAACCGCCAATTGGCATTCGCCAACTGCCGGGCAGTCGAACCTGCCCGTTGAACACCCTTGGTCCGCGCCCGCATTGGCCGCCTCACCGCC
Organism: Tepidisphaeraceae bacterium; assembly: GCA_036495445.1. GTDB lineage: Bacteria > Planctomycetota > Phycisphaerae > Tepidisphaerales > Tepidisphaeraceae > DASXMX01. The sequence goes on from DASXMX010000376.1 coordinate 6,911, forward strand.
GCGGCGCGTCGCCCCACGTCTGATGTGACCCAACAGGCCACAGGAAGGAATCGTCCATGTCCGCTTCGTCCCGCCGGAACGTTCTCGGCGCTCTGGCCGTGATCTTGTCTTCCGCATCTGTAGTAAATGCGGCCGAACCGACCACCGAACCGTCCGCGCCCGACGTCAACTCCCAGCTCCAGTCCGTCCGCTCCCTGCTGCAGCAGGTGAAGGAGCAGGAGAAGACGCTCGCCAAGCAGCAGGAAAAGCTCGAGCAGCTGCAACAGCAGCAGGCCGCGTTCGGCGCCGCGCAGCATGACGCCGAGGCGCATTCCCGGCTGCTGGACGTGCACAACCTCTCCGCCGGCTTCACCTCGGGCCGCGGGTTTTTCCTGTCCAGCGAAGACGGCAACTTCCTCCTGCACCCCTGGCTGCAGTTCCAGTTCCGCAATGTGACCAACTACCGCCACGACCTGACCGACGACACCAATGACACCCAGAACGGCTTCGAAGTCCGCCGCCTGAAGTTCGGCGTCGATGGCAACCTGTTCAGCCCCAATTTCACCTACCTCTTCCAGTTCGCGGTGGACCGCCATACCGGCAACGTGCAGCTCGAAATGGCGTGGACGAAGTACCGATTCGACGGAACGCCCTTCGCGGTGCGGGCCGGGCAATTCAAAGATCCGGTCGACCACGAGCAGCTCGCCGCCAGCCGGTTCTTCCCCGCGATCGACCGCACGTTCATCAACGACCAGTTCGTCAACAGCGAAGGCTTTATCAAGGGCGTCAGCGCGATCTACGACCCCGGCACCTGGGTTCGTGGCGAAGCCGCCTTCACCGGCGGCCTGAAGAACTACAACACCAATTTCCAGCCTACCCCCACCAACCCCGCCAACTGGGGCGCCGCCGGCCGGGCCGAGTTCAAGGCCTTCGGCAACTGGAAGGACTACGAGCGGATCAGCGCCTACGGCATCGAGCATCGCACCCTCGTCTTCGGCGTCGGCGCCGACTACACCGAGGCCGGCCACCCCAGCGCCCTGGTCCATGTGGCCGACGTGCAATACCAGTCGACCACCGGCTG
>DASXMX010000377.1:0-2574 GCA_036495445.1 Tepidisphaeraceae bacterium
GTTGTTCCGCAAGCGGGCCTGCTAAACGATGGGCGGCCTGCTGTCTTTCCCGCCGGTCGGGGGCTATACTCCGGCCCTCATGTCCCTTCGCATTCTTTGTCTTGGCGACATCGTGGGCAGGCCGGGGCGGCAGGTGGTCCATCAGCGGCTGCCGGCGCTGGTCCGGCAGCACAAGGTGGACATGGTGATCGCCAACGGGGAGAACATCGCCGGCGGCAGCGGCATCACCCAGAACCTGTTCCACAAGCTCCGCGCCTATGGCGTCGACGTCGTCACGCTGGGCGACCACGTGTTCAAGAAGCTCGACATCGTGCCGACGCTGCAGAGCAGCGAGCGGATCGTCCGCCCGGCCAACCTGTCCGCCAACGCGGCGGGCCGGACGCACACCGTCGTCGCCACCAATTCGGGCGTGCAGGTGGCGGTCTTCTGCGTGCTAGGCCGGATCTTCATGAACCAGCTTCCCAGCGACGACCCGTTCGCCGCGACGGACCGGATCGTGAGTCAACTGCCGCGAAACGTGAAAGTGAGCGTCTGCGACATTCACGCGGAGGCTTCGAGCGAGAAGGTGGCGATGGGGCACTGGCTCGATGGCCGGGTGAGCCTGATCTTCGGCACCCACACGCACATCCCTACCGCCGACGCCAAGATCCTGCCGGGCGGGACGGCGTTCATCAGCGACCTGGGGATGTGCGGCCCGTACGACTCGGTGCTGGGCCGCCGCAAGGACCGCGTGGTTAAGTACATGACCACGAACATGCCGCAGCCGTTCGACGTCGCGACGGGCGACGTGCGCCTGTGCGGGGCGCTTGCGGAGATCGATACGGAGACCGGGCGGGCGCTGTCGATCGAGCGGATCGAAGCGCAGGGGGAGACCAGCGATCAAGCCTACGACGCCGACGACCGGGCGAATGGGCCCGGGGCAGGGGATTAGTCGCCATTTGTCGCTCCGGTCTTTTTTGCTCCCTCTCCCTCCGGGAGAGGGCTGGGGTGAGGGGGAATTGCGATTACCCCTCGATTGCGCGCAGAATCCCTGTCATCCTGAGCGCAGCGAAGGAACTCTGACGCGAAGGAGAGCCGATCGGCAACGAGGTCCTTCGCTTCGCTCAGGATGACAAGGGTCGGGTTGTCACACGGTGCTACGGCGCTTGTAATTCCCCCTCACCCCAACCCTCTCCCGGAGGGAGAGGGGGAAAGCAGCAAGTCCACCCGTGCGCAAAAACCGCGCGGGGGATGACGAGGATAGGACGAATGACCGCGATGCCGGTGATGATTGGGGTGTTGTGCGCGATGGCGATCGCGTACCGGTATTACAGCGCGTTTCTGGCGGCCAAGGTCGCGGCGCTGGACGATTCGCGGGCGACGCCCGCCGTGCGGATGGACGACGGGCAGAACTATCACCCGACGAACAAGTGGGTGCTGTTCGGGCACCACTTCGCGGCGATCAGCGGGGCCGGGCCGCTGGTGGGGCCGGTCCTGGCGGCGCAGTTCGGGTACATGCCGGGGCTGCTGTGGATCGTGATCGGCGTCTGCCTCGCGGGGGCGGTGCAGGACTTCCTCGTGCTGGGGGCGAGCATCCGCCGCAACGGCAAATCCCTGGCGCAGATCGCCACGACCGACATCGGCCCGGTCGCCGGCGCGACGGCGACGATCGCCATCCTCTTCATCCTCATCATCGCGCTGGCGGGGCTTGGGAAGGTCGTTGTCAACGCATTGGGCGGCGACAAGGTGGTTTATCCCGCCGGAAGTGAACTGGTGCTGCCGGCCGGTGCGACAACGCCCGCACGAAGAGCCGGCGGGCTCTACGTTCTCCCGGGGGGGACTCGGCTCATCACGCCGGCGCATGGTGGGTCGGTCACGTTCCTCGATCAGGTGAAGATCGAAAGCAAGTCCGACCTGGCCTTCAAGAACGGCGTCGCGACCTATCCGGCCGGGGCGCGACAGGTGACGCCAGGCAGCAGTTGGGGCACGTTCACGATCGCCTGCACGATCCCGATCGCGCTGTTCGTCGGGTTTTACATGTACCGCCTGCGCAAGGGGCGAATCATCGAAGCTTCGATCATCGGCGGCACGCTCACGCTCGTCGCGACCTTCGCCGGGGCATGGATCCGCAGCAACGCGGCGCTCGATCAGGCCTTCAACCTGCAGAGCACGACCGTCATCGTGGCGATGGCGATCTACGGGTTCGCCGCGGCGGTGCTGCCGGTGTGGGTGCTGCTGGTGCCGCGGGATTACATCAGCAGCTTCCTCAAAATTGGGACGATCGCCGTCCTCGTGGGCGGCGTGATCCTGGCCAACCCGGCGATGCAGGCGCCGCCGCTCAACCGCACGTTCCTCCACGGCGGGCCGATCGTGCCGGCCAACATCTTCCCGTTCCTGTTCATCACCATCATGTGCGGCGCGATCAGCGGGTTCCACGCCCTGGTCAGCAGCGGCACGACGCCCAAGATGGTCAAGCGCGAGAGCGACGCGCGGACGATCGGGTACGGCGCGATGCTGATGGAAGGACTCGTCGGCGTCGTCGCGCTGATCGCGGCCTCAACGCTGCCCGTCCGCGACTACTACGCGATGAACACC
>DASXMX010000378.1:0-4307 GCA_036495445.1 Tepidisphaeraceae bacterium
TTCTATCGGAAGATCACGCCTGCAAAGGGAATTATACCCTCTGCATTTGCCGCCTAGCGGCGAAAGGGTTAAATACTTTTCAGCCGCACCACCGGGTCGCGGCCCCAACCGCACAGCGGAGGCGCGTAATGCTTTTGACCAAACATGAGGGGGCCCGGTTTCAAAACCAGACCGTGTACATCAGCGGGCAGGCGTTCGTGAACTGCACGTTCGTCGACTGCACGCTGGTGCTGCGCGAGACGATCTACTACCTGAAGGACTGCACGTTCGACCGGTGCAACTGGCACGTCGACTGGGTGCTGATGTGGGGCTCGCCGGAGTCGGTCGTGCAACTCAAGGCGCTGTGCGACCGGATCGAAGAGGCGCAGAAGCAGTTGCAGAACCTGACCGAGCAGGGGCAGCCGCCCGGCGGGCAGGCGCCGCCGAACGCCACGGGCACGCCGTTCGCGTCGTAAATGTTGGTCACCTGGGCTTCGTTCATTGCGAGCTTTCCATGTCTCCCCTTGGGCGCCGCGGTCGGATTTTCCTGCCCCTGCTGGCCCTCCTGCTGTTCGCGGTTCCGGCGTTCGCGCTGGAGCCGGATGCGATCGCGCTGGTCGTCAACGCGAACGTGCCCGAGAGCCGGACTTTGGCGGAACTGTACGCCCACGAGCGGCACATCCCCGACGGGCGGATCATCGCGATCGATCTGGACCCGGGCGTGCCGTCCAACCCTGCCGAGGAGATGCCCTTCGACGCGTACGAGCCGCGGGTCGCCGGGCCGATCCGCGAGTTCCTGACGCGCAACAAGTTGAACGACCGCATTAAATGCCTTGTGACGTTTTGGGGCATGCCGTTGCGGATCGGCCGGCGGCAGCTCACGGCCCAGGAGAAAGGTGAGGCCGCGCAGCTCCCGCGCGACCTGGCCGACGCGCAGGCCGCCATCGCGCAGGGCGTCGCCGCGATCGAGAAATCCGCGACGGAGGTCGATCCGACCTACAAGCCGCTGCAGGGCGACGACGTGATCAGCCTGGGCAAGCGGCTCGATGCGGCGACCCCGGTGATCGTGAAGGCGATGCCGGGGATGAAGGACCCGGCGGCGCGGGCGGCGCGGTATTCGCAAATCGTGTCGGTGCTGGGCCGGATGCTCGGCGTGGACCGGACCACGCTGCTCATGACGCAGCCGTCGATCGCCCTGTTTTCGCCCGCCCCCCCGACGCGGCAGGACGTCGCCGCCGCCCAGGGGCGGCTCGCCGACGCCGAGCGACAGATCGCCGCGCGGCAAACCGACACCGCAACGGCCGCCGACCGGGCGACGGCCCGTGCCATCGCGCGGGACAACCTCGGGCTCTTCGGGTATGCGTTCGTCGTGACGGGGCAGCTCAAGTCCCTCGACGTCGACCAGAGCGAATCGGCCCTCGACAGCGAGTTGAGCCTCCTCTGGTGGCAGGGCTACGCGCGGGCACGGTGGGTGGTCAATCCGCTCGAATGGCGCGTGCGGGAAGCCTGGCGCAAGCGGCCCGGCCAGCCGCCGGTCACCCTCATGGTCACGCGACTGGACGGGCCGTCGATCCCGGTCGTGCGCGACCTGATCCTCACCTCGATCAAGGTCGAGAATGAAGGCCTTCGCGGGCAGATTGCCATCGACGCGCGCGGAAAGACTGGCAATGACCCCTACGCCCAGTACGACCAGCACCTCCAGAAACTCGCCGCGTTTTTGCGGGCGAAAACCAAGCTCCAGGTCACGTTCGAGAACACCGAAGCATTGATCCCGGAGCACTCGCTGAAGTACATCGCAGTCTACTGCGGCTGGTACAGCCTGCGGAACTACGTGCCTCCCGGCTCGTTCAGCCCCGGGGCGGTGGGGTACCACGTGGCGAGTTCCGAACTCGTGAGCCTCCGCGCCTGGCGCGAGCACGGGTGGGTGCGCGGCCTGCTAAGCGATGGCGTCGTGGGGACGCTCGGCCCGGTCGCCGAGCCGTACCTGCAGTCTTTCCCGCTGCCCGATGAGTTCGTCCCGCTCTTGCTGACCGGCCGCCTGACGCTGGCCGAGGTGTACTGGCGGACGGTGCCGTGGTCGAGCTGGATGCAGACGTGCATTGGGGATCCGCTTTACAACCCGTATCGCCGCGACCCGCAGCTCGCGGTGGGGGACCTGCCCGGGGATTTGCGGGCGGCGCTGGGGGAGGATGCGTCGAATGTGCCTGCAACTCAGCCCGTGTCGTCGGGTAGGTAGGGGCGAACCTTGTGTTCGCCCGGTTTCGTCGGGGCGAATCGTGTATTCGCCCGTCTTCGACTGTGGAAGAGACGAGGGTGAACACGAGGTTCGCCCCTACAAACGGACGCGACGGCGCGATTCAAGCCTTGCTGTCCGGTGCTCCGATAATAGCGGGGGAGAGCCCGCGTATGGCCGTGCAGTTGATCTGTCCCAGCCTCAAGTGCCGAAAGTTCCTTTCCGTTCCGGAGGAAGTGCGGGGGAAGCTCGTCCGCTGCCAGCACTGCCAGACGATGTTCCGCGTCCCGGCCGCCAAGGGCGGGGAGGCGGCGCAGGCGGGGGCGGGGAAGCAAGGCAAATAATGGTGATGTATTGCAATTTGCAATGCATTTCATTCAACGCATGCATTGCCACCCTTTCATTGGTGATGGAGCACCTTGCGCACTGAATCCTTCCGGCAAATGCAATTGGGCGGGCACCCCGTGGCCTCGGCGAGCGCGTGTTGCACGCGGTGCCAACTGCTGCAGGGGACCGGCTTGCCGTGTTCCTGGAGTTGGCAGCAGATGCGGTCATGGAGTTCGCCCACGGTAAGGTTGGCTTCCCTTTCAACGCAATCGCATCGGGTCAGGATCGGGTAATCGAGTGATTCGCCAAACGCTCGCTCGAGCCGATGCTTCGCTTCGACACAATCGGCTGAGCCGGGCAACGCCATGGTGATCAGGACCAGCGTTGGGGGGATGGCCAGCGACCAGAGCGGCAGGTGGGCTTCGGTTTTGGTCAGGAGATAACCCAACCCCTCGACTCCCGACAGCATCGTCAGGAGCACGATCATGCCACCGCCGTGATGAGTCGCCAGACGGCTCATGGCCGGGCGCTCCTCCGCGCGAGGGCGGGCGTGGCGTAGGCTCGTGGCGATCAGAGCACTTCCGTCGCCCGCGGGTAGCTGCCGAGGACGGTGAGTTGCAGGCAGTGCTGCCTGGCCTCGGCGATCGCTTTCTTCATCGCCGGGTCGTCCTGGTGGCCCTGAGCGTCGATGAAGAAGTAATACTCCCAGTTTACCTTCTTGCTGGGGCGTTTCTCAATATCTGTCAGATTAATTCCGTTCTCTTTGAAGACGTCGAGCACCTCGGCCAACGCGCCCGGCTTGTGGGCTGTGGTGAACATGATTGCGGTTTTGTCATCTCCCGTTCGTCGCGCCCCCTCGCGGCCGATGACGAAGAACCGCGTCTCGTTGTCCGGGTCGTCCTCGATATTCTCGAACAAAACCCGCAGCCCGTGGAGCGTGCCCGCGAGTTTCGATCCGATGGCGGCGACGCCCGGCTGCTGGGCGGCCATCTCGGCGGCCTTGCTCGTGCTCGCCGCCGCCTGCACGTCACGGTCCTTGGCCATCGCCGCCAGCCACTTGCGGCACTGGCTGAACACCTCGGGCTTCGAATAGACCTGCTTCACCTCCGCCCACGGGACGCGCGACAGCAGGAAATGGTGGATCGTCACCTTCACTTCCGCGCAGATCTTCGCCGAGCTTTGCAGGAAGGCGTCCAGGGTATCGACGACGCCTCCGTGCAGGCTGTTTTCGACCGGGACGAGGCCGTAATCGATATGGCCGCGGACGACCTCGTCGAAGACCGACGGGATGTCCGCCAGCGGCACGTGCGTCACGCTGCTGCCGAACTTCTGGACCGAAGCCTGATGCGAAAACGTCCCCTCCGGCCCGAGGAACCCGATGCGGAGCGGCTTTTCCAGCGCGAACGAGCCGCTCATCAACTCGCGATAGACCGCTTCCAGGCACCGGTCCGGCAGCGGGCCGTGGTTGAGGCTCCGCACCTTGTCCAGCACCATCTTCTCGCGGTCGGGGGCGTAGATGGGGGAATTATTCTGCTGCTTCAGGTGGCCGATCTGCACGACCACGCGGGCGCGGGCGTTGAGCAGGTCGACGATCTGCGCGTCGTACTCGTCGATCTGCTTCCGCAGCGATTCCAGCGATTCGTCGCCCGTGGACTGTTCCGACATAGAACGGGTTTTTTTAGCCGGGGAGCGGGGCAGGGTCAAACCGAACGCCGGCACAGGCCGGGATCCGCGGGTCAGCCAGGGATCCGTCGTTGGGTGGCATGGG
>DASXMX010000379.1:0-3910 GCA_036495445.1 Tepidisphaeraceae bacterium
CGCCTTCCACGTTGGCATGGACGAGGTCTTCATCCTCGGCGACGCGGACTGTCCCCGATGCAAAGGGCATGACCACGCGGAACTGTTCGCCGCCCAGGTGAACGCGCTGCACGACCATCTCGTCCGCGAGCGGAAGGTCGAGATGTTCATGTGGGCCGACCGGTTGCTGGATGCCAAAGCGATGCACTATTCGAAGTGGGAAGCCGCCACCAACGGCACCGCCCCCGCGGTCGCCCGCATCCCGCACGACATCGTCCTGTGCGACTGGCATTACGAGGGGCACTCGTTCCCGTCGCTGGCCTACCTCACCGGCAAGGGCTTGCGCGTCTGGCCTTGCGGCTGGCATGACGTGAACGCCGCCGAGGCGCTGATCGACGCGTCGCTCGCGCTCAAAAGCCCGCTGATCGTGGGCTATCTCAGCACCACCTGGGGCAAGTCCCCGCTCGACCAGCTCGCCGAGTTCCCACCGACGAAGCTCGCGATCCAGAAGCTGTCAGTCCATGGACCTTGAGCGGATGCTCGGGATCTCCAGGGTTCATGGGTGGCATGGGCATGTACTCATGCCCGTGGCATTTCTAAAATGCAATCACAGAGGACACAGAGGACACGGAGGACACAGAGAGCACAGAGGAAAACAAGAGTGGTTGTCATTCGCCGATCGCGCGAGCCTCGTTGCGTTGGCGGTTGAGATTTGCTTGGATCCAGACCTCTCGGGATCTGTTTCTCCTCTCTGTGCCCTCTGTGTCCTCCGTGCTCTCTGTGATTCTTTTCGAGCGGGATGCCACGGGCATGAGTACATGCCCATGCCACCCGGCCAACGCGTCTCTACAGTTTCAATCGATACCTGCACTTCTGCCGCACGACTCCGGCGGCCAGCGGGTAATCCGGCGGCACGTCCACGGTCTCGACCCATTCCGCGCCGAGTCGTTCAAGGGTGCGGCGGCTGGCGGGGTTGTCGGGGCCGCAGGTGATCCAGAGTTCGGCCCACCCGTGCCGTTTGACGAACGGCAGCAGCAGCCGGCAGCCCCGTTCGGCGTAGCCGCGGCCGCGGAACGGCTCGTCCACCGCATACCCGACATGCCCGGTGTACCGCACGACCCAATCCGAGTCCGCCGCCCGGAGCGTGATCCGCCCGAGCTTTTGATGCCCGGGAAGCAGCCGCATGTGGAAGATGTACGCCGGCACTCCCCAGATCGACTCCTCGGCGTTCTGCCGGGTGGCGAGCGTCAACGCCAACTCGCCGTCTTCCAGCGGGCCGGGCTCGAGGAACGTGAACGGGTCGCCCATTCATTTCGACTTATAACGTGCTGCCGCGTCCGCGCCCACGTTTTCCTGCCCGCCCGCCGTGCCCGTCCATGACGACCCGACAAGGCGCATTGGGCGGCCGCCCCTCATTCCCCTCCCCCGGTATTTCGGGGGAGGGTTAGGGAGGTGGCAGGGCGGTGAGTTCCGCTACACCGCCCCCTCCCCAGCCCCTCACCCGGAGTGCCGGGGGTGGGAGAAGGACCCGCCGAATCTTTCATGGATTTACCTGACAAGGTGCCCGTGCACACGGCTTGCAAGCGGGAGGGGGATGCGTACAGTTCTCCCCCGCGGAGCGACCAACCAACCGCGCCGCAGCAGAGGAGGAACCAACCGATGCGCCTGACTCGTTGGACACCCGCGCGGGTGTCGGCGCTGCTGGTCTGTCTCTTGTTTGTCGTGTTGCTTGCCGCGCCCGCCGCCCATGCGGAGGCGGCAGCGCCGCGCGCGATCCACATCGATCCCGACGCCAGGAACGTGAGCGCCGGCGACACCGCCTGGATGCTCACGGCCTCGGCCCTGGTGCTGATGATGACCGGGCCAGGCCTGGCCCTGTTCTACAGCGGCTTGGTCCGTCGGAAGAACGTGCTCGGCACGATGATGCAGAGCTTCATCCTGATGGCGGTCGTCACCGTCGTCTGGGCGATCGTCGGGTACAGCCTCGCGTTCGACGCCGGCAACCCGGTCACCGGCGGGTTCCGCTTCGCCTTCATGCGCGAGGTGGGGATCAACCCGTGCGAATACGCCGGCACGATCCCGCACCTGAACTGGATGGTGTATCAGTGCATGTTCGCGGTGATCACGCCGGCCCTGATCTGCGGCGCGTATGCCGAGCGGATGAAGTTCAGCGCGATGCTGATCTTCTCGATCCTCTGGCTGCTGGGCGTCTACTGCCCGCTGGCCCACATGGTCTGGGGCAAGGGCGGCCTGTTTAACTGGGGCGTGCCGGACCCGAGCAACCACGGGCTGATGCCCGCGCTGGACTTTGCCGGGGGGACGGTCGTGCACGTCAGCTCGGGCGTGTCGGCGCTGGTCTGCGCGCTGGTGCTGGGCAAGCGCCGCGGCTACGGCCGCGTCCCGATGCCGCCGCACAGCGTGGTGCTGAGCGTGATCGGCGCGGGGCTGCTGTGGGTCGGCTGGTTCGGCTTCAACGCGGGCAGCGCCCTGCAGGCGAACGGGACGGCCGCCAGCGCGTTCGTCGCGACGCACTTCGCCGCCGCATCGGCGACGCTTGGGTGGTTGCTGGTCGAATGGATCACCACGGGCAAGCCGACCATGCTGGGCGCGATCTCCGGCGCGGTGGCCGGGCTCGTCGTCATCACGCCGGCCAGCGGGTTCACCTCGCCGATGTACGCGCTGCTCATGGGCGCGATTGGCGGCGCCGTCTGCTTCTACACCGCCACCAGCATGAAGCACTTCTTCGGGTACGACGACTCGCTCGACGCCTTCGGCGTCCACGGCATCGGCGGGACGATCGGCGCGATCCTGACCGGCGTCTTCGCCACCCACTGGGTCAACGAGGCCGCCAACGGCCGCGGCCTGGTCGACGGGCACCCGGGCCAGGTCCTCGCCCAGCTCGCGGTGACCGCGCTCGCCTGGGGCATCGCCGCCCTCGGCACGTTCGTCATCCTGAAGATCACCAAGGCCCTGTGCCGCGGCCTGCGGCTCAGCGAGTCCGACGAGTTCGACGGCCTCGACATCACCCAGCACGGCGAGTCGGGCTACAACTTCGAGGAATCCTTCCCCGCCACCGTCGAAGACGGCGGGCGGGTCCTCACGCATTAAAGCTGCTCACCGGCGAGCTGCTTTAGCCCGCGCCGGCGGAGAAAATGCGGCCGCCAAGACGCCAAGGACGCCAAGACGAGAAAAGCGCGCAAGTTTTTCCTCTTCTTGGCGTCCTTGGCGTCTTGGCGGCGCTTTTGTTTTTGTGTTGCCGGAATCCAAGGGGGACCGGCACCGGGACGGGACCGGAAACCGGGACGGGGACGGTTTTCTCTTCGTCGTGCGTCAGATCCTGCCCGACGCCGCCGTCTCGTTCGTGACCGCCTGCGATCGGAATAACCCGACCGCGGCAGGATGTATTGGCCCGGGGAACCTCCCATGACCTTCGTCACCGGATTCCAGTTCGCAGACACCTTCGCCTCCGGCCAAGGCCGGCAAGGCGGAGCTGACCTGCGCGCCGGAGCCGGGTGACCTGTTGCGATCGATCTAACACGATCCTCAAGGCCCCGCAGCCCGGCACCCCCAGGCTTCGGGGCCTTTGTGTTGCGCCCGATTGGTGAAGTGGCATCATCCGACGTCGCCAGCGTCGCGTCGCGGGTTCAATTCCCGCATCGGGCTGGTTCGCCGCGTGGCACGCGGCGAGGACGCGGGGACGCGGAGACAGGGGGACGCGGAGAAAAGGCGGATTGGTCCTTTCACCGCGTCTCCGTGTCCCCGCGTCCCCGCGTCTCTGCTCCACAAATTCGCGGGCAGTCTGTGACGGTACAGACGTCGCGCTTTGAACGCGAAATCCGCTGGTTCGACTCCAGCCCCGCGAGTTGTTCCGCGCCCGGCCGGGCGGTGGTTTGTGTTCCCAGTTGTTTCACCCGCGCGGCCGGCATGACCC
>DASXMX010000380.1:0-4671 GCA_036495445.1 Tepidisphaeraceae bacterium
CTCGGCAGGAGCCTCGCCCTCCCGTGGTACGGGAAACCCGAGTTCCCCGGTGCCCACAACAACGCATAAGCTCTGAGCGTCATGAACGAGACGCGAGTACGACGATGCGGCGCGGTGGCGCTGTCGGATGAATCGATCGAGTGGCGCGTTTGGGCGCCCAAGGCCGGGGCGGTCGAGTTGGTCCTGATCGACGGGAACAATCGTCGCGGTGTGGCGATGCGCGATCAAACCGGCGGGTTCTTCGCGCACGCCGAGGGCGACGTGCCGGAGGGACAACGGTACGTCTATCGCCTCGACGGCGGCGAGGATCGTCCGGACCCGTGCTCGCTCTGGCAGCCGGAAGGCATTCCCGGTCCGTCGGCGGTCGTCCGGCCGGAGCGGTTCGCGTGGACCGACCGGTATTGGCGCGGCGTCCGCCGCGAGTCGCTGGTCTTCTACGAGCTTCACGTCGGCACGTTCACGCCCGAGGGGACGTTCGAAGCGATCGTCACGCGACTCGCGGAGTTGAAAGACCTCGGCGTCACCGCGATCGAACTGATGCCCGTCGGCCAGTTCCCCGGCTCCCGCAACTGGGGCTACGACGGCGTGCTGCCGTACGCGGCGCAGAACACCTACGGCGGGCCGCAGGGCCTGGCCAAACTCGTCGACGCGGCCCACGGCGCCGGGCTCGCGGTCGTTCTCGATGTCGTCTACAACCACTACGGCCCCGAGGGCAATTACCTCGACGAATTCGGCACCTACTTCACCGACGAGTACAAGACGCCCTGGGGCCGGGCGATCAATTACGATCAGCGCGGCAGCGACCCGGTCCGCCGGTTCGTACTCGACAACGTCCGCATGTGGCTCGACGAGTTCCACCTCGACGGCCTTCGGCTCGATGCGATCCATGCGATCTACGACATGGGCGCAAAGCACCTCCTCCGTGAGATCCGCGAGGTTGCCGACGACGTGGCGGAGCGGACCGGCCGGTTCATCCACATTGTGGCCGAGAGCGATCTCAATGATCCGAAGGTCATCGCGTCGGTCGAGCGGGGCGGCCACGGGCTCGACGCGCAGTGGAGCGACGATTTCCACCACGCCGCCCATTCGCTGCTGACGGGCGAGCGCCGCGGGTATTACTCCGACTTCGGTAGCCTCAAGCAACTCGCCCGCGCGCTGGAGGCGCCGTTCGTCTATGCCGGGCATTTCAGCGCGCATCGCGGCCGTCGGCACGGCGCGCCGCCCGACGGGATCCCCGGCGACCGGTTCGTCGTCTGCATCCAGAACCACGACCAGATCGGAAACCGCGCCAAGGGCGACCGCCTGACGACGCTCCTCCAGAATCCCGCGCAGCAGCGGCTGGCCGCGAGCCTGCTGCTGTTGTCGCCATACCTGCCACTGCTGTTCATGGGCGAGGAATACGCCGAGACGCGGCCGTTCCCGTTCTTCTGCTCGTTTTGCGGGAAGGAACTGATCCAGGCCGTGCGCGAGGGGCGCAAGCGCGAGTTCGCCCATTTCGTGGAGCCGGCCGACGAGGTGCCGGACGCGCAAGTCGAGGCGACGTTCGCGTCGGCGAAGCTGACCTGGTCGTGGCCCGACGGCACGCCCCAAGCCGGGATGCGGCGGCTGTATGCCGATTTGCTCGCGGCCCGCCGCCGGTGGCCCGCGCTGCGCGATTTCATCAACCGCCGGGCGCGGCTCATGCCGCATCCCGAAACCGGCCCGGTCATCGAATTGATCCGCGGCGCGCGATCCGACGTCTCCGGCGTCCTGCGCGCCTGCTTCAACTTCTCCCCCGAGCCCCAGCCGCTCCCTGAGTCGGTCGGCGCCGCCCAGGCAATCTTCTCCTCCGAATCGCCCCGGTACGGCGGCGCGCGCGCCCAACTCGGCCGCCTCCGCGAACTGCGCCCGTTCGAATGCCTCGCCTTCGGGCCGACGCACTGGGTTTGACGATCGCGTCCGGAAGCCTACGTTTATCGGAAGCGTCGCGCAAACGTTTTGCGTCGAGCGCGACGCCGGGCCGCATCGTGCGGATTGCTGAGGTGAGCCATGGACGAGCAAAGCAAGGCGCGAATGCGGCTGTATCTCCGCAGCGAGCGGGCGATGGGACTGAACGCGGTGCCGGGCGCGGCGGGGCATGCCAATCCGGAGGGAAGCGCACCGGAGGCGGAGGAACCTGCGGTGGCGCAACCGCAGGCGGCGGCGGATCCGCGGCGCGAGCCGCCGCAGCCGAAGTTGCCGGCCAAGTCGTTGGCACAGGCCGTTCCGCCCAAGACCCGTTATGGTGCGGGGAATGAAGTCGCGGCGGCAAAGTCCGAAGGACTGATGCCGTTGCCGACCGATGCGCCGTTCACCGCGCCGGTTCTCTCAGCGGACCAGAAGCGCCGGCGGCTGATCGCGATGGACGAGAACGAGGTCCGTGGCTGCACGAAGTGCCGCCTGTGCGAGACCCGCACGCACACCGTCTTCGGCGAAGGGGACGCCGACGCGCAGATCTTCTTCATCGGCGAAGGCCCGGGCGAAACCGAAGACCAGACCGGCCGCCCGTTCGTCGGCCGCGCCGGCGAACTGCTCAACAAGATGATCGCCGGCATGGGGCTCAAGCGCGAGCAGGTGATGATTGCGAACATTGTGAAATGCCGCCCCCCCGGCAATCGCGTCCCCGCGCCGGATGAAGTGGCGACGTGCACGCCGTATCTCGTGCGGCAGCTCGAGATCGTGCGGCCGGGGGTGATCGTCACGCTCGGCCTGCCGGCGACACAGTACATGCTGCAGACCAAGCTGTCGATGGGCAAGCTCCGCGGGTCGTGGCAGAGTTGGCGCGGGATCAAATTAATGCCGACGTACCACCCCGCCTACGTGTTGCGGAACCCGACGTATCAGGCACGAGCGGCGGTATGGAGCGACCTGAAACAGGTGCTTGCCGAGTTGGGCCTTCCCGTTCCTTTAAAAAATTTGTAGATCGACGCCGCGGTCGAATCGGACAATGATCGCGGGCAAGCGGGGGCAGCGCGAAAACGCGCCGCCGGAATTCTGTTTTGCTTGCCCTGTGTAAGCCGATGCTACGTGGCGACAGTTTTGCCGAGCCGAATATGTTGTCGACGAAAAAATGTTTTGTGAACGGGCGGTTCGAACACTACAGTGCCCAGCCACACGCGTTCGTGGAAGGGAGCTGAAGTCGTTTCACTTCCGACTTGCTGTTTAAGGCCGTAGACCGAAGACCCAACGGGGCCGTCTGACCCATTGACGGCTGACTCGCCATGCTAACGACCCACTCGCCTTTGCCGCGCGAGGCTGTACGCCGCGCGGCCGAACCTGCCGCATTGGACCCGACGATCTGGAATCGCATCCTGCAGCAGGTCCGTATCCAGCATCCGGGGCTGAACCGCGTTTGGTTCGACGAGATGGTGGCCCGGCAACTCACCAACGGGGTCATCCAGGTCACCGTCGGCACGCCGGCACAATTGAATTTCTGCCAGGGCCAATGCCAGCAGCCGTTTACGGCGGCGGCGCAGACGGTGACGGGCCGGCTGGTCGCGGTCAGCTTCCACTGCAACAACCTGCCGCGGGGCGGTGTGTTCAACGAGGGGGATCAGCCGCTCCCGCTTAATCCGGATTACTTGTTCGAGAATTTCGTGACCGGCCCGTGCAACCGCCTGTCGCACGCGGCGGCGGTGGCCGTCGCGGACCAGCCGGGCCAGGCCTACAACCCCCTGTTCATCCACGGCGGGGTGGGCCTCGGCAAGACGCACCTGCTTCAGGCGGTCTCGCAGAAGGTGCTCGAGAAAACGCCGGACGCGCGGATCCTCTACCTGTCGTGCGACTCGTTCATCAACCAGTTCATCCTCGCGGTTGAGACTGGCGAGATGCACCAGTTCCGCCATCGCTATCGCCACGTCGATTTGCTGGTGATTGACGACATCCACTTCCTGGCCGGGCACGACCGGACGCAGGAAGAGTTTTTCCACACCTTCAACACACTCTATCAACAACATAAGCAGATCATCCTGTCGGCCGACTGCTCGCCGAGCGAGATCCCCGAGTTGGAAGAGCGGCTGATCAGCCGGTTCAACTGGGGCCTGGTCGCGCGGATCGAAAAGCCATGCTACGAGACGCGGCTGGCGATCCTGAAGAAGAAGGCCCGGATGCGCGGCCTGCAGTTGCCCGAGGAAGTCGTCTGCTACATCGCGTCGCGCGTCGAGAACAACACGCGTGAGTTGGAAGGCGCGATCACGAAGGTGCAAGGGATGGCGATGCTGCAGGAAGGCCGCATCGACCTCGACCTGGCGAAGGCGGCCCTCGGCGACTCGGCCCCGGCCGACCAGCGGCGGATCACGATCCAGCAGATCTTCGACGCCGTTACCAAGTACTACAACGTCCGGCTCAGCGACCTGCAGAGCAAGAAGCGCCACAAGAGCATCGCGTTCCCGCGGCAGGTCTGCATGTTCCTCGCCCGCCGCCACACCCGCTACAGCCTCGAAGAGATCGGCGGATACTTCGGCGGCCGCGACCACACCACCGTCCTCCACGCCGTCCGCACGATCGACAACGACGTGAAGACCGACAAGGATGTGGCGGAACAGCTCACGTTTCTCGAGGGGCAACTCGCGACGTAGCAGCGGGAAGAATCGGTCCGCAAGTGGACGCGAATGGCTTTCCTCGTGACACGGGTTTTTAACCCGTGCTGGCGAT
>DASXMX010000381.1:0-10440 GCA_036495445.1 Tepidisphaeraceae bacterium
GGATCAAGGCCGCCGACAAAAAGCCCCGCCCCAGGCCGGCCGAGAAGAAACGCCTCAAGGGCGGCCACACCTCCGTCTGGCGACTGCTCCAAGCGGCGGCCGAGGCGCCCGCATGATCGTGCAAGAGCGCGAAAGGGGTGGGGTCCACCCAGGGGTACCGGGGCACACACCGAGCGGACACTCCGCGCATCCGGCAGCGGCGCCGACGGCCGCTTTCCCGCTCGCTGCCGGATTGACCGAGTCCGGGTAAGACACTATCTTACCTCTCGTGACCACCCGTATATCCAGCAAGGGCCAGATCGTTTTGCCGGCGGAGATCCGTCAGGAGGACCAGATCGAAACCGGTCAGGAGTTTGAGATCCAGCGGATCGGCCGTGGGGAGTACCGGTTGATTCGCCGCGAGCCGCCCCGCAACGAGGGCGTCGTCGACTGGCTGCTGGCATGCCCCGAGAAGGGGTATTTCGTGCCGATCGAATCCGAATCCACGGACACCTTGTGACCTATCTGGTTGATGCGAACGTCGTCAGCGAGCTGACCAAACCGGCGCCGCAGCCGAACGTCGTCCGATGGCTCCGCGATCAGGAAGCGGAGATTGCCATCGATCCGATCATTCTGGGCGAGATCCGATTTGGGATCCTGCTGCTCCCCCGCGGCGCCCGCCGCAAGCGGCTGGAACAGTGGTTCGATGAGGGCGTTGGGAAGATTCACTGTCTCAACTGGACCGCGGCTAACGGGCTGCGCTGGGCCGAACTCCTTGGAGGCCTCCGTGCCGCCGGCAAGGCGATGCCCATCAAGGACAGCTTGATCGCGGCCACGGCGCTGGTCCACGACCTAACTATGGCGACAAGAAACGTTCGTGACTTCCAAAATGCGGGCGTCCGGGTTGTCGATCCGTTTACGACTTGAACATCGCCCTCGGGCGGGACCTCGGAGGTTGCGGGTTGATTGTTCTGCCTTCTGCCTGCCGCCCTCTGCCCGCTTTCTCCCGCATTGACACACCCGCGCCCGGCATGTCATCCTTCGGCGGACCAAGAGGAGTGGCTTGTTCATGCGCATCAGGAAAGCAGTCATCACCGCCGCGGCGCGGGGGCAGAACGGGTTGCCGTTGCAGACGCTCGTCGACCGCGACGGGGTGCAGAAGTCGGCGTTGCGGATCATCCTGGAGGAGGCGATCAGCAGCGGCGTCGACGAGGTGTGTATCGTCGTGCGGCCGGGCGATCAGGCCGCATATGCCGCCGCGGCGGGCGACCTTGCATCGCGGCTGCATTTTGTCGAGCAGGAATCCCCCCGGGGGTACGGGCATGCGCTGCACTGCGCAAAGCCGTTTGTGGGGAATGATCCGTTCCTGCACCTGGTGAGCGATCACCTGTACATCAGCCGGGAGGCGAGCCGGTGCGCGCGGCAGCTCGTGCAGATCGCGGAGACCGAGAGCTGCTCGGTCTCCGGCGTGCAGAGCACGCGGGAGAGCGTGCTGACGCACTACGGCGCGATCGGCGGCCGGCGGGTGCCGGGACGGAACCGGCTGTATGAGGTCGAGGAGGTATTGGAGAAGCCCACGCCCACCGAGGCCGAGCAGCGGCTGATCGTGCCGGGGCTGCGGCAGGGACATTACCTGTGCTTCTTCGGCATGCACGTGCTGACGCCGACCGTGATGGGACTGCTCGAAGAGCAGATCGGCCGGCCCCGCGACGGGCAGAGCATCCAGCTCTCGCCTGCGCTGGCGGCGCTGGCGCAGAAGGAGCGCTACCTCGCCCACGAGGTCCACGGCGTGCGGTACAACATCGGCGTCAAGTACGGCCTGCTCGTCGCCCAACTCGCCCTCGCCCTCGACGGCAACGACCGCGACGAGATCCTCGCCCAAATGGTCGAACTCCTCGCGAGCCGCGACGCCCGCGCCGACGCGGCCATCGCCGCGGCGATGGTTTGAATGAATACCAATGCGGCCGCCAAGACGCCAAGAGCGCCAAGGAATGCAAGAGAGAGCAATGGAAAATGCGAAGCCAGGAAGTCGGCTCAACGCCTTTTCAATCTGAGCTTTGCATTGCCCGCTTTGAACTTTGCATTCTGTCTTCTTCGCGGCCTTGGCGTCTTGGCGGCGCATCGCTTTTCTTATGTCTACTGAGCTGATCAAGATCATCACGTCAGACGACCCGAAGGTTCGCGACGCGTCGTTGGACGCGTTTTGTCGACATGCTTCGGTCGAGCGGCTGCTCGCCGAGTGCGCGGGGTTGGAGCGGTTCCGGCGGAAGAGCGAGAACCTGTACGAGCGGGTGCGCGCCCTGTTTTTCTTGTACGCGATCCACCGCTTCCATCTGCCAACGAAGGCGGGCTATCCGACGAAGGGAAACGTGCCGTTCGAGGGGTATAACCATCTGCTCAGCCGGCGGTTCGAGGAGGCGATCGAGTCGTTTCTCTCTGAGCTAAAGCAAAACGGGCCAAGCGACCCGATCTCAAGCGCGCTGGCGGCCGCGTATCACGACCTCGGCTTCCAGACCCTTGCGAACCAGGTGCGCCGGAGCGTGCGCAGCGTGCGCGGCAATCAATGGATGTTCCGCGTCGGGCACCCTGCCGACCAACCCTTGCGGATCCGGCCCGAGTTGTTGCAACGCTCGGAAGTGGATGGATCGTTCCCGATTCTGGCGGAAAAGACGCCCGTGCGGATGGACCTGACGCACAGCGCGTGGAGCGACATTTTTTTCCTGGGGATGGACTTCCCGCAGGGCGCGCGGGTGTTGAACGTGTCGATCGATCTGGCGGTTCGCGGCCGCGACAAGGCGCCCAAGCCGCCGGTCGAGGCGTACCTGCGCGTGATCGACGAGCCGGTGGTGCGGCTCGTGAGCGTGGACCTGGGCGCGCGGACCGACGTCACGAACCTGCCGGACATGTTCGACTTCGCCAAGGATTACCTCGGCCTTCTGAAAGCCGCGGTGATCGCCTCCGGCATCATCCCGCCGGGGATCGAAGGGTCTGGGCGCAGCCTGGCCGAGTTGCTCGCGCAGGTCGTCGGGCCGGGGCTGGGGCTGGAGATCGTCAGCAGCGTCAATAACATTCCCAAGGGCTCGCGGCTTGCGGTTTCTACCAACCTGCTGGGCGCGCTGATCTCGGTGTGCATGCGGGCGACGTCGCAGGCCAAGTCGCTCACCGGCGAACTGCGCGAAGACGAGCGGCGGCTCGTCGCGGGCCGCGCGATCCTGGGCGAATGGATCGGTGGATCCGGGGGCGGCTGGCAGGACTCCGGGGGCGTCTGGCCGGGCATGAAGCTGATCCAAGGCTCCGTCGCGCAATCCGGAGATCCGGAGCACGGCGTCAGCCGCGGAAGGCTGCTGCCGACGCACAAGATTCTCGGTCCCGACGACGCCTCGCCGCAGGTGCGCGAGCAGTTGCAGAACAGCCTCGTGCTCGTCCACGGCGGGATGGCGCAGAATGTCGGGCCGATCCTGGAGATGGTCACGGAGAAATACCTGCTCCGCTCAGAGGCGGAGTGGGCCGGCCGCAAACAGGCGATCGCGATTCTCGACCAGATTCTCGCCGCGTTGAAGGCGGGCGACGTGCGCGCGATCGGCGCCGCGACCACGCGCAACTTCTTCGAGCCTATTCAGACGATCATCCCCTGGGCGACGAACCTGTACACCGAAACGCTGATCAATCGAGTGAAGGAGCGATTCGGCCCCGAATTCTGGGGCTTCTGGATGCTGGGCGGGATGTCCGGCGGCGGGATGGGGTTCATCTTCGCCCCCAGCCGCAAGCCCGAGGCGCAGCAGTTCCTGCAGGACGTGATGAGCGCCACCAAGCGCGAGTTGCAGAACGCGTTGCCGTTCGCGATGGAGCCGGTGGTATATGACTTTGCGATCAATCCGCACGGCACGTTCGCCACGCTTCTGCACGGGGACGATGCACTGCTGCCGGCGCACTATTACGCGTTCATGGCGCCGCAGTGGCTGCGGACCGACCCGCGGCAGCTCACGCCGATCCGGCGGGCCGAGCTCGAACGGTTCGGCGTCGCCTGCCGTACGAATCCCGATTTGAGCGGCATGGTCGAGACGATGTTCGATCGCCTCGTCCCCCGCTCGCGCAAAGAGGAAGGACGTGGGCAGACGCTCGGGGCCCTGCTCGACAAGTATGGTTTCGATCGCGAGCAGCACGAGCAGATCCGGGCGGAACTCAAGGGCGGCCGGACGGGGCTCCCGCAGAATCGATTACCCTCCAGCACGACGATCGAGGACGTCGAGCCGCAGGACGTCGATGATCTGACGAGCGGCTCGAACCCGGAATGGACCGCGCTCGGCCGGGCGGCGCTGAAAGAGGGCGCCGTCGGCGTGCTGTCGCTGGCGGCGGGCGTCGGCAGCCGGTGGACGCAAGGCGCGGGCGTCGTCAAGGCGCTGCACCCGTTCTGCAAGCTGGGCGGGAAGCACCGCACGTTCCTCGAGGTTCACCTGGCCAAGAGCCGCCGGATCGGGCGGCAGGCAGGCGTGCCGCTCGTTCACCTGATCGCGACCAGCTATCTCACGCACGAGGCGATCGAGCAGTTCCTCGCCGCGCGAAACAACTATGGGTGCGAGGGGCCGCTGCGGTTGTCGCAGGGCCGCACCGTCGGGCTTCGCATGGTGCCGATGGTCCGCGACCTTCGGTTCGCGTGGGAAGAGCTGCCGCAGCGGTTGCTGGATGAGCAGCAGCAGAAGGTGCGGGAGAGCCTGCACGCCGCGCTCATCGGCTGGGCCACCGCGGCGGGCGAGGCGAGCGATTACACGGACAACGTGCCGTCGCAATGCCTGCACCCGGTCGGCCACTGGTTCGAGGTGCCGAACCTGCTCCGCAACGGCGTGCTCGACGAGCTGCTCCGCCAGCGGCCGGGCCTCAAGTACCTCATGCTCCACAACATCGACACGGTCGGCGCGGACGTCGATCCGACCGTGCTCGGCCTGCACATCGGGCGCGGCTCGGCGCTGACGTTCGAGGTGATCAACCGCCGAATCGACGACCGCGGCGGCGGGCTGGCCCGCGTGAACGGCCGGCCGCGCCTGCTCGAGGGCCTCGCCATGCCGCGCGAGGAGGACGAGTTCCAACTCTCCTGCTACAACTCGATGACCACATGGATCGACATCGACCAGGTCTTGGCCGCGTTCGAGTTGAGCCGGGCCGACCTGAGCGATGCCAACAAGGTGAGCGCCGCCATCCGCGCGATGAGCGCGAAGATGCCGACGTACATCACGCTCAAGGACGTCAAGAAGCGATGGGGCCACGGCCAGGAGGACGTCTTCCCGGTAGCGCAATTCGAGAAGCTTTGGGGCGACATGTCCGCCCTGCCGGAGATCAAGACCGGCTACGTCGTCGTGCCCAGATCGCGCGGCCAGCAGCTCAAGGACCAGGCCCAACTCGACGGCTGGCTCCGCGACGGCTCGGCCGCGTACGTCGAATCGCTGTGCGAATGGACCTGAAGATCGATGGCCCGCCTTCGCCCCGAAGAACATCAGCGCTACACGCGGCTCATCCGGGCCGCGATGGGCAGCGCGTTCGCGTTCACGCCCGAACGGGAAGACGATCGCACGATCCAGGTCGAGCGCGGGATCGTCTATTCCATGGCCATGACGGGGCATCCGGGCGCGGAACTCCGATCACCCGTCGAGCGACTGATCCAATCATCGGAAACCTTCCAATCGCCAGGAGAGACGGCCCGTCCTCGGGCCGTGGAACCTCCCCTTACCCTAACGACCGTCCTCGATCGCGCCGGCCACGCCCGTCGGGCTTACCCGGGCTTGTTGATCTACTCCTGGGCGCAGGGGTTTCGACTCTGCATCGACGACGGGGCGGTGAAGGCCTGGCGCGAACCGCTGCGCGCCTGGGGCCGGAACATCGAACAGGACGTGCGCGCGTTTCGCTGGCCCATCGGCGGGCTGCCCGCCTCGCGCGGCGACGACGCAACGGAAGCAGTTTGGGGCGCGCTCGCCCTGCACGCCCTCGCATCACCGTTGGACGAACCTCACTGGGCAGAGCTCGCGAGCGATTGCTTCGGGCGCCTCGGCGCCGGGCAGCAACCGGGCGGCGCGTTGCTTCGGGCCGGGCGTTCGGACAATCCCGAGACGCGCTGGTATCACGAGCTGGTCCTGCTCCACGCCGCGGCCAGCTACGCGGCGCAGTCGAATGACGCGCTCGTCACGGCATCGGTCATGCAGGCGGCGGATTACCACGTCAACGAAACCCAGCCCGATCACGCCTCGGCCCAGCCGTGGGCGCTGCTGGCGTTCCTCTGGCGGCACGAGGCGCAGCCGCTGGCCGACCAGATGCTCCAGGCGCTGCAGCTTCAACAGGCCCAAAGCGCCGGCGGCGTCCCTTCCATGCTCCTGGCCGACGCCCTATATTGCCTGCGCTTGTTGAAGTGAATTAGGAAGCCATTCATGACCGCCCACCAGAACGCCTCCACGATCGACCCCGAACTGCTCGAGATCCTCCGCTGCCCGCTGACGCACAGCAAGTTGCGGCCGGAGGGCGATTTCCTCGTCGCGGAAGAAGGCGGCCTGGCCTACCCGGTCCGCGACGGCATCCCCGTCATGCTGATCGAAGAAGCCCGACTCCCCGCTGGCGTGAGCTCGCTGGATGAGTTGAAGGCAAAGTATGCGGATGCCGGGTTGTGATCACAGAGTTGCCAGTTGCCAGTGGGACAGAGGTAGGCAGGGGGCAGATGGCAGCGGGCAGAGAGTACCACCTTTCTGCCTTCTGCATACTGTCCTCTGCCCGCCTCCTTCTGGCAACTGGCAACAAACAACCGGCAACTCCCATCGCGTTCCACGTTCCATGCCTTACGCCTCCCGCAGATGATAGCTCTTGATCGTGTTCTGCTGGAAATCGGGATAAGCCCCGATGTCGTGCTCGGCGAGGTCGAGGCCGTCGAACTCGTCGGCTTCGCTGGCGCGGAGGCGGACGGTTGCCTTCAGCACCGCGAAGAGCACCCCTGACAGGACCAGCGCGAGCAGCCCGATCGCGACGATGCCGATCAGTTGGACGCCCGTCTGATGGAGGCGGTGCAGCGTGCTGCCGCGCGTGAGGAGCCCGGCGGCCAGCGTGCCCCACACCCCGGCGACGCCGTGGACGGCGATCGCGCCGACGGGATCGTCGACGTGGGCGATCAGGTCGATCCAGACGCTCGCGTAGGTCACCAAAATGCCGGCCACGGCGCCGATGAGAACGGCCCATGGCGCGCTGATCCGCCCCGCGCCGGCCGTGATCGAGACCAGGCCGCCGAGGAATCCGAAGAGGGTCAGGATGACGTCGGGCTTGCCGTAGCGGTAATGCCCAACGAGCAACGCAGCCAGTCCCGCCGCCGCGCCGGCCAGCAGGGCGCTGACGGCCGCGGGGCCGATCACGGCGCCTTGGTGCGTGTAGATCAAACAGCCCGCCAGATACGGCACCCACCCGGCAAGCATCGCGGCGACGCCGACGCCGATCAGGGGGATGTTGTGGCCGGGGATCATGCTCGTGGATCCATCGCGATGGTACTTGCCCGATCGGGGGCCGACTGTCATCGCGCCGACCAGCGCGCAGACCGCTGGGGCGAGGTGAAGCCATGACGCACCTGCTGCATCGATGAACCCGAGGTGCGCCAACCAACCGGACCAGGCCCAGTTCGCGCCAATCGGAATGAGGATCGCTGCGATGAGGGCCGACGCGGCCCAGGCGGAGAAGAATCGCGTCCGCTCGGCCAGCGCGCCGCCCACGACGCCGGTGCCGATCAGGATCACCGTCATGAGGAAGAAGAGGTCCGCGGTGCCGCCCGACTCGAACGCGATCGTGTTCAGATCGACCGAGAATACCCGGTTGTGCGTCTGGACGAGAATCGCGGCGCCGATCAGCCAGAAGGCGAGAGTCGACACGCACAGGTCAGCGAAGACGCGCAGCACCGCGCCCGCCGCGTTCTTGGCGCGGAGCAGTCCGGTGCGATAGAGCGTCAGGCCCAGCCGGATCAGCAGGCAGGCCGCCCCCAGGGCAATCATCCCGTCCATCCGCGCTCCTTCCGCGCGCCGTTGGTTCAGTTCGGTGAGTACAGACTAGCGAAGTTGAAGCGAGGGACAAGGAGGGTTCAGGGTTCAGGGTTCAGGCGCGAGCATGAACCCTGTGCGTAGCGGTCGGACCGAAGGTCCACCCGTCGCGCCGACGGACGAACAGGTGGATCTGCGGTCCGACCGCTACGCGAGGACGGATCACGCTGACTCCGCGCACCTGAACCCCGAACCCTGAACCCTGAGCCCTACTTCCCCATCGGCACCTGATTCGCGCTCCCGAGATATGCGAGCAGGTCGCGGACGTCGGTGTCGCTCATGGCGCTGAGCAGGCCTTCGGGCATGAGGGAGGAATCGGAGACCTTGCGCTTGTCGATGTCGGCCTTCTGCACCGTGATCGTCTCGTTGGGGGCTTTGAGGATGACGGTGGAATCGGTGTCATGCTGGACGATGCCGTTGATCACGCGGCCGTCCTTGGTGCGCACGATCGTCATCCGGTAATCGGGCGAGACGACGGCGCTGGGGTCGAGGACCTTGCCAAGCAGGTAATCGAGATTCGACCGCTGAGCGCCGGTGAGGTTTGGGCCGACCTGGCCGCCGGAGTCGAAGAGCGTGTGGCAGACGCCGCAGGTTTGGCTGAAGAGCAGGCGGCCGTGGGAGAGGTCAGCCTTCTTCAGCACGTCCGGCGTGAACTTCGCCTTGTACGCGGCCAGCAGTTGCAGCTTGTCTTGGGACGTTCCGCGTACGTTGCCCCAGATCTGGTGCAGCCGCTCGTCCACCTTTGCGTCGTTGAGGTTGATGATCTGGCGGATGTTGAAGGCGTTCAGGTCCCGCTTGGGCAATCGACCGTCCGCGACGGCGTCGAGCAAGGCCATCGCGGACGCAGACCGGCTGGAAAGCGTCACGATCGCGTCGCGCTTTTGGGCCGGAGAGAAGCGCGCGTAGTGCTGGAGGATGATGGCCGGCGTCTGCGCGTCGGGGACCGCCGCGAGGGCTTGCAGGGCGGCCCCGCTCATCTGCGGATCATCGAGCAGTTTGTCGAGCAGCGGGACGCGGGAGGGGTCGTTCGTCTGCACGAGCGCCTGCAGTGCATCGTGGCGCTGGCTCGCGTCAACGCCCGAGTCGACGACGAGCTTGTGCATCGCGCGGACTGCGCTCGCGTCGCCAAACAGCAGCGCCAGGAGCGTCGCCTCGTGGCGGATTTGCGGGTCGGAACTCTGCTGCAGCTTCTGATAGACCGCGTCCCATCCCTGCGGCATCGAGACGCCGCGATGGTCCATGAGCGCATCGTGCATGCCGATCAGTACGTCGCGTTGGACGGCCGGATCGTTCGACTGCCGCAGCAGGCGGACGAGCGGGTCGAGCGAGTTCGCTTCTGCGGCCGAACACGCGGCATCGACTGCGAGCGACCCGAGAATGATGACCCCGATCCAGAACGCGTAGCGTCTCATGAGAATCCGTTCTCCTCCCCATCTGCTTTCTGGCCCGCCAGGACGAAGCGGTGGCCGAAGTGCTGGTAATACGATGCGAAGCCGACGCCGGCCCGTTCGCGGAGGGCCAGCACCTCGTCGCGGGTGAACGCCTGGGCCACGCTCACGCGGGCGTCGTGGCGGACCATGGGGTTGGCCCACAGGGTGAACAGGCCGATCCAGCGGTACGCCCGGGCGTTGCGGTTCAGGTCCGCCGCCACGATGCCCCGGCGGGCGACCCGCGCCATCTCGCGCAGCACGACGACGATTTGGTCGTCGTCGAGGTGGTGAAGGAACATGTTCGTGACTGCGTAGTCAAAACTGTTGTCCGCGAAGGGCAAGCAAAGCGCGTCGGCGCGAACGAGACGCAAGCGGGCGTCCCCGTTCGATTCGATCGATGCCTCAGACAGGGTCTTCGCGTGCAGGTCGATCCCGACCACGCGAACGTCAAAGCCCCTGCGCTGCGCCCACCGCAGGATCGCCCGCGGAATGTCGGCGGACCCGGTCGCCACATCGAGGATGCGGATCGTCTCGCCCCGCCGCCATCCCGCGCTGAACCGCTCGAAGTGCGACAGCGTCGCCCGCGTGTACCCGAACAGCACATTGACCCGGCGGATGAAGGCCAGGCTCTTGCGCAACCATTCCGGATCCGCGTCCGGCGCGTCCATCCATTCCGCCTCGCGCCGTCGGGAAGATAAATCGATCATGCGTGGCAGCCCGTTATCCGCCTCCCGAGCCGACAGGATACGGGCGGGCGGATCGGATTTGAAGTCGCTACGCAATGCAATCGCACCTGCGCCAGCGCCGACGCGGGTTCCGATTTGCCGGGTGGCATGGGCATGTAGTCATGCCCGTGGCGTTGCTCGAAAGGCAATCACAGAGAGCACCGAGGACACGGAGGAAAATACGAGAAAGGAATAGCCACAGATGGGGCACAGATGCACACGGATGAAATGCAAATCTGAAATCTCAAATCTTGA
>DASXMX010000382.1:0-14648 GCA_036495445.1 Tepidisphaeraceae bacterium
CCCTCCGCCGCAAGGGGAACAGCCTCCGAGTTCCCCCGCTTACGAGGTCAGCCCGTTCTGGGCGATGGCGGCGTAGATGTTGTAGGCCTCGGCGCGGAGCGTGGTGTTCCCGCCGTAGAGCTGCCCGTTGTCACCGTTGGACAGTTGGTTGGTGGCGTCCAGCGCCTGGAGGATGGTGATCGTCGAGTTGTTGCTCACGCCGAAGGCGGCGCCGTTCGAACCGACGGTCAGGGTATCGTAACCGACGCCCTTGGCGCTGACGGTGAAGCCATACTTGGTGGCGTAGTTGCCGCCGGACCAGGTGCTGTTGGTGACGTAGCTCGACAGGGCCGCCGAGAGGACGGCCGCGTCCAGCTTGATGCCGCTGACGTTAAAGTCGTTGGCGTTGTAGAAGGCGGCGATCTGGGTGTTGGTCATCTTGGCGAAATTCACCTTGGCCCCGGCGCCGTAGAGGTTGGGGAACATGGTGGCCAGCCAGTTGCCCAGGGCGGTGGAGTTGGGGCCGCCGTTCAGGCTGCAGAGCAGGGCCTGGCCGTGGGAGTTGTGCCAGAAGGCGAGGCTGGCGGTGTCGGTCGAATGGCAGGAGCTGCCGGAGCCGAGGCTCTGACTGTGCTCGCCGAAGTTGTATCCGAGGCCCACGTCCTCGCACCCGCCGATCTGGACGCTGCTGAAGGTGTTCTGGGCGCTGTTGCACCCGCTGGACCAGCCGCAGTTGCTCTGGCTGTTGCAGTTGTTGCTGTTTCCACCGCAGTTGCCACAGTTGCTGCTGCCGCCACAGTTCGTGTAGCAGTTGCTGTAGCAGTTATTGCTGTAGCCGGTGAAGCAGTTGTAGCCGTAGTTGCCGTAGCAGTCGTTGTAGTTGCTCGACCCAGAGCTATAGCTGCCGGCGCCGCAGTTGGTCTGGCCGGTGGAGCAGCCGGAGGACGAGCCGCAGTTGGACGAGTAGGTCTCCGAGCCGCCGAGCGACCCGACGGTGTCCTTGCCGTCGGTGAAGCCGCCGGGCGTGACCTCGGTGAGGGTATAGGTACCCGGCTGCAGGTTGGTGAAGATGTATTCGCCGTTGTTATCGGTAACGGCGGTCTGGCTGACCTTCGCGCCGGTGTAGGTGACGCCGTTCAACTGGATCGTGACGTTCACGATGCCGGCTTCGTTGAAGTCGATGTTGCCGTCGTTATTGGTGTCATCCGAGACGAAGCCCTGGAGGGCGCCGGGGGCGATCTCGGCGAAGTCGAGGCCGTTATTCATCGTCGCGGCCCCTTCCGCCGCGCCGGCGAGCGTCTGGCCCGCGGTCAGCGACACCGTGGTGCTCTCCTTGATATGGACGTTGCCGTGGCTCTGCTCGGCCTGGTGATCCTGCGAGTAGCCGGTGAGGCTGACGGTATACGTACCGGCGGAGAGGCCGCTGAACGAGTAATGCCCGTTCGCGTCGGTGTAGGCCTGCATGCTGACGCTGGCGCCCATGGCGGTCGTGCCGGTGAGGGTCACAGTGGCCCCGGCCTCGCCGGACTCGGGCGAGACGACCCCGTCCTGGCTGGTCGCGTCGAACACGCCGTTCAGATTGTCGTCACAGAAGACGTACCCGCTGATCGCGCCGCCCGCGGGCGGGGGCGGCGGCACGGGGGTGAGATAGTTGTCGAAGTTGTCGCCCGAGGCATTCTGCCCGCTGACGGCGGCGAGCGCATACCCGCCGACGCCGCCGGTCTGACTGTATCCGGCCGGCACGACTTCCTGCACCGAGTATGAGCCCGGGCCAAGGTTGACAAACGAGTAGGTCCCGTCGCTGGCGCTGGTGAAGGTTGCGACCGGCGTGGCGCCGCCGTCGACGAACAGGTTCACCGTCACGCCCGACATCGGCTTGTCGTCGGCGCTGAAGCCGATGCCGGTCAGGTCCTGGTAAACCGTGCCGCTCACGGAGACGTCCTGGAAGTTGTCGAAGTCGACGCCGGAGAAGGCGTTGGCGTTGACGGCGGTCACCTGGTACCCGCCGTTGCCACCGGTCTCGGTCCATCCCGCCGGGAGCACTTCCTGCACGGAGTAAGATCCCGGCGCGAGGTTGGCAAATGAGTAGCTGCCGTCGGCGGCGCTAACGGTCGTCGCAACCGGCGTGGTCGCACCGTTGAGGAACAGGTTGACCGTCCAACCGCCCAGCCCCGTGTCATCCGAGCTGAAGCCGTTGCCCGTGAGGTCGTTGGCGACCCGCCCACTGATCGTGCTGGGGGCGGGGTTGACGGTTTCGGTCACCGGGTTCGAGGTGCTGCCGGTGAAGTTGGTGTCACCGCTGTAGACCGCGGTGATCGTGTGTCCGCCGAGGGCGAGCGTGCTGATCTGGAGGCTTGCCGTCCCGTCCGCGTCAACGGTGACGGTGCCCAGCGAGGTCGAGCCGTCCATGAAGTTGACGCTGCCCGTGAGGACGTACCCGCTGATCGACGGCGTGACCGTCGCGGCGAGCGTCACGGTCTGGCCGAAGGTCGAAGAGGCGGGCGACACGGACAACGACGTGCTGCTGGCCGCCTGGCTCACGACTTCGGTGGTGCTGCCCGAGCTGGGCGCGAAGTTGCCGTCGCCGCCGTATTGTGCGACCAGCGAATCCGACCCGACGCCCAGCGAGCTGACGGTCAGCGTCGCGACGCCGTTGGCGAGCGTGCCGGTGCCGAGGACCGTGCCGCCGTTGCTGAACGTCAGGGTGCCGGTGGGGAGGACGCCATTGATGTTCGGCCCGACGGTCGCGGTCAGCGTGATCGTTTGGCCGAGCGTGGACGAGGCGGTCGACGCCGTGAGGGACGTGGTACTGGGTGCCGGGTTCACGACCTGGTCATGCGAGCCGCTGCTGGGGAAGTAATTTGCATCGCCGGTGTAGGCGGCGGCAACGGTATGGTCGGCGACGCTCAACGAGTTGGTCGAGTAGGTCGCCACGCCGTTCACCAGCGTGACCGGACCGCCGACGGGCGTGCCATCGACGGAGAACTGCACGGAACCGGTCGGCGTGGGACCGCCGCCGCTCACGGTGGCGGTGAACGTCACAGTGTCGCCGAAGACCGAGGGCGGCGAGGTGACGACCGTCGTGGTCGAGGACATCACGTGCACTTCGGTCGCATCCTTGGCGAATTCCGACGTGTTGCCCGAGGCGTCGTCGGTCACCGTGGCGCTCCAGATCGTTCCCGCCGGCTGGCTGGTCGCGAGCGTGGCCATAGCGGTGCCGTCGCTGCCGATCGTAACGACCTGCGATCCGACGAAGGTTTGGCCTTGCCCGTAGCCCGACGAGTCCTGGTTGCTGTTGGTGTAGAAGTCGACGGTGTATTGGGCGCCGATGGCGCCGGTGATCGTTGCGGTCACCTGGCCATGTATTCCGTCGGTGTTCGCACTGAGGACCGGGTAGCCCAGGAAATTGTTGGGGCCCGGCTTGTTGAGCTGGCTCGAGGTCAGCGGCACGCCGCTGCCGCCCAGGTCGATGCCGAGTTTTCGGTTCCCGAAGATGGAGTTGCCGCGGATGGTGTTGCCCGTCCCGGAATAGACGGTCACGCCAGCCCCATGGCCGCCGACCCCGTTATCGTCGATGACGTTGCCTGCGCCCGCGCCGTTGACGTCCGTTCCGACGATGTTGCCGCTGCTCACAATGTAGACGCCGTCCTGGGCGTTGCCCAGATTCGTGGTGCCGTCGGCGCCGACGCCGATGAGGTTTCCAAGCACCTGCGTGCCGCCGGCGGCAAGATAGACGCCGTAGCCGAAGTTGCCGGCGATGACGTTGCCGTCGCCCTGCGCCGCGCCACCGATGATCGCCGGCCCGCTGACGTTCCAGATGCCGTTGTTGTTCCCGTCCACCACCTTGCCCGTCGCGTCCGTGCCGATGTAGTTCCCCTGCACGACGTTGGCGGCCAAGCCGGGGCCGGATTGGATGGTGATGCCGGCGGTCCCGGCGCTGCCGGCGATGACGTTCCCCGCCCCGGCGCCGCCGATGAGGTTGCCGCCCGAACCCTGGTCGATGGTGATGCCGTCGGCCTGGTTACCCAGCGGCATGGTATTCGGGTCCGTCTGTTCGACCCCGTCTTCGCCCAGCCCGATGATGTTGCCTTGAATCGTGTTGTCGGTCGCCGCGCTCAGGTAAACGCCGCTGTACTGGTTGGCGGAGATGATGTTGTTGAAGACCTGTACGTTGGAGACGGCCAGCCCGCTTGCGCTGCCGAGGTCTACGCCGGCGCCGTTATTGCCCGAGTAAAAGTTGTTATCGAGGGTGAACGTGACGGCCAGCGTGCCCGTCATATCGAGTCCGATGTAGTTCCCGTCGACCACGTTGCCGGGACCGGAATCATTGATGAAGACGATGCCGTCCTGGTTGTTGCCGGTGATGACGTTGCGGTCGGATGCCGTGGCGCCGCCGATCGTGGTGTATGCCGACGAGTCGACGACCACGCCGCCCGAGACCACGTTCGCACCGAGCACTGAGTTGGGAACGGCGTTTTCGCCGGTGGCATCAAGGCCGATCAGGTTGCCGGTCAGCGTGTTGTGCGCCCCCTTGACGTAGACGCCGTCGTAGTTGTTGCCCGAGATTAGGTTGCCGCTGAGGGTATTGCCGTCGCTGGTGATCACCACGCCGTCGTGGTTCGCCATGCCGGTCGTGCCGGTCACGTCCGTGCCGACGTAGTTGTTCGCGAGGGTGACGTTGCCCGAGTTCAGCAGCACGCCGGCGCCGCTGAAGGAGTTGATCGTCAGCCCGGTCACAACGGACCCGGCGGAGCCGGTCTCGAAGTCCAGGCCGTTCGCCCCGGCGCCCGCCCCCGCGCCGTTCAGTTCGACTTGCTGCCCGGTCGCGTCGATGGTGACGGCACTGGTGATCTGCGGGAGGGCCGAGTCAAGTAAAATCGTCTGGACGCCGCTGCCCGAGAGGTTGAACGTGATCGTGTCGGCGGATGAATCGCCGTCCACGTTCAGGATCGCCTGCCGCAACGATCCGGCGCCACTATCGGCGGTCGTCGTCACCTGATAGGTCGACATCAGCAGCCGCCCTTCCAACACTTCCGGCAGGGCCGACCAGAGCCGCGCCCGGCGGCGGCGGTGGATCGGGGCGACGGCGGAGGAGACGACCTTGCGGGACGAACGGTTCAGTTTCTTCATGGACGTTACGACCTCGTTTTCGGCTGAACTCTTCAGCCACGCCTTGTTCGTGCAATTGGACGGGAGACCGGGGCAACCTGGGCATGTCCGCAAAGACTGCCCACGTGCCACGGCCCTACCCTCGCGAAGGGATCGGATGTCAAGCGTTATCGGCTGTAGGGCTTGGGCAGGCCCTAAAATTAGAATTCGGTAAGAGGAGACTTTGCAGAAGTGCCACGAAACAACAACATATCCTTGACGCCCTATGCGACGTTAAATCCCGCCGCGGTCCCGGCCGGCGGGATCGAGGGGCTTTACGTCCACGTTCCCTTCTGCTTCCACAAGTGCCACTACTGCGACTTCTACAGCATCACCCGCCAGACGCCGCAACGGATGGATCGATTTGTGGACCTGGTGTTGCGCGAGGCGGATCAATGGGCCGCGACGAGGCCCGCCGAATCGCTGCAGCCACGGACGATCTTCTTCGGCGGCGGGACGCCGAGCCTGCTGCCGTTCGATTCGATGCGGCGGTTGCTGATCGGCCTCGGCGAGCGATTCGACCTGTCACGCGTGGACGAATGGACGATCGAAGTGAATCCCGCCACGGCCGACGAGGACTACTGCCGGATGCTGCGCGCGCAGTGAGTGGATCGCCTCAGCTTCGGCGCGCAGAGCTTCAACCCAAACGAACTCTCGATTCTCGAACGGCACCACGATCCGCGTGACGTGCCGCGGAGCCTGGAACTGGCCCGGCGAGCCGGGTTCACCCGGCTCAACGTCGACCTGATCTACGCGATCCCCGGTCAGGACATCGCGAGCTGGTCCGACTCGCTCGAGCAGGCGATCGCACTGGGCACGCCCCACCTCTCCTGCTACGGGCTGACCTACGAGTCGAACACGCCAATGGCGGTGAAGAAGCGGCTCGGCGTTTTCCAGGCGGTGGACGAGTCGCTCGAGTTGGAGATGCTCCACCACACGCGCCGCCGGCTCACTGAAACCGGCCGCCCACCGTACGAGATCAGCAACTACGCCATTCCCGGCGAACAGTGCCGGCACAACCTGGTTTATTGGACGGGGGGAAACTACCTGGGACTCGGCCCGTCCGCGGCCTCGCATGTGGAAGGATGGCGGTGGCGCAATCGCCCGCACCTGGGCGAGTGGGAGCAGGCGGTCGCCGCCGATAACCTGCCCGCCACCGACGCCGAGCAACTCACTCCGCTACAGCGAGCCGGCGAACTGGCGATGCTGATGCTTCGCCTCACGCGGGGGATTGAGTTTGCCGCCTTTTCCGGTCGTACCGGTCGTTCCGCGCAGGAAACGTTTGCCGAGCCGATCGAGCGGCTGTCGAAGCTTGGGCTGATCCGCATCGACCCGGACGCAATCCGGCTGACGGAGGCCGGATTGGACGTCGCCGACGCGGTCAGCGCCGAGTTTCTACAGCCCGAACCGGCGCGTTGACCCCTAGCCGGATCGTCATTCCCCACCTAAACGCCCCCACCCGCATCGTCGATAGAAACGCGGGGAGAAGCCCGCACCGCCGAAGGCGCACGTCTGGCGGCCGACGATGCAGGCTTCCCAGTTGACCGCTCTTGACGCGAATCGTAGGTCCGAGTGGTCATGAGGAGTGGAGGCGAGTGATGCTTTCGTTCGTACAAAGCTGGTTCGGCCCGACGACGCCGGCGATCGGCGTCGACTTCGGCAGCGACTCGCTGCGCATGGCGCAGATCGAGGTCGTGGACAACGAGCCACAACTGATCGCGGCCGCCACCGCCGGCGTCCCGACCCACGTCCGCAACGACCCGTCGGCCCGGTTCGCGTTTTTCGCGGAGGCGGTGCGCGACCTGCTGGCCTCGGGGAACTTCCGCGGCCGCCGCGTGATCCTCGGGTTGCCCGCGTCGCTGATGCACATCCAGCACCTGCGCGTCCCGAAGATGGACGACGAGTCGATCAAGAAGGGGCTGGCGTGGGAGGCGCGGGGCAAGCTCCCGTTCGACCCGTCTCAGGCCGTGTTGCGGCACCTGATCGCGGGGGAGGTCTACCACGACCAGGAG
Source organism: Tepidisphaeraceae bacterium (assembly GCA_036495445.1). Taxonomy (GTDB): domain Bacteria; phylum Planctomycetota; class Phycisphaerae; order Tepidisphaerales; family Tepidisphaeraceae; genus DASXMX01. The sequence continues at coordinate 7,140 of DASXMX010000382.1, forward strand.
CCCAAGTACGAAGTGATCCTGATGGCCGCCCGGCGCGAGCTGGTCGAGCAGTACCTGGCCGCCGCGAACAAGGCGAAGCTGACGGTCGCCGGGATGCACGTCGAGCCCAAGGCGATGGTCGACTGCTTCTCGCACGTTTACCGCCGGGCCAGCGACATGGATGCCGTCACCTGCTATGTCGACATCGGGTGCAACGCGACGCGTGCGACGATCGCCCGGGGCGGGCGGATCCAATTCGCACGGGTGATCCCGATCGGGGGCGAGCACTTCAGCCGGGCCGTGGCGAGCGCGCTGCGGATCCCGCTGGATGAAGCCCGGCAACTGAGGACGAAGCTCGCCGCGAGCGCCCCGGAGGAGTCGAACCCGCGGGCCGCCCTGGCTTGCGCACCGGCCCCGGCCCCGGCCCCGGCCCCGGCCCCGGCCGCGGCAACGTCGCCCGGTGCGGTGACGCCGCCGCCCACAACCGAATCACTTGAAGGCACAGGGTTCGCGCTGCTGAACGCCGCCGTCGCGGCAGCGGAGCGGCGCGAACCGCAGGCCACTGCCCGGCCGCAACCCGCGGTGCCCGCCGTTGCCGCGGCCGCGCCGGCAACTGAGCCGGCCCGCCCTGGCGGCGGGATCGCGCCGTCCGACCGCCAGCAGATCGACGAGGCCTGCCGAGAGCCGCTGTCGCGGCTCATTGAGGAGCTGTCGCTCTGCCGGCGGTACTACGAGTCGGCGTTCCAGAACCAGCCGGTCCAGCGGCTCCTGTTCGTCGGCGGCGAGGCCGCCCAGCGGAGCCTCTGCCAGCAGATCGCCCGCGAAATGGGCATCGGGGCCCAGGTCGGCGACCCGCTGTGCCGGATGAGCAAGAGCAGCCCGGCCGGAATCGAAGCGGTGATCGACCGCCGGGCCCCGCAGCCCGGGTGGTCGGTCGCCGTCGGCCTGAGCATCGGCCCGGCCGCCGTCGTCGAAGCACAGCTTAAAACCAAATGATCCACGAGTTCCCGAGAGGACGTCACGATGACTGCACCCAATGAACTGAGCTTCCTGCCGGAAGACTACCTCGAGCAGAAGTACAACCGCCGCGCGATGATCTGTTGCGCGGTGCTGGCCCTGCTCGTGGGCGGCGCGCTGTTCCTGTGGTTCCAGCACCGCAGCAAGGACCACGGCAAGGTCGAGGCGGAATTCAACGAGGTGAACAACAACTACGTGGAGGCGGCCCGCAAGATCGAACAGGTCAAGCGGATGCACGAGCAGCAGCGGGAGGTGGTGCACCACGCCGAGCTGGCCGCGTCGCTGGTTGAGCGGGTTCCGCGGAGCAACATGCTCGCGGAGATCACCAACGCGCTGCCGGTGGGCGTGTCGCTGATCGACCTGTCGATGACGTCGGCGGCCCACCAGGCGGCCGCCGCCCCGACGCCCGCCAACACGTTCGCCATGCACAAGGCCGCGGTCTCGTCCGGCGCCGGCGGCGACGGGAAGAGCGACGCACTGGGGCTGGGCACCAAGCCGGCCCAGTTCGACATCCACCTGAAGATCACCGGCATCGCCCGCGACGACATCCAGGTCGCGCAGTTGATCAGCCGGCTCAGTCATAACGGCATGTTCGCGGACGTGAACCTGATCGTCAGCGACACGTTCGATGCCCCGAACCAGAGCAATGACAAAAACGCCAAGGGCGCCAGCCTCCGCCGCTGGCAAATGGAAATGATGGTCGACCCGCGGGCCGAGGTCCGCGAGGAGACCAAGACGGCGGCGGTGGAACTGAGCAAATAAGCCTGTCCGCGCGACGCGCGCGCGGCGGAGCCGGAGATGGCCATGAATAAAAAGATCCTTCTGAAAATCGGCGTCTGCGTGCTGCTGCTCGGCGGCGCGGCGGCCGCGTTCTACTACCTCTACATCATTCCCACGACGCGGGAGGACACCGAGCATGCCCTGATCATCGAGGACCGCCGCCGCGCCCTGTCCGACCTGGACAAGTCGACCGCGGGCATCGACGACGTCAACCGGAAGATCAAGGACCTGCAGGACGCCGTCCGCTTCTTCGAGAGCAAGCTGCCCAAGGAGAAGGAAGTCGAGACGATCCTCGAGCAGGTCTGGAAGATGGCCGAGGCCAACTCGCTGCAGGCCAAGACGATCCGCAACGGCAAGACCGAGCGGAACGCCAACTACAGCGTGCAGCAGATCGACATCGACCTGGCCGGCGACTTCAACGGGTTCTACCTGTTCATGCAGCAGCTCGAGCGGCTGCCCCGGCTCACGCGGGTCGAGGCGATGACGCTCAGCAAGATCTCCGACCACGACGGCGAGATGCAGGCGAAGCTGACGCTGAGCATCTTCTTCGAGCCCTCCGCGGGCAACGTCTCCACCGCCAGCGCGATGTAGCCGGCGCGTCGCGGCGCGCATGGCGCCGGGCGCGCGAGTGTCATTGTTCACCGGTGGCGACGAGCGAGACAGACAGACAGACTGGAGTCAGTATGAACTTCGATCAAACCAACGATCCGACGCAAGACGCCGCGGCCTCGCCCAGCGAGCCGCAGCCCGAGGGAGAGTTTCTGGACGAGGCGGCCCTCGCGGGCGGGGGGGGCAAGAAGTCCCCGGGGAGCATGTACGTGCTCGGCGGCCTGGCGGCCGTCGGGGCCGCGGTCGTCTGGTTCATGTTCTTCCGCGGCGCGCCCCAGGCGGCCCAGGCCGCCCCTACGGGCGCGCCGGACATCAAGCAGTTCCTCGACAACGAGAACATCGCGCTGATGAAGCAGACGCTCAAGGACACCGAAAAGGTCGTCCAGCAGTTCCGCGCCTACCCGGCCCAGACGCAGGTCCCGCTGGCGTCGCTGAAGTCCAACCCGTTCCGGGAGCTGGCGCCCAAGGCGGATGCGCCGGTCGCCCGGAACGATGACGAGGCGAAGGAGCACGCCAAGATCGTCAGCGCCGTCGCCGAACTTCACCTGCAGTCGATCATGCGGGGCGGCAAGTACAAGGCCTGCATGATCAACAACACGCTCTACAAACAGGGCGAGCAGATCGGCATGTTCACGCTCCAGGAAGTCAGCGCCAACACCGTGGTGATCGAAAGCGGCAAGTACCGCTTCGAGCTGAAAATGCAGAATTGAGAGAGTTGCACATTGTCGGTTGTGGGTTGCAAGTCGCAACCCGCCGCAACCATCGACCCACAACAAACAACCTTCAACCCACACATTTGAACATGTTCGGACGACGCCCCACCCCAACTTCGCCCGCCCAGGACTCCCAGGCCCCCGCCGCGGCGGGCACGGGAGACCCGGTGGCTGATTTTCAGACGCTCTGGGAGCCGACTGCCACGACCGAGCGAAAAAGTGTCGAGGCGCTGCTGCTGGAGCGCAAGCAGATCACGGAAGAGCAGCTTGACCAGGCCCGCAAGGTGGCGGCCCAGACGCCGGGCAAGACGCTCGTCCAGATCCTGCAGACCATGAACGCCGCCAGCGAGCCGCAGATCCTCGCGGCGGTTGCCGAGACGCTCGGCATGGCGTTCGAGACGCCGGAAAAGTTGAAGATTGAGATGGAGGCGTTCAACCACCTCCCGCTCGACTTCGTGCGCAAGAACCTCGTGCTGCCGATGCGGATCGAGGGCAACACGCTGGTCGTCGGCATGGCCGACCCGGCCAACGTCTTCATGTTGGACGAGGTCCGGCGGAAGGTGAAGCGGGCCGTCCGCGCCGTCGCCGTCACGGGCGCCGACATCGGGCGAATGGTCGAGCAACTGACCAGCGCCAACGCCGACATCACCGTCGACGAGATCATCAAGGACATGGCGGAGGACGACATCCAACTGGTCAAGGAAGACCGGGGCGATGACGTCACCGACCTGGAGAAGATCGGCAACGAGTCGCCGGTCATCCGGTTCGTCAACTACCTGCTGTTCGACGCGCTCAAGCAGGGCGCCAGCGACATCCACATCGAGCCGAAGGAAAAGGCGCTCAAGATCCGTTACCGCATCGACGGCGTGCTCTTCGAGGCGATGAACCCGCCCCACTCGATGACGCCGGCGATCATCAGCCGCCTCAAGATCATGTCGAACCTCGACATCGCCGAGCGGCGTCTCCCCCAGGACGGCCGCATCCGGGCGATGATCCACGGCCGCAAGATCGACCTGCGACTCAGCACCCTCCCCACGCCCAACGGGGAGAAGTGCGTCATGCGCATCCTCGACAACAAGTCGATCAACGTCGCGCTGGAAGACCTGGGCTTCAGCGAGAACGTGCTGACGATCTGGAAGAACCAGATCGACCAGCCGCACGGCATCCTGCTGGTCACCGGGCCGACCGGGTCCGGCAAGACGACCACGCTCTACTCGTCCCTGCGTTGCATGGACGGGAACAAGATGAACATCAGCACGGTCGAGGACCCGATCGAGTACCACCTGGGCTCGGCCACGCAGGTGCAGGTGGTGGACAAGATCGGCATGACGTTCTCCGCCGCCCTCCGCTCGCTGCTGCGACAGGACCCGGACGTAGTGATGCTGGGCGAAATCCGCGACAAGGAGACGGCCAACATCGCCGTCCAGGCGGCCCTGACCGGTCACCTCGTGCTCAGCACGCTGCACACGAACGACGCGCCCGCGTCGGTCACGCGACTGATCAACATCGGCGTCGAGCCGTACCTGATCAGCTCCGCCGTCAATGCGATCCTGGCCCAGCGCCTGGTCCGGAAAATCTGCCCCCACTGCAAGGAAGAATACAAGCCCAGCGACGAGATGAAGGAGTTCCTCACGCTCCAGGGCTTCACCTCGGAGGTGATGTACCAGGGCAAGGGGTGCGACCGCTGCCGCAAGACCGGCCACACGGGCCGCCTGGGCATCTACGAGCTGCTGGTGATGGACGACTCGCTCCGCGACATGGTGACCGCAAATCCGGACGTGAACCAGCTCCGGAAGCTGTGCCGGGAACGCGGGCTTGTAACGCTTCGCGAAGATGGGTTCCAGAAGGTCATGAAGGGCCTCACGACGGTCGATGAAATCCTACGGGTGACCGAGAGTGCGATGTAATTCGTCGAGGGTTGATGGTTGTGGGTTGTGAGTTGATGGTTGTTGGTTGCGGGTAATCGCCCCACCACCAACGAGCCACAACAGACAACACACCACCCACAACAAACAACTGGCGGAATCATTATGAGCCTGATCAACGACATCCTGAGAAACGCGGTGCAGGCGAAGGCCTCCGACATCCACCTGATGGTGGGCGCGCCCCCGCTGTTCCGCATTCACACGGTGGTGACGCCGACCGACTTCCCGGTCGTGACGCCCGAAGGCGTGATGCGGATCTGCAGGGACCTGGTGGGCGAAGCCCGCTGGCCCGAGTTCGAGAAGGTCCGCGACGCGGACTTCTCCTACGAGATTCCGGGCTTGTCGCGGTTCCGCGTCAACGCCCACTTCCAGCGCGGCAGCGTCGCGATGTCGCTGCGAACGATCAACGACAAGGTGCGGCCGATCGAGCAGCTCCTGCTGCCCGAGATCTGCAACAAGCTGACGTACCTGCCCCGCGGGCTGATCCTGGTGACCGGCCCCACCGGCTTGGGCAAGAGCACGACGCTGGCCGCGATGGTCGACGCGATCAACCGCCGCGAGCAGGGCCACATCATCACGCTTGAGGACCCGATCGAGTACGCGTTCATCAGCAACAAGTGCGCGATCGAGCAGCGCGAGGTCGGCGCCGACGTGCCGAGCTTCGCCAGCGGCCTTCGCCACGTGCTGCGTCAGGACCCGGACACGATCCTGGTGGGCGAAATGCGCGACCTGGAGACGGTCAGCGCCGCGATCACGGCGGCGGAAACGGGCCACCTGGTCTTTAGCACGCTCCACACCGTCAACGCGCCGCAGACGATCGAGCGTATCATCGACGTCTACCCCGCCGACGAGCAGAACCAGATCCGCTCGATGCTGGCCAACACGCTGCAGGCGGTGATCAGCCAGACGCTGTTCAAGCGCGCCGACCAGCCGGGCATGGTGCCGGCGATCGAGGTCATGCTCTGCACGCCCGCCGTCCGCAACTGCATCCGCGAAAACCGCATCTTCGAGATCTCCAACGTCATCGAGACCAGCCGCGCGCTGGGCATGCAGACGCTGGACAGCTCGATCAAGCAGCTGTTCGTGAACGGGTTCGTCACCCGCGAAGACGCCATCGCCCAGGCCGCCCATCCGGAGAAGCTGGAACGCGCCTTGGCAGCCTAACGAAGAGGACTGAGGACTGAGTGCTGAGGACTGAGTGGATTTCACTCGGCACTCAGTCCTCAGCACTCAGCACTGACCTATGCCTACTTATCGCTACGAAGCCAGCGGCCCCGGCGGGAAGGTGAACGCCGGGCACATTCAGGCGGCCGACCTCAAGGCCGCCGCCCAGCAGCTTCGCGCGCGGGGCGAGTACATCCTGTCCGTCACCCCCGTCGAGTCGGTCGGGAAGAAGGGCGCGCTCAACTTCTCGGTCTCCTTCGGACCGGGCCTCAAGGACGTGCAGAACTTCACGAGCCAGCTCGCCGTCATGATCCGCGCCGGCATCAGCATACGCCAGGCGATCGAAGGGATCAGCGAGCAGGTGCCCAACCCCAAGTTCCGCAAGATGCTCGTGCAGATGAGAAAGGACGTCGAGAGCGGCAAGCAGTTCTCCGACGCCCTGCTGCGGTACCCCAAGGTCTTCTCCCCGCTCTACATCAACATGGTGAAGGCGTCGGAGCTGTCCGGCGGGTTTAGCAAGATGCTCGACCGCATCGCCGGCTACCTCGCCCAGCAGATCGAGACCCGCGCGATGGTGATCGGCGCGATGATCTATCCCGCGATCATCGGCCTGATGGCCACCGGCACGACGCTGTTCCTGCTGGCCTTCGTGCTGCCGCGGTTCATGGTGCTGTTCCAGGGCAAGGAGGACGCCCTGCCGGCGCCGACCAAGCTGCTGCTGTTCCTCTCCAACTTCCTGCGGACCTACTGGTACCTGCTCCTATTCGGCGTGGTGGCCGCGGTCTGGGGCTTCTTCCTGACGCTCAAGACCGACTGGGGCCGCACCTGGTTCGACAAGGTGAAGCTGACCGTCCCGGTCTTCAAGAAGATGTTCCGCGCGCTGTACATCAGCCGCAGCTTGCAGACGATGGGCCAGCTCGTGAACGCCGGCGTGCCGATCCTGGACACGATCAGCATCACCGCCGACATCAGCGGCAACACGATGTACCGCCGCATGTGGCGGGCCGTCTTCGGCGCCGTCAAGCAGGGCAAGAAGATTTCGATGCCTCTAACCAAGAGCCCCCTGCTGCCCCGCGCGGTGGTGCAGATGATCGGGGCCGGCGAAGAATCCGGTAAGCTCGGCGAAGTCCTCGACCAGGTCTCCGAGTTCTACGCCAAGGAACTCAAAAGCGTCATCAAAACCGTCACCGCCATGATCGAACCCGCCATGATCGTCCTCATGGGCGGCATCGTCGGCTTCTTCGCCATGTCCATCATCCTCCCCATCTTCAAGCTCAGCCAGCTCGTAAAGTAGGGGCGGACCTCTGTGTCCGCCCTCTCCC
>DASXMX010000383.1:0-13849 GCA_036495445.1 Tepidisphaeraceae bacterium
GAGTGCGGGCCGGGGCGCGTACCGGGAGGCGGTCGAGACGGGCGCGTTGATTGCCGAGTGCCGCCGGCGGCTCAACCGGCTGTTCCACGGGGTGCGGCCGGAGCATTTCGTCTTCACGCTCAACTGCTCCGACGGGCTGAACCTCGCGATCAAGGGACTCGTCGATCCGCGGGAGGGCGGCCACGCCATCTGCACGCACATCGACCACAACTCGATCCTCCGGCCGCTCAAGGCCATGGAGGAGTATGGGTATATCCAGGCCACGCGCCTGCCGGTGGAGGGATCGACGGGGCTCGTGGATCCCGAGGACATCCGGCGGGCGATCCGGCCCGATACGAAGCTGATCGCGATCACGCACGCGAGCAACGTTACCGGGACGGTTCAGCCGATTCGGGCGATCGGACAGATCGCGCGGGAGGCGGGGATCCCGTTCATCGTGGACGCGGCCCAGTCGGCCGGGCATCTGCCGATCGACGTGCAGGCGGACGGGATCGATCTGCTGGCGGCGCCGGGGCACAAGGGGTTGCTTGGGCCGTTGGGGACGGGGTTCCTTTACATTCGGCCGGGGTTGGAGAAGAGGCTGCGGCCATTGAAGGAGGGGGGCACGGGGTCGGTGAGCGAGCAGGATCGTCAGCCGGAGTTCATGCCGGACAAGTTCGAGCCGGGGAGCCACAACGCGATCGGGATCGCCGGGCTTAGCGAAGGGGTGAAGTGGGTGGCGGAGCAGACCGTCGAGAAGCTGGCGGCCCACGACCTGGACCTGATCCGCACATTCCTCGACGGCATCAGCGACATCGAAGGCCTCACCCTCTACGGCCCCCAGGGCGTAAAGCACCGCACCGGCGTTTTCTCAATCCGCATCGAAGGGTACGACCCCCATGAGCTGGCGACGGTCCTCGAAACCAGCTACGGCATCCTCACCCGCCCCGGCATCCACTGCGCCCCGCTGGCCCACGAGGCGCTCGGCACCGCCGCCACCGGCGGGACGGTCCGCTTCAGCTTCGGCCCGTTTGTCAGCAAGCAGGACGTGAGCTACGCGACCGACGCGCTCGCGCAGATCGCGGCGGCGCGGGAACCGGTCGGGTAGATTGCAATTGCTGATCGCGGATTGCTGATCGCGGATTGGAAGATGGTTCGCCTGTGACACGGGTTTTCAACCCGTGCCGAGCAGCGGCCGTTTTCCGGGTGTGTCTCGCAGCAGTGCGATCGGCTGCATCGGGGGGAAGAGCGCTTCGCTTCGAGCTGTTTGCCGGCCGCGTGTCTCTCGCGGCTTCGAGGGGACTCGCACGGGTTGGAAACCCGTGTCACGGGCGGGCCGTCTTCAAATCGCGCGTCATCCCGTTGTGCGTGTTCCAAGACGCCGAATGCTGATCGAGCGGCGCGCGGATCCTCCGCACGGCTGCTCAATCAGCAATCCGCAATCCGAAATCAGCGATGACCGCTTACCCGATCGCTTCGGCCAATTCGGGCCGGGGGCGATGGCCGTTGCCGTTGACCGAGCCGTGTTCGCGGGCGGAGTCGGCGATCTGGGTGAGCATGCGAGGGGCGGATTCGCCCGTCGTGCGGACGACGCGATCGAACTCCTCGTTGATCAGCGCCTGCACCGCCTTGAGCTCTTCCTGGATCTTCCGCCGCTGATCGACCAACGCGGCGATCTGCTCGTCAATCCGCTGCAACGTGGTCATCCGGCCGTGGGCCTTCTGAAACAGCGCGACCGCGGTCGACGTGCTCTGGGGAGGTTGGGGGAGATTCTCATTAGCCACGGAGCCGACTCCTTTCGACGCAAACGGGAGCGGTTGATCCATCAACCGAGGCGCAGATTTTGCCAATTTCTCGGTCGTAAGTCAAAGCGAATTCTCCGAAGCGCGATAAAGTGGGCCGGCCGCAATTGGACGATGCCGGCATGAACGCCGCGCAAGCGCACGATGCGAAAGCCCCCGCCCGTTCTCGACTACGATTCCGGAGCCGATGGGCGAGACCCCCGGCCGACGCTCGACCGCATCGACCGGGTGCTGGTGTGGGTCGTGGTGGCAATCGTTGCGGGGATCCTGCTGATCGGGCTGTTGTCGTTCTTATAGGTGCGGCGCCGGCATCGCTTTCGCCAGCCGCGGGCTGCGGAGGTTCGCAGGCCGCGACGGGCAATGTTTGGGTGAGTTCATGCTGACGTTCCATGCGATCGGTGACTGGCCCCCCGATCGGGTTCGGGCGCGGTGGGTTCCGAGCGGCCGGCGGACGCCGCCTGAGGTCGAGCGCCTCGTCGAAAAGGCTTGGGAGCGTGCCCTGCGCCGTCCCGGTGTCAAACTGTTCGACGGCCCCATGTGCCGGATGGAGCGCTGGCACGCGGCCGATGGGACGCTGGAACTCGATCTGTCGGTCACCGGCTACAAGGCATTCCTGGGCACGAACATGTCTCACCCGGAGCTGGCCGAGCGGTTCGGGCGGGACGTGATGGCCAACCCGGTGGGCGTGAGCCCGGCCCTGGAGACGGCCGACGGGTACCTGCTGCTGGGCCGCCGCAACGAGACACTGGCGTATTACCCGAATCGGACCCACCCGTTTGCCGGAGCGCTGGAGCCGCGGGACAACGGGGACTTGTTCGCGGCGGTGAGGCGGGAGCTGGCGGAGGAACTGGCGCTGGGGGACGCGGATGTTCTGGACGTGCGCTGTACGGGGATTGCCGAGGACCGGGCGCTGCGACAGCCCGAATTGCTCTTTCGCGTTTCGACGAGCCGGACGCGGGGGCAGATCGCGGCGCAGGTGCATGCGGAGGAGCATGGGGGGAGCTTGGCGATTCCGGCCGATCCGAGGGCCGTTGCCGAAGCGATCCACGACCCGGCGTTCACGCCGGTCGCCGTGGCGTCGCTGCTGTTGTGGGGGCGGATCCGGTTTGGGCTTGAGTGGTTTGGCGAGAGTGCCAGGGGAATGGGGGAGGCACGCTGATGATTTGGGTTCCGTCTCCAGTTCTCGCGGCGGACCTTACGAACCCGTCCAATCGTCGCCCAATTGCTCCAGGAGGGCGATGAGCTTGCGGGAGGTTTCCAGCAGCGTCTGGCGGGGGGGGAGGCCGCGGATGGGCCGGCTGGTGGCGGCGTCGTTGTAGACGCCGATCTCGGTGTCGTCGATCAGGTGACGGTAGTCGATCGTCAGTTCCTCGCCCGCCGGGATTTCCCGCAGCGCGATCACCACGCCGCAGTGGACCAGCAAGTTCGGCTCGAAGGCGTGGTTGAAGAAGTTCAGCTCCGTGTCCGGCTCCTGGGTGTACGTGAAGTACTTGCCGACGTATCGCGTGCCGGTGCGGACGATCAGGTAACCTTCCTCTTGGATCGCGGCGAGGTATTCGGCCTCGGTGATCACCTTCGAATCGGTGGTGAACGAGCAGATCACCGTACCGCGCTTCACGTTCCGCAGCGGGAACAGACCTTTGCCAAAGATCGACGAGGGGCGGACTTCGACGGGGATGAACATTCCGAGATTCCGTTGTTGTGGCACAGCCGCCCTCGGCTGTGTTCGACCGCAGGTCGAAATCTATTTCCGCCTGACGGCGGAACACAGCCGAGGGCGGCTGTGCCACATAGTAAACCGACCCGGTGCCTTTGCGGCACCGGGTCGGTGATACAGCGCCGGACTGGGATCAGAGCACGCCTTACGCCACTTCCGCGATCGGGGCTGCGGTGGCGTCGGTGAGCGTCACCAGCGTCGCCTCGGAGGCCGTGCTCTGTTGGATCAACTGGTCGCAGACCTGCTCGAGGTGGCGGGCGGTCTGGTTGAAGCCGAAGTGCTGCTCGACGCGGCTTCGCATGGTGCGGCCGAGCCGCTGGCGGTAGGCCGCCTCGCGGATGATCTTGCTGACCCGCTCGATGTAGGCGGCGGGGTCGCGGCCGGTGATGGTACACTCGCTGCCGGCGAACGCCGCGGCTTGGGATTGCTCGGCCGACTCGCCCCAGCGCATCGCGACGACCGGCCGCTCGACGGCCATTGCCTGCAGCACGCCGGCCGCGCTGCTGCCGGGGAACTCGGCCAGGTAGATGTCGGCGATCCGCAGGAAACCGGGCAGGTCCTTGCGGCGGCCCGCGTAGCCGACGCGCTTGGCGACGCCCGCCGAGTCGAACTTCCGCTTCTGCCACGAGAGGTCGCCCTCGCCGATCAGCAGGTAAACCGCCTGCGGGTGGGCGCGCAGGATGTTGATGACCGTGTCGACGAATTCCTCGGAGACGTTGCGATCGAGGTCGCCGCTGCTGGTCGCCAGCACCATCGCCTGATCGGGGATGCCGTAGGCCGATCGCTGCGGGGCGGCGCCCAGGTTCTCTTCGATGTCGATCCCCTCGAGGATGAACTTGCTCTCGACGCCGCGGCGTTGCCAGTAGTCCTTGTCGGCCTCGTAGCGGACCTGATCGGTGTACGTGATGCAGGCGATGCCGGAGGCGTAGAGCGGCGCCCGGCGGCAGAGGTTCAGCTTCACCCGCGCCACTTCCCAGTTCGCGACGATCGACGCGACCGGATCCGATTGGTTGGCGTCGAAGATCACGACGTCGATCCGGTCCTTGATGAGCTGGTTGGCCAGCTCCTTGGCGGCGATGACGACGTCCCCCTCGGCCGGGGCAATCCACGTCGCGACCCTTTGCTTGTTCAGGGCCTCCAGCGTCGCGGTGCCGCGCTTGGCGCTGGACTGGGCGTACGACGGCTGGCTGAACTGCTGCTTGTCCCGCCGGACGGCGGCGTCGGTGCCGTAGACGTGCAGCTTGAACCGCTTGTTGTCATGGTGCTTCGCCAGGCTCCGCGCGACCCGGCCGGGCGTCTCGTCGTCGGCCAGCGAGCTGACGACGTAGGCGATCCGCGTCTGCTTGTTGTTCCACTCCAGCGACTGCCCGCTGCTCCAGCCGATGCACTGGGCGGCGCGGTCGTACTGGGTGGCGACGAACTGGCAGTTCTCCCGGTCGGCGGTGTAGGCCCCGCCGTGCTGCACGTCGTACGCGACGCCGTTCTGGATCGCCTCCAGGCCCAGCGCGTATTCCCGCCGGGCGATCGCGCTGCTGCCGAACCGGATCACCGGCTGGGCGCGCTGGTCGGTCAGCCCGAGGAACCCGCTGACGCTGATGAACTGGTTCAGCACCTTCTGGTCGCTGTAGTCGATCGCCTCCAGGCTCTGGAGCATGTGCTGGTGCGCTCGGCGGAGGTCGAGCATCGCCTGGGCGTGGTGGGAGAGGAACTTCTCGGCGCTGTTCGGCGACTCCTGGTACACCTCCAGCAATTCAGAGTCGATGAGCTCCCCCTTGTTCACGCGATCGACCAATTCCATCAATGACGGCATGAGCGAATCCTTTCTTGCTTGCGAGCTTGCTTGCGCTTGTGCGAACGAGGGTGCCGCGGCGGCCAGGGACACGCGCGCGGATCGAGAACAACGCGAACGAACGGGCTTGTTTGCGCGATCGCGCCCGCGATTGTCGTTATCGGGCACGCCGCGCGGGGGCCATGAATTTCATGCGGGCCGTTTCAGCAGGTGCGCAACGCATTCGCCGGAGATCGGCGGCGCATTACGAGCGGGGATCGCAAGCTTGCCCGAACATGCGGCTCGCGCCTCGCGAAGCTGCTCATTCGCGCTCCGTGCCCGCACGACCGGACGACCGATCGATTCGATCGGGTGCCCCGACTGCCAGGGCCACAGGTGAACCGCCGCGGCCGATTGCTCGATGATTCTTCCCACTTCGGCCCGCGACGATACGATGCCTCGGTGATGCTCGGCCAAGCCGTCGATCTGGTCCCATCCCTGGCCGAAGAGTCTCACCGGCAACCCCGCGCGAACGAGGAATGACGCGAGTCCTTGATGCATGGCTGGCACGATTAGCCGGTCGATGAACGTCGCCGCATCGAAGCCCGGCTCGCCGATCTGCAGGCGGGATCGCCGGGACTTGAGGTATTGGCCCATGTCGCCCGTGGCGAGGAACGGATCCCGCGCCAGTTCGTCGCGGATCAGGTCCCAGAGGACCAGTTGGCTGGAATACTCGCTGAGCTGCTTCGGCGGATCGAGCGGATGCGTGTCGGCGATCACCGCGAGATACCCCTCGCCATTGGCAGGGGCTTGTATTGGCGCGTCGGGCCAGCCGGCGAGCTGAATGCGATGATCGTCCCACCCTTGTCGGATCGCGGCTGCTCGAAAGCTCGGGTCGGATATGAGCAGGCGATCGTTTGGGCCGGCATCCTGGGCGGGCGGAATGCGGGAGGTGGTGACCCACGTGACCCACGGTTGCTCGTTCGGGGTGATGCCGGCCAAATCCTGACGGAAACAGTTCGCGGCCAGCACGGCGTCGCATTGCACCGCGGCATCCGCCAGCGCAAGCGGCGACGCGGACGTGGGACGGTCCGGGTCAACGCGATAGACGTCGATCCCGGCGGTCTCGATCCCCAGTTCCGTGAGCGCCAGGCCGGCACTGTCCCACAGTCGAAACTCGGATCCGGCCAGGAGGCAAACACGCCGCGTATGCCCAGGTCGCCATTCGCTCAGGAGTGACTGAACGCGACCGGTTCGCGTAGAGCTGACGCGTGCGAAAACCGTTTGAGCCGGCTCGATCAATTGATCGGCGGGGCTGGAGTCGGCCAAGATCGGGCGGACGAACTCGACGGGCGTCGGCAGGCCGGGGTTCCGGTCGAAGATCGCCTCGAGCTCTTCCTCCCACGCGGCGCCGGCCGCGAACCAGAGCCGCCCGGCGGCAATGTCGCGCGAGAAGTCCTCGACATGGAGGAGAACGGCGAATGTTTCCGCCTCCGGCACGATCGCGAGGATCGCCTGCCGCGAATGCAGCCGGTCAAGCGCGACGCGGAGTTGGGCGGCGTGGCTGGCGTGCAGGAAGCAGCCGACGGTGCCGCGGACGTCCATTGTCCTGAGCATGAACCGGGCCGCCGCCCGAGGCACCGAGCACCCGGCCCACCAGCGCTCGCCGTCGAGCACCGCCGTGAGCGACCCGTCGCGGGCGAAGAGCCAACCCAAGTTGGCGGGCAGGGCAAGGGATCGGGTTGCGAGTTGCGATTGGGTCTTTGCGAGCGCGTTGCAGTTGGCGACGAGATTTGCAACCGCGAGATCCGCGGCGGCATCGGTTGCTACGGACGACATCGGAACCGAATTCGAAACCGTTTGCACGCGCGCAGCCTCCGACTCCGGCGCACTGGGCCGATGGGAGGATTATCGGACGATTGGGTTGGTGGGCTGAAGTGATGTGCTCGGGTGGCACGGGCATGTACTCATGCCCGTGCCACTCAAAGACTCGCAGTGTCCTATTCGTCTCCCCGTAACCCGTTGGCCCCGAAGTAGAGGGACTGGCCCGGGTTGACCTGCTTGATGCCGATGTCGCGCTGGCGGAGTTGTTCGGCGGAGGTAGCGAACAGGGGGGAGATCTCCAGCACGGCGTCCGGCTCGCCCGCGACGATCGGCACCTCGACGGCAGCCCCCTTCAACCACCGGGCGGCCCGGCGGATCTGGTCGCGACGGCAGGTGGCGGGGGAGTCGACGCCCTCGGCGTTCTTCACCGGCGAAAACTCCTCGGCCCGGTCCGTCATGTAAACGATCGCGTTCTGCGCCAGCGGGATCGCGTCGAAGACGAACTGCTCCAGTTTCACGGCGTTGGGCTTGTCGGGCTTCACGAGGTTTCCCTGCTCGTCGACGTACGGCACCTTCTTGTCCGCGCGGTGCCACGGCAGGCTGAGGTTGCCCGTGGCGTTGAGCCGTTCGACGAACGAGCGGCGCAGCGCGTGGATCGCGATCGAGCCTTCGTTGAACCGCAGCGAGCCGTCCGGGTTGGTTTGCCTGGCGAGTTCCTCCGGCAGGTCGCTGTATTCGATGACCTGCACGACGCCGTCGGCGTCGACGAAGTTGCCGACGCGTTCCAGCGGCCCGGCCTTGGGGATCGTCTTGCTGCTCATCTCGCTGCCGGTCAGGTCGTGCAGGCCGAGGAACAGCGGGTCGATGATGTGGACGAGCGGATTATCGACCTGGAAGTAGGAGAGGTGCTCGACGCCGCGTCGGCGCATGTCGGCCAGCGCGCCGCTGCGTTCGAGCGCGCGGAGGCTGCCGCCGTGGCCATCGGGGCTAAGTGCGAGGGAGTCCTTCGCGCCCAATAGCAACCGGCCGTCGGTGGCGAAGGCGGGCATCATCCCCTGCTGGAAGATGAACACGTCCTGCGGGTTGAGGCCGAAGTAGTTGTTCTGCTTGAAAAACGCGCGGGTCTGCGCGTCGTTGGCGTCGCTGGTCATGATGTACCAGGGGACGGTCTTTCCGTAATCGCGCGAGTAGGCCCGCAACTGCTCGGCGAAGACCTGGAACAGCGGCTTGCGCCGGATCGGCGTGACCGGGAACTCGCCCTTGGGCCCGTCGTACCCGAGCCGCGTCCCCTGGCCGCCGGCGACGAGGAACGCCGCGACCTTGCCGCCGCGGAGCAGTTCGTCCGCCCGCTTCCGCGCATCCGCATAGAGCTTTTCCTGCCCCGGTCCCGGTTCGTGCGGGAACGTCTTGACGGGGCGGATGTCCTTGGGGATCGAGATCGGCGGCTTCCGTTTGACGTAGGTGTCGGCCAGCTCGTTCAGGTGTTTGGGATCGAACGCCTCGAGTTGGGTTGCCAGCCGCTGCCGGGCTGCGGGGTCGAGTGCGTCATAGAAGCGGAAAACCTGTCCTTGTCCTGCCGATTCCCACTGCTGCCGCAAGGTGGCCGAGTCCATTTGTGTCTGCTCCTGTGTTGCGATCCATGGTTAGCGGAAGGGCGGGAGATTGGCAACCGCCGCTTGCGGCTTCGCGAATCAGGTGCGTTCCTTCGTTCGCGAAGCCGCAAGCGGCGAACTCTGCGGCGCGCCCCGTGCAAGCCCCTAACTTTTGGGTCCGTCCCAGGTGGGCCCAAGGAGCGACGAATGGACAGCACGATCGTGGCGGTCTTTGAAGATCCGGAGCGCGCCGATGACGCGAAGCGCGAGTTGGTCGCCAAGGGGCTGATCGACGAGAAGGACGTGAGCACGGTCCGACAGAGCGCGACCACGATGCCGCATGGACCTTTGCAGCGTCTCAAGGCGCGGCTCGGCTCACCGCCGCCGCTGCGAGAACGTGGCATATTGACGGTTTACGTTGATGGCGGCCGGATGGCTGAGGCGGAACAACTGATTCGTCAGCACCATCCGATGGACGTCCAGATCCACGTAGCCTCGGATGCCGGGCGGGGGGCACCGCCCATGCACGAGATGAGCCATTCACCAATGCAGTAGGTGGATCGAAGGCGCGCGGCGCGATTCCGCGTGAGGCCATCCCCCTCCCCGAATAGCGGGCGGATCACGCGGTCGCCGCCGGCGGCGGGTTGAGCAGACGTTCAGCGGTGCTGAGCAGCTTGTCCAGCTTCACGGGCTTGTTGAAGTATTCGCTGACGCCCAGGCTCTCCGCGTACATCTTGTGGCGGGCGCCCTGGTTCCCGGTGATCATGATCACGAACGGCTTGGCATTCCGCGGCTTACGGGCCTTGATCTTCTCCAGCACCAAAAAACCGCTGCGGCCCGGCAGCATCATGTCCAAGACCACCAGGTCGGGCTGATTCTTCTCCACCAGCTCGACGGCCTTGTTGCCGTTGCTGGCCGTGTCGACCACCGCGCCGGTCGGCTCGAACGCCGCCTGCATGCTGGTCAGAATGTCCTGGTCGTCATCCACCAACAGGATCCGCTTGTCCTTCAAGGCCTCGCTCATCGCAAGCTCCGCAAATTTGTGTCGAGTTTGGGTCCCGCCCGGCGGGTTGTCAAGCGGCGATATGCCGCCGTCCGATAACGCCCGAGGAGGGTTTGCCCGATTGTAGGTCCGTCCGTCGCCTCAGGGCAAAGCGGAGCGGGCCGGCGATCGACTTCGGGTGGCATGGGCATGTACTCATGCCCGTGTTCTCCAGGGCTGAAGACACGGGCATGAGTACATGCCCATGCCACCCCGGATACCCCGCGATTCAGCATTCAGAACTCGGCATTCGGCATTTCCATGACGTCTTCTTCTCCGATCATCGTCCTCGACAGCGGCTTGGGTGGTTTGACCGTCGTGCGGGCATTGCGCGAGGCAATGCCGGCCGAAAATGTGCTCTACTTTGGGGACACGGCCCGCCTGCCTTATGGCTCCAAAACCGCCGCGACCGTAACCGGATTCGTTCGCCAGATCATCGAATACCTGCGGGCGTACGACCCCAAACATGTGGTGATCGCCTGCAACACCGCGACGGCCCTGTCCCTCTCGGCCGTGCGCCCGATGTTCCCCACACTGCCCATCAGCGGCGTTATCGAACCCGGGGCGAAGGCCGCGGTCATCGCGGCGGGGGCCAAGATGGTTCCGGTGATCGGCATCATCGCCACCGAGGCCACCGTCCGCTCGAAAGCATATGAACGGGCGATCGCTCATCGACGACACCACGCGCGCCTCCTCCTGCGGCCCACGCCGCTGCTGGTCCCGATCATCGAGGAGGGGCGGCGGGAGAACGACCCGCTGGTTCGCCTGGCCCTCCGCCAATACCTCACGCCAATGCTCAAGAGCGGCCTGGACGTGCTGGTCCTCGGTTGCACGCATTACCCGATCCTGCGGAAGGCGATTTGCGAAGTCGTCGGGAAGGCGGTCAAAGTGATTGACTCGGCCGAGCAGTGTGCCCAAGATGTCGCCCGCCGTTTGCGCGCCCGGGGCCTGGCTCGGGAGAGTGACGAGTCCGACCCGTCGGCCCGCGGCACCCTTCGGACGTTCGTGACCGACGATCCCCTGCGGTTCAGAAATCTCGCCTCGCGGTTCCTGGGCGTTGCGATCGATCCCCCGACGTGGGTGTCGCCCGACGAACTCTATGCCGCGCGGCCGACGGAGCCGGAGCGGATCAGCGTGCCCGCATAGTCGTAGCAGGAGAATCATGCGTAGTTGGTCCGTGGTGTTGCTCGCCCCGGTGTTGCTGGCGGGTGGATGTTGGTCGGCGGGAGACCTGTCGCCCGCCGCCGGCAGTGCGCCCGCGACGCAGGCCGCCGAGGTCGAATCGACCCCGGCCGCCGCGCCGGCCGAGCCGCGAATCGACGACGACAGCGATGCGGATCCGCCGAATCCCGTGGCCGAGGCGATGCTCGCGCCGGTCCGGGCGATCGGAAACGGGTTTGCGGAGATGTTCGCGCTTCCGGCTGATGCGATCAAAAAGGCGCAGGGCGACACGCCTTCGCGGGCCGTGCATCAGATGGAGGACAAGGCCTCGGCCGACAATCGCCGCAACGGGATGAACCGGCTGCTGGAGTATCCGTTCACGAACCGCCCGCCCTATACGAAGGTCTACGAGTCCATGGCCGCGCTGGACGAGGATTATACCGTCCGCGCGACGGCCCTTCGAGCGTGCAACCGCTCGCGCGACAAGACCGCGACGCCGCTGTTCATCAAGGCGCTGTCGGAAACGGGGGACGGGGACTCGCGGCAGGGCGCGGTGATGATTCGCCTCGAAGGGGCCAAGGGGCTGGCCAATCTCCCCGACCCGAATGCAATTCCTGCACTCACGGCCGTCGTGAACAACCCGGACGAAAACCGCGACGTGCGGATCGCCGCCACCGACGCGCTCAAGTACTACCGGACGCTGGAAGTCGCCCGCATCCTCAGCGGCTTGCTGAACGATCCCGACTTCAGCGTCGGCTGGCAGGCCCACCGCAGCCTCGAATACCTGACCCACAAGGACTTCGGGTATGATCAGGGCGCGTGGCTTGGGTATTTCGTGGGACCGCAGAAACCGTTCGGATGAAGGACAGAAAGGGTTCGGGGTTCAGGGTTCAGGCGCCGGCATGAACCCTATGCGTAGCGGTCGGACCGGAGGTCCGCCCGTCCGCGTCCGCCGACGAACGGGTGGACCTTCTGTCCGACCGCTACGCGAATACAGTCTTTCCTGAACCCTGAACCCTGAACCCTCATGCGTGCCCTGGTCTTCGACAACACGTTGACCTACCAGCCGCGCCGG
Organism: Tepidisphaeraceae bacterium; assembly: GCA_036495445.1. Lineage (GTDB taxonomy): Bacteria > Planctomycetota > Phycisphaerae > Tepidisphaerales > Tepidisphaeraceae > DASXMX01. The sequence goes on from DASXMX010000383.1 coordinate 11,961, forward strand.
CCCGAGCCGGCGGCGGCGGGCGGGGACACGCTCATCCGCGTGCGACAGGCGGGGATCTGCGCGACTGATCTGGAGATCACCAAGGGGTACATGGGGTTCCGCGGCGTGCTGGGGCACGAGTTCGTCGGCGAGGTCGTTCACTCCGCCGACCGAAAGCTGCTGGGCCAGCGCGTCGTCGGCGAAATCAATGTCGTCTGCGGCCGTTGCGACCTGTGCCTCTCAGGCTTGAGCAGCCATTGCCGGAACCGATCGGTCCTGGGCATCCTGAACCGCGACGGCGCCTTCGCCGAGTACGTGCGCCTGCCCGCGGTCAACCTGCATGTTGTGCCGGCATCGATCGACGACGATTCGGCCACGTTTGTTGAACCGCTCGCCGCTGCGTATCAAGTCCTGAAGCAGGTGAATTTCGACGGCCGCAAATGGGTGACGGTCCTGGGCGACGGTCGCCTCGGGTTGCTCGTCGCACAGGTGCTCCGGGACGCGGATTGCAAGGTGCGGGTGATCGGCCGGCATCCGTCGAAGATGGCGCTGTGCGAGAAGTGGTCGATCCGCTCGCGACCACTGGCCGACATCGTCCCGCGGCACGATCAGGACGTCGTCGTCGATTGCACGGGCAGCGCCGCCGGGTTCGAGTTGGCGCTTGAGATGGTCCGCCCGCGGGGAACGGTGGTGCTGAAGACGACCGCAGCCGCGGGCAAGCCGCTGAATTTGGCGCCGGTCGTGATCGACGAGATCAACATCGTCGGCAGCCGCTGCGGCCCGTTCCGCGAGGCGATCCGCGGCCTGGCCGAGAAGCGGATCGACGTGACGAGCCTGATCCACCGCCGGATGAAGCTCGAACAGGGCGTCGAGGCGATGGATCTGGCCGGACGACCGGGGGTGTTGAAGGTGATTCTGTCGATCGGATGAAACCCACATGGCCAAGGACGTCGCCATCGTATTGAACAGCGGCAGCTTGAACTCGGCGGTGGTGACCGCGCTGGCGGCACAGCGGTTCCGGCCGATCCTGATGCATGCGGTGACCGCGGGGCAGGCTTCGGACGACGAGGCGGAGGCGACGGGGTCACGCCGCCGGTCGGCCTTCGAGCAGCAGGTCGCGCACTTCAAGCCGTATCGCGAGCACATCGTGCCGATGCCGTTCCTTTCGCAAATCAGGCCGGGTGGCGCCAAGGCGCACTCGGTCCCGCCCGAATTTCAGCCGCAGGCGCCGATCAGCGCGGTGGCGCTGGAACTGCTGCCTTTAATGGCGACGGCCGGGCGGTTCGCCAGCCACTACGGCGCGGCCGCGATCTATCTTGGGCTTCGCGTCGGCGGCGCGATCGACGACCTGGCCCAGGCGACCGAGTACGTGCAGATCTGGGCCGACCTGCTCCAACTCGCCTGCGGGCTGCCCGAGGTCGAGGTCCAGGCGCCGCTGCTGGAACTGGATCCGTGGCAGGTGGTGGACTTGGGGTTGCAGGTCAATGCGCCGCTGGATCGAACCTGGTCCTGCGATGGGGCGGGCGACGAGCCTTGCTGGGCCTGCCGTGGGTGTAAGGAGCGGGAGTCGGCATTCCAACGGTCCGCCAAGCCCGATCCGATTCGCGCGACGCGCCGCTAAAGCCTGCAGTTGTCGCTTGCCCTTCGCGGATGAATGGATGACGCGGCGCGTCAGGATCCGGGCGGGGCGGAGGAGAGGGTTTTGCGCAGCGTTTCCAACCGGTCGTGGTAGGTGACGCCCAGGGGTGGGTTCATCGAGAGCGCGTCGTTGATCAGCGTGGTCGCGTCGCGCAGGCTGGCGGGGTCTCCCTTGTTGACCAGGTCATCGGCGGCGTTGCGAATGAGCGGGCCGATCTCGTCCTGGTTGGTGATGTCGCGGCGGATCTCCTGCTCGCCGAAGTGGATCGCGT
>DASXMX010000384.1:0-16278 GCA_036495445.1 Tepidisphaeraceae bacterium
CGGGCGGATACGTCAGCAACTACTCGACCGGCTACCAGACGTATGCCACCGCCGACACGTGGCGGTACGACACCCAGACCAATCAGTGGACTGCCTTCGTTCCGTTACCTGCGGCGCGGTCGGCCGGGGCGATGGTGATCATCGGCGACGAGCTGCACTACTTCGACGGGAACGACATCAACCGCAACGGCACGGCGGATCATTGGGTGCTGAACCTCAGCGACGCGAATCCCCAGTGGGTTGCCTCCGCGCCAGTTCCCGTGGCCAGCAACCACATCGCCGCCGCGGTCCTCGACGGGAAGATCTACGCCATCGGGGGCCAGACCGGCAACGACGACTCGCAACCCGACGCGGATGTGTTCGAGTGGGACCCGGCCAACCCCGGCGACTGGCAGGCGGTGGCGAGCCTCCCGGCGCCCATTTCCCACGCCGTTGCCGTCACGGTGGGGAACCAGATTCTCCTGATTGATGGCGTCACCACCGGGCTCGTCCAACTCGCCAGCGTATTGTCCTATGACCCGACCACGAACACGTGGTCCACTCTGTCCAATCCCCTCCCCGCCCCGCGCGAGTACCCCGCCGCCGATCTGATCGATAATCGCATCGTCGTGACGACTGGCGACTACTATGGATTGCGGGCGGAAACCTGGGTGAGCCAGCCGATCGCTCCCTGACGTTCAGCGGTACCCTTCCTTTCCCCGGAACGCTGAGGCAGATAAACTTGGCGTATGAAGCCCACGACGTTGATCCTGCGGACCGCCGGGACGAATTGCGATGGGGAAACCGCCTATGCCTTCGAGCTGGCGGGGGCGCGCACGGAGAAGGTCCACATTAACCAGTTGATCCGCGAGCCGGGGTTGCTGGAGCGGTGTCAGATCCTCGCGCTGCCCGGCGGGTTCAGCTATGGCGACGACATCGCGGCCGGGCGCATCCTGGCCAATCAGCTCGCCCACCACCTGCGTGATGCCCTGGCGGCGTTCATCGAGGCGGGCAAGCCGGTCATCGGAATCTGCAACGGGTTTCAGGTGCTGGTGAAGACGGATCTGCTCCCCGGGTCGCTGGCGGGCCGGTCGGGGCAGACCTCCACGCTGACGCACAACGACAGCGGACGGTTCGTCGATCGCTGGGTGCGGCTCGCCTCCCGCAGCCGAAAGTGCATCTGGACGGCCGATCTGCAGGACATCGAACTGCCGATCGCCCATGGCGAGGGGAAGTTCGTCCCGGCCGACGAGGCCGTTCGACAGGCACTGTGGGACAACGATCAGGTGGCGCTGGTCTACACGAAGGTCGACGGGTCGCCTGCAAACGGGCAGTCGCCGGACAATCCCAACGGCAGCGTGGACGACATCGCCGGCATCTGCGACTCGACCGGTTTGGTCTTCGGGCTGATGCCGCACCCGGAGCGATACGTCGACCCGACCCAGCACCCTGCATGGACGCGCCATCTGCCCCGGCCGACAGAGGGCGCGGGATTGCAGATCTTCCGCAACGCGGTGCGCCACGCGACCCAAGCGGTCGGAGTGGGAATCTAGGCAAACCTCCCATTGTTCAATTTCAGTTATCGTACCCTGCTGGGTGACAAGAATTCGGATCGGCTAAACCTCTAAACGAGCCCCAAGGGAGGCTTGCGACAGGCGTTCAGCAGGTTCTCAACTGCACTGTAAGCCTCATATTTATCGGTTCTTAACATTCATTTCCTGTTCCACAAAAGCGTCCGCCCAAATTGCGTGTTCCGCAAGAATCCCCCGATCCATACACTAGTTACAGACTTCGGCGCGGAGGTGCCGAATAAGTGAACACCCGGCCAGGCGTACTGGCCGGAGACTTGGGAAGGGTTCGGCAGCGATGACGAGGGCGCCGGCCTCTTTCCACGGGCCAGACAACCGCAACGGCCCTGGGCACGTTAGCCCACCCCCGCTTGGTTCGTGGGTGAAACCGCGGGAGAGAAACGAGTCAAAAAGAAGGAGGCTCAACATGTTGCGGAAAGGACTAGTGCTCGCTGCCCTGTTGCTGTTGCCGGCCGTCGCCGGGGCGCAGGTGCGCGGGCCGTGGGAAGTGACGCTCAGTGGTAACGGGGTTACGCCAAGCCGGTTCAACGGGTTCCAGGCCGGTGGCAACGCCAGCCTGGGCTACTTCTTCAACGACAGCATCGAAGTCGGGGTGCGGCAGACGATCAACTACAACGACATTGGCGGTCCGGTGTCGTTTAACGGGATCACCCGCCTCGCCCTCGACCTCCACCTGCCGTTGGGCGATCAGAACCAGTTCCTGCCGTTCGGCGGGGTCAACATCGGCTACGTCTACGGCCAAGGCATCCGCGATACGTGGGAAGCCGCCCCGGAAGCCGGCCTCAAATGGTTCGTCGGGCCCGACGTCTTCATCTTCGGCCAGGTCGAATACCAGTTCTTCTTCCGCAGCGGCGGCGGGGTGAACAACGCGTTCAAGAACGGCCAGTTCGTCTACACGCTCGGTGTCGGCTTCCGGTTCTAACCGGATCGATCACCGAAACAGCAGTACCCGCGAGGGGCGACCGGATCCGGTCGCCCCTCTTTGCTTTTGGGCCGGATGGGCAGTGGGCGCCGCGTGTATCCGGCACGCATGCGTGCCGGCTATAAACCGGGCAGTGCTTAACCGGGGATCAACTCGCGATATGTCAACGGCCCACTGCACCGCCGGCAGATGTACCGCGTTCGGGTCCGGCGGCGCCGTTCGACCCACCAGTCGCATCGGCCGCACCCCAGCCGATACGGCGCCGGCGGGCGCGCGGGCGAACGAACGGTATGATCGGAGTAACACCGCACCGGCCTCGCGCCGACACGGCGGCAGGCCGCTCGCCACTTGGGGCCGTGCCCGTCGCCCGGCGTGAGGGCGTGGGCGATCTCGTGCAGGATCGTGTCCCGCACCTCCGCCACGTCGTTCAGCAGCACCAGGGGCCGCGAGAGCGTTATCGTCCGCTCCCGGTGCTGGCACGACCCGAATCGCCGTTTGGCATGATCGAACCGAAACGACCAGCCGGCCAAGCCGTGCTGAGCCATCAGCGATCGCGCGAGTTGTGCGGCGTCGTGGAGATGCAACGGCAGACTCCGGTCGAGGTCCTACTGTAACGGATCAGCCTTTCATGGGGGAGGGATTGCGGCTTGCCAATGCGAAATCCGCCCCGCCACCGGACGAATTTCTTTCCTTCGGGATCGGCGCGCGGTTAGACTGCCCGCCCCGATCCCCATGGGAACCCAACTATGATCAAAAAGTTGTTGTATTCGCGGTGGACGCTTCCGCTTTCGATCCCGCTGGTGGTTGCGGGCGTGCTGATTTACGTCTGGAAGGCCGACCCGTTTGAACCGAAGCGGCGATCGGCCGCTCGCCCGGTGGCTGCCGGGCGAGCGCCCGCGAGGCATCGACAGACGCAGGTGCTCTACCTGGCGGCCCCGAAGCCGCTGCCGTTCTACCAGGGCCGGGTGTTTCCTTCGCCGCTGCTGCGCGAGCTGGTGCGTCAATCGATGCTCCTGGCCGCACGCGAGGAACTGGGTCTGGCCACCCGCGACGGCGAGTTGCGTGAACGGCCGCCCACCGGCGCCGCCGCGGTCGATGCGGCGCTGCGGCTGGACGTGAACTATCTGCGGGACAGCTCCCTGGCGTACAGCATCTTCGACGGCAACGACGCGCAACAGCCGCTCGTCCAGGACGAGTTCGGCATCAACGGTGAAGAGCCCACTTATCCCGATTGGATGCCCATGCTCGCCGATGCGGAGGCCAAGTCGCGCGGACAGTACGTTCAGATGCTCCAAGGAGAGGGTTTCTCTCCGGTGGCGAAGCACGTGGCGCCGGCCACACAACCGGCGGGGCACGCGGATGTGGACGCAAAACTGAACGAGCTGACCGAAGTGGCGCAGTTCGCCGCGTTGCGTGAAACGCACGCGGCGATCCGCACGGCGGGCGAGTCGCCGGAGCGGCTGGGCATCCTCGTCCGCGCGTATGCGAATCTCGCGCAGCTCACGACGTGCCACTGGAGTTGGGCCCACGAGGTGTTTCTCGCCCGCTCACTCCTGTACGCGCAGCGGTTGGTGGCGGCGGATCCGAACTCGGCGTTCGCTCGTTGGCATCGCGCCTATGCGCTGGCGCTGGCCGGGCTGCACAAGGCGGCATTGGACGACCTCGCCGCGGCCGAGGCGCTGCCCCACAAGGAGGCGGCGCCGGCGTGGGTCGAACTGCTCGATCCCGTCTGCCGTTATCGCACGGAGAAGCTGGCGGAGCTCGCCGCGGCCGACAAGGCCCGCGCCCCGTTGGCGATGTACCTGTGCTTCCTGACCGTCGAACATTGCGGCAGCACGTCCGCCGTGCTCGAAACGGGGAAGGCGGCGCTGGAAGTCAATCCGCTGTGCATGCGGCTGGTGGACGCGATGTGCCGCCACGCGGGCGTTGGTTATCTACACGTACTGACGGAGATGGGCCCGGGGTTGTTCCGCTCGTCGCTGGCTGCGTCGCTGAATCGGCTGCCTGACCTGCCGCCCGACTGCCGTGCGCAGGTTTGCGCCGCCCGGCGGAACTGGCAGGACCCGGCCGTCATCGCGTCGCTTTGCAAATCGCTGGTCGAGGCGCCGGACAAGGCGGAGTTCTCCTGGTCGGCGCTGGGACGCCTGCTGCAGGAAGTGAATTTCGTCCACGTCGAAACGCGGACCGAATTCCTCGCCCAGCAGCTTGGCTCCGAGCCAGCTCCATTTGTCCAAGCCTCGGCCGTGCTGGTGGCGGATCACCCGTTCAAGCCCGACATCGACGCACTGGCGTGCTATTCATCGGGCAACCCGGACATGACGAGGATCCGGCGAATCCTGAAGGACTTCAACATCCCGGTCCTTCGCCCGCCGGTGACGCCGGCGATCCGGCTGACGATGGGGATCGACACCCCGGACGTGCTGCAGGGGAATGCCGCCTGGCGGGCGATGGGCACGAGCGTCGATCACACGGCCTGGGACCAGGAGGAGAAAGCCGCCGCCCAGTACATGACGTCGAACTGGACGAAGTACCCGCAGAACTACCTGCGGATCGCACACCACGTCGAGGACGTCAGCCCGCACGCGCCGGTCGCGATCGCGCTGCACATCATCTGCGACTGGAACACCGCGCAGACGCACGTTGACGAGTGGGAGCGCCAGTTCCCGGGGCACCCGTCCGTGACCGGCGCGCTGGCCTGGCAGTACACCCGGCTCAAGGAATATGCCAAGGCCGAGCCGTTCTTCCGGGCCTACCTGCGGAAGGCGCCGGACGCCTGAGCGTACCGGATGCTGGCCAATAACTATCGCTTGACCGGCGACCGCAAGAACTGGCTTGCGACGATCGACGAGTCGCTGAAGCAGGAAGACTACGGCCTCGATCACGCGTACACGCAAACGGAAGTGGCCAACCGGTTGATGGGCGAAGGGGACTTCCAGGCCGCTCTTCCGTACGCCCAGGCCGCGGGCGAGAGCTACATGTCGCTGGGCCTGAAGGCGGCCGCGCGGTGCCGTGAAGGGCTGGGGGACTGGGAGGAGGCCGAGCAATGGGTCCGCGCCGACGCCGAGCGGTACGACCAGCCGATGGAATACTTCCTGTGGTGCGTGCGGACTGGGCACGGCGACCGGAAGTCGGCATCGGCGGCAGCCGACAGGTGGGCGGGATCCGTCGCCGATTCAACCGACTACGGGCAGATGGCCCAGCGCCTGAGCTTTTACCTGCTGGTCAAGGAATCGGAGGCCGCACGCGAGGCCGCGCGGCGCATGCTCAACGCGACCGGCGAGCCTTGGGCGGGCATTCACTTGGCCCTGTTGGATATCGAGAGGGGCGACGCCGCCGCGGCCGACGCGGCGTTCGACGTCGTGGAGAAACGCGGCCCCGACTACAAGGTCCCCTGGAGCGGCAGCCCCCGGCCGGAGATGGTTCGCGTGGCCGGGTTGCTGCGCCGGTGCCTGGCCGCCGGCCCAAAGGCCGAGCTCGACCTGAATGCGGTCGAACAGGCGATGATTGGCGGCCAGTACCAGGACGAGATCGCTAACATCGATTACTTCGTCGCCCGTTTCCTCGAGCTTCGTGGCAAAGGTGACGAAGCCGAACCGTACATGGAACGCGCGGCGAAGGGGGCAAAGGTTGACACGAACACACTGCTGGCGATGCAAACGCTCCGCGCGCCCCGCGCCGCCCGACGGCCGCCGACGCCCCAATAGATTTCATTGCGAGGCCCGGCTCATCTTCGCGAACGCTTCCAGCTTGCTGTAGTCGTGACGCCAGGTGGTGTACATGTAGCCGACGACGCCCTTCACGTTTTTCCCCGAGTCGAGCCATTGCCGCCATTCGGACAGGTCGTTGTCGTAGAAGCCGCAGAGGACCTGGCGGTTGCCTCGGTCGGCGAAGAACTTGAGGGACTGGTCGCGCTTGCCGTGGTTCCAGTTCAGGATGATGACGCCCGGGTCGAGCCCTTCCCATGAACCGGTCCACGGGCCGTTGACCAGGTAGTACGGGCCTTCGACCGCGTTGTGGTACGGGTCGAACATGTCGTTCCACGTGTAGGCCTGCTGCGGCTGGACGAGCTTCGTGCAGAGCCGCAGGCTTTGGGCGAGCATCTGGCCGGGCGTGAGCTTGCGCTGCTGGCACGATTCGTCCCAATTGCAGCAGCGGAACTCGTCGAACGACATCATGTAGCCGTCCGCGCCCCACAGGTCCCGCATGCGCTTCGCCTGGTCGGCCAGCAGTTGGTCCATTTTTTCCTCGGAGATGCAGGCGGAGACCTGCCCATCATAAATGATCGGCGGGAAGGACCAGGAGACGCGCAGGCGGGTGCCGTCGGGCAGGCCACGCGTTTGAATCGCCGGCGGCATGTGCCACGCCTGGTATTCGCCCGGCCAGGGCACGTTGCCCAGGTGCGGGTCTTCGATCCGGTCGTAATCCTTTCCTTCAACGAGCGGCTTGCCGTCTTCGGTAGTGACAGTGCAGGGCGCGCCATCCCGGCGGAGGACGTTGAGCAGGCCGACTTGCTCGATCCGCCAGTTCCGCCACTGCAGCCGTCCCCGCGCCTCGCCCCAGATGCCGAAGTAGAGGTTCACCGTCGTGTTGTCGAGCGAATCGAAGACGACGTCGTACGTCTTCCAGTCCTGCGTCGGCTCGACGTGAAGCGTCTGAAAACAGAGCGTGCGCTTCCCGGCCAGCGGGTGGATCTCCGGCTGCCCGGTGTACTGATCCGTCTTGATGTCCACCGAAACGTGGTAACAGCGGAACTGCGGGACCGTGAGCTTATAGACGAACCGAGCGTTGCTGGGGTTGTCCTTGATCGTCGCCATGTGAACCCCCATGTGGACCGAGTCATCGACAAACGACGTCTTGGTCAGCCCGATGGGAGGATCCGCCTCACACCTTGCTTGCCCGTCGCGGACCACAAACAACGTTCCCTTCACCGGAAGCCCCTCGGCCAGGTTCGGGTCGTTGCTCAACAGGTCGTTGGAATACCCGATGTCGAACTCGGCGGGCACGATCTGGATGTGAAGTTCCTGTGCAATGCGCTTCACCCGTTCGCAGTTGCGGAAGTAGGACTTGGGCATCTCCGAGAGCCGCCCAAACTTCGAATCGGCCAGCAGCACGTGGCTGTACCCCGCCGCGGCCGCCCGGCGCCAGAGCTGCTCGAGCTTGTCGATGTTCTGGTCGGGCAGGAGGTTCATCGGATAGTAGAACCAGAGGTCGGGTTGGGATTGGGCGTGAGCGAAGGGTGAGAATAGGACGAGAAGTAGAAATGCTGTAATCGCGCGCATGATATTCCCCGGAAAAGTGACGTCCGCTACGAAAGAGAGCCCTGCGACTCCGTCGCGGGCCGCGTCCCAACTTAAACAGGAACCGTTTCAGAAATCTCGTTGTCTCTGCACGTAATCTATAGCCGCGTGGAAGTATTCCGTTTCCGACGAAGTTACTCTGAGGCGTGCCGGGCTTGTCGTCGCGGGAGGGAACGGGTCACCTTCCGTTTCCGGGCGGCACGTTCGGGGGCGGGGACGAAGGGGCGTAGGAAGTCGGGCAGGTCGGGGCGGTTGACGCGTTGGTAGTCGTGGGCGATCGCCTGGGCGACGCGCTGCGGGTCGAGGCCGCGTTGCGTGGCGAGGTATTGAAAGAGCAACTCCGCCAACCGCGGCAGCGCGATGGCGTGTTGCCGGCCCACGCGGGCGAATGCCCAGTCGGTCCAGTCGAGAAAGCCCCAGAAGGGCGATTGCCCTTCCGCCCAGATTAGCGGCGCCGTGGTGACGAAGTTGCCGCTGTTGGCGACCAAATCCCAGAAGCGGGAGAACCGGCGGAGCCGCTGCATCGTGGCGAAGTCGATCGTGCGGTTCTGCAGGATCTCGTACGGCGCATGCGGGCTGTACACCATCGCCCATTCGGCATCGTGCCGGACGATCGGCGTGCCGCGGAGACGCTTGAGGATCCCGACCTGGATCTCCTGCGGGCCCAATGCGACCAGCTTGTCGAACCCCTCGGCGAAGCTCTCGATCGTCTCGCCCGGCAAGCCGACGATCAGGTCGGCGTGGACGTGGACGCCGGTCTGCTCGCGGAGGAAGCGGAGGTTGTCGCTCAGCCGGGCATTGTCCTGCCGCCGGCTGATCCGCGCGGCGACGGCCTCGTTGAACGTCTGGATCCCCACCTCAAACTGCAGCGCGCCCGGCGGGAACTTGCGGATCGGATCACGCAGCGCGTCCGTCAGCCGGTCCGGGATCATCTCAAAGTGCAGGAACATCCCCGGCTCATACCGCTCGTGGAAAAACTGCAGGATCGAGCGGCTGATGTTCAGGTTCAAATTGAACGTGCGGTCCACGAACTTGAACTGCCGCGCGCCGCGGGCGAGCAGGTTTTGCAACTGGCCCAAAAACGCGTCGAGCGGGACGTTGCGAACCGGCACCTCGAGCGACGAGAGGCAAAACTCGCACCGGAACGGACAGCCGCGCGAGGCCTCGACGTAGATCACGCGATGGGCGACGTCCCGGGCGTCGTACAGGTCGTACGGCAGGACGAGCCTTTCCATCTGCGGCAGGTCCGCGGGGATCACGCGCATGAGCGGGCGCGTGCCGGCAAGGAGCGTTTGGCAGAGATCGGCGAAGGCCAGGTCGGCTTCGCCGGTGATGACGTAATCGGCGAGGCGGCAGATCGCCTGTTGGTCAACTTCGTGGGAGACCTCGGGGCCGCCGAGGACGACGATCACGTCCGGGCGGACGCGCTTGAGGTCCGCGACGAGCCGCAGCGACTGCTCGGCGTTCCAGATGTAGACGCCGATGCCGACGATCTTCGGGTTTTGGGCGAGGATGATCTCCAGCGCGTCGTTGGTCCGCTGCGTGATGTCGAACTCGATGATGCAGGCGCGCTCGCGCAGCGCGCCGAGGTTGGCGAGCAGGTAGCGCAAACCGAACGCTGCATGGGCGTAGCGGGCGTTGAGCGTGGTGAGGACGATTTCGGACACAAGGGAAGTGTAGCCCGATCAGGGAGCGTTGTTGAGGGGGGGAGGCAGCCGCTTGCGGCTTCGCGGACGGAGGGACGTCCGCCGGAAGGATCTTCCAAAGAGCGTTCCTTCGTTTGCGAAGCCGCAAGCGGCGAAACCAGAAACCGGATCGATCACCCGGCTGCCAGCACCATCGGTTCCGGCGCCATGGGGCCGAACTGCTGACGGACCAGTCTCGCGTAGAGCCCGTCCTTGGCCATGAGAACTTCGTGCGGGCCGGACTCGATAATACGGCCTTCCTGCAAGACTAGGATGCGGTCGACGCCGCGGACCGTGCTGAGACGGTGGGCGATGATGAAGCAGGTGCGGCCCTGCATGAGCCGGTCGAGGGCGGCCTGCACCAGCGCTTCGCTCTCGCTGTCCAGCGCGCTGGTGGCTTCATCGAGGATGAGAATCCGCGGTTGCTTGAGGATCGCCCGGGCGATGGAGAGGCGCTGGCGTTGCCCGCCGGAGAGGTTGACGCCACGTTCACCCAGGACCGTGTCGTAGCCATTGGGCAGCGCGGTGATGAAGCCATGGGCGTTGGCGGCCTTGGCGGCTTCGATCATCTCCTGCTCGCTTGCGTCGGGCCGGCCGTAGCAGAGGTTCTCGCGGATCATGCCGGTGAAGACAAACGAATCCTGCTGCACGACCGCGACCGCCTCGCGGAGGCCGCGGAGCTTGTAGTCTTCGATGTTGACGCCATCGATCAGGATCCGGCCTTCGCACGTGTCGTAGAGCCGCGGGAGCAGGCTGACCAGCGTCGACTTGCCCGAGCCCGATGGCCCGACCAGCGCGACTCGCTCGCCGGCACCGGCCTTGAAGCAGAGGTCCTTCAGGACCATCTCGCCGTTGCCCTTGGCCCGCTTGCGGCGGCCGCGGTCGGACGATTCGGTCTCCAGGCAGGCCCGCGTCTCGGAGTGATCCTGGTCGTATTTGAACGAGACGTGGTCGAACATGACTTCGCCGCGTGCCGGTGGCATGGTGACAGCGTGCGGCTTCTCGACGATTTTGGGCGTGATATCAAACACCTCGAATACCCGCTGCACCGCCGACAGGCTCGTCTGGTAGACGACGTTCAGGTCAGAGAACCGGCGTAGCGGGCCGTACATGATGCCCAGGTAGCCGAGGAACCGGCAGACGTAGCCGGCGGTAAGCCCGCCGTACATGGTCAGGTACCCGCCATAGCCGACGACGATCACCGTGCCGGTGTGGACCAGCCATTCGCTGACCCCGCCGATCATATGGGCGAGGTTGCTTTGGACGACGACGCGGCCGTAGTGCTCCTCGGTGTCCTCACGGAACCGGCGCTGCTCGCGCTCCTCGGCGGCGTTCGCTTTTACCAATGCGATGCCGGCGAGCCGTTCCTGGACCGACCCGCTGATCTTGCCCATCTGCTCCTGCACTCGCCAGCTCGCGTGGCGTACGCGGCCGTTCATCAGGCGGAACGTCAGCACGTACAGCGGCAGCACCGTTATGCAGGCCAGGGCCAGCTTCCAGGAGATCAGGAACAGCAACACGATGGCGACCAGCGTCTGCACCGCATCGAGCACGACGAGGATCACCCCGCCGTTGATGATGTTGGCCGCCTCCTGAATGTCATGGATGAGCCGGGAGATGATCGTCCCGGTGCGCTCCTGGGAGTAGAAGTGGAGGGAGAGCCGTTGCAGGTGATCGAATAGATCGCGGCGCAGGTCGGCGATCAGCCGATTGCCCAGCTTCACCGTCCAGTGCCCGCGGGCGTAGGTCACGAACCCGCAGAGCAGGGCCGTGACGGCGCCAATGGCAACCAGCACCTTCAGCCAATGCTCGCGCTCGCCGATCGGCGGCATCTGGCCGTGGGGGGGCGCGATCACTCGATCGATCACCGAGCCGATCAGCCACGGAATCACGAAGCTCAGCGCGAGGCTGACGAGGCCGGCGAGGAGTGCAAGGGTCAGTAACCGCTTGTATCCCAGAGCCTGCCGCAGCAACCGGCGAAAATACTGATCGCGCAACGTCCGTTTCATGCGCAGTCCCCTTCTCTCCATCCGGCGAATGCGATTGATCCTACGTGACTTAGGATCGCCTGCCTGCGCGCATTTTTTCTTCTGCTCGCTGACAAACTGCGCATTGGAATCACGATTCTCGCCCGCGGCTGTGCCCGGATGACACCGAAGGGTCTCCTTCCTCTTGTTCCCGCCACCGGTGCCCGGAATTCGGGCGGTGGCGGCCTCACGGGTATCGCCCCTCAAAGGGCGCGCCGCGGGAGAAGAAGATCGGGCAGGAGGGGTATTTCGCTTGCTCTTGGCCATGGTGTGAATCCCGCAGGTCGCGCCGAGAGTAGCCAAGCGACGCAGGGTCCGGTCATTCCGACATAGTCGTCGTCCGACGACTCACTCTTGACACGGCACACCGAAACTAGTTGGTGCACAGACGAACAAAAGGCACGCGTGCCGCCGGTCGTCACCCGGTGGCGCATGCCTTCATACACCAATCCACACGTGAGATGTTGCAAAAAAGTTTCGCAAAGCGAGGGAATCGCGCGGCAGTTCGGCAGTTGTACTAAAGGTCGCAATTTGTCGTCAATCGAATCGCACCGACCGCCCCGATTCCGGCTTGTCCTCGTACCACCGCCCCGGCTTCAAGGTGATCTTCCGCAGGCCGGCCGACTTGCAGGCGAGGATCAACTGCTGCTGCAGCCCGGCAAGCAGGAGTTGCTTCAACTCGTAGAGATGAGAGGCGCTGTCGACCAAAACCGTCAACGTCCCGCGGTTCAGGCTTTCCAGCGAGCAATGATCGAGTAACGTTTCGGGAACGAGCTGCCCGAAGCATTCCCCGATCTTTGCGAGCTTCGTCTGCCGCTTCTGAACCGACTGCTGGAAGAAGGCGACCATCTCCGGCCCCAGCGCGGCGGCCGACGGGCGCTCCATCTTCTTGACGCGCGCCAAGCGCTTCAGTTCGGCTTCCTCGCGCTTGATCTCGAACATCCCCACGTCCAGCTGCCTCCGGATCTCTTCACGACGCGTGTCGTTCATCCACCCCGGGTAGCGATCGGACCGCAGGTCCACCTTCTCTTCGACCCTACTGCAGGTTGACCGGCATGATCACATACAGGAAGTTCGGCCCGCCCTTCAGCAACCCCGGCCGATTCGGCGCCGTCAGTTCCAGCGAGATCTCGTCGCTGTCGACCACTTTCAGGGCATCGGTCACAAAGTTAGGGTTGAACCCGATCTCGATGTCCGCCCCTTCGAACTTGCACGGGAAATTGATCGTCGCCTCCCCCGCTTCGGGTGATCGGCTGGTCAACACCAGCCCCTTCTTCGAGAACTGCATTCGAACCCCTTTGCTGTCCTCGGTGGTCAGCAGCGCGGCCCGGCGGATCGCGCTCAGGAAGTCGGCCGTCGCGGCAGTCATCTTCTTGTCCGCGTCCTTGGGGATCACGTCCTCATACGGCGGGAACTGACCTTCGACCAAGTTGCTGGTCAGCGTCGCGCTGGGGCTGTGGAAGATCGCCTGGTTCTCGCGGATCTGCACCGCGATCGTCTCCTCGGGATCGTCCACGAGCTTGTCGAGCAGGTTCAGCGCCTTGGCCGGGATGATCGCCGAGGCCCCGTCCTTGCCGAGCTTGTCGGAAATGAGGTCGCCCTTGGCCATCGCCAGGCGGCGGCCGTCGGTGCTGACGAGGCTGATCTTCTTCTGCTTGGCGACCACCAGCACGCCGTTGAACGCGTAACGGGTGCTCTCCTTCGCGGCGGCAAACAACGTCTGCCCGACGAGCTGCTTGAGCAGGCCGCCGGCGATCTCCAGGCTCGCCTCGCCCTCGAAATCCGGCACCGGAGGGAAATCGGCCGGCCGCTGGGTGAAGATCTTGAAGTGCGAGTCCTGCCCGCGGATGTTGGCCGTGTCGTTGGCGATTTCGATCGAGAGCGTGTCGTCCACACTCTCGCGGACGATGTCGCGGAGCTTGTCCGCCGGCACCAGCGTCTCGCCAGCCTCCTCGATCTGGACCTGATTGTCCGAGTATCGGATCGCAACTTCCAAATCCGTCGCGGCGACCGTGAGCCGATCGTCGGCAGCCGTCAGCTTCACGCACTGCAGGACGGGCTTGGGCGTGCGCGATGCGACCACGTTGCCACAGACCGAAATCGCTTCCAGCAGCGCGCCCCGGTTACAGATCACTTTCATGAATGCCCTCAGTCAGTCCTTCCGCCGGTGTTTGGGTTCGACAAGACGGCGGAAGAGTCTACTCGATTTCAGACCCCAAATGCCCGTCCAAATGAGCCGGCGGGTACTTTACTACCTCTTTGATGTTACCAAAAGCTTTCAAGTCTTAGCAGTACTGGTGGTGGATGGCGCATTGTGGATAACTTTGGGAGTTAGATTGTAAGCTGATTAACTTCAAATGGTTATATCCGGTATTATCGGACGACCTCGGTGTACAACCTGTTGGTGGTGATGGCGTGACCGAGCAGCGTGCAAGGGGAGAGCGCGCCATCCGGAGGGCGCGAGCGGGCGTGGGTGGCGCGCCTAGGGCATGTTCCCACACCCGGGCGCGACGGGACCGGCCACCTTATCCACAGCCTTTCCCGAGGGGTTGTTATCGGCTCAGGCGCGTGAGCGGCGTCACCGAATTCCTCTCGGCAACCGCCGCGAGTTGGGATATGTTGTAGTTTCTTCTTCGGCTCAACGCCGGGTACCGGCTTAAGGTCGGATATGCGACCGATAAAACTGCTTGCCTACGCATGGGCAGCCCCCACCACCGCCCTAGGACTCTTGTTCGTCCCCGAATCCCTGCTGAGCGGCGAAGTCCGATGGGTTGACGGCGCGTTGGAGATCCATGGCCGCCTGGTGCGGTTCTTTCTCACGCACTGCACCCTGCTCCGCGGCGGCGCGTCGGCCATGACGTTGGGCCACGTCGTCTTGGCCCGCGATCGTCGCCTGCTGGACCAGACCCGCGCCCACGAGCGCGTCCACGTCCGCCAGTGCGAGCGCTGGGGGCCGCTGTTCATCCCCGCCTATCTTATCTCGGGCGCGCTCGTTTGGTTCCGGGGCCTGCGGGCCTATGAGGACAACCCCTTCGAGCGCGAGGCTTATGGGGAAGCGCCGGGATGAGACGGCGTTGATGTCGTGTCAGAACCTCGTGAAGCCGGGGAGCTTGCCGCCCGGGCATTCACGAATCAGCACCGCGGGTTTGGCGCTCCCATCCGCCTCGCGCGCGGGTAGCGTGAATGACCTTACCCAGCGGAGGTGCGGCGTGAGCCAACGGGCAACCCGGATCGCGATCACGTTGACGGCCGTTTTCCTGTTCGGCGCGCTCTCATGGGGTCAGATCAAACCCATCCCAAAGCCCGTCTCGCCTCCATCTCCCAATCCCGGGTCGGCGCCACCGGTGGCGCCCAACAATGACCGGCAATCCATCCCGTCGATCGGCGACGTGCCGCTTCCGGCGGGGTCGCCCGAATCCGCGCTCGGCCCCTTCCTCGACGGCCAGACCATTGGCGCCGTCCGCATCGACCTGAAGGACCTGGACCGGAAGGCCATTCGTGAATGGGTCGTCCAAGGCGTCCAGGAGCTGCGCAAGAACGAGAAGGAAGTCGGCCGCGCTCAGGGCGATGTCGGCGAGGAATTCGACAAGCTATCCAAAGAGGTGGAAAACTTCCGCCACGCGGGCGCGAACCAGCTCTATTGGGTCGTGAGCCTGGACGAGGTGACGGCGGACCACCCGCCGTTCGCGGTCGTCCCCGTTTCCGCGGGGGCGGATCCCGCAGCCATCGAAGGCGCGTTCAAATCCTGGGTGCCGGCAGGGACGGCGCGCAAAGACACCCCTATGCCGGCGATGATCGGCCACACCGTGGTCTTCGGCGTGCCGCCGACGATCCAGCGGCTGAAGGCCGCCGCACCGGCCCGGGCGCCGCGCCTCGGACTCACCCGCGCCTTTGACGCCGCCGGCAACGGGCAGATCCGGATCGCCCTGATCCCGCAGGAGGCCCCGCGCAAGGCCTTCGAAGACATCTCCGCCGACCTGCCCAAGGAACTGGGCGGCGGGCCGATCCAGATCGTCTCGCGCGGGCTGCAGTCGATGTCCATTTCGATCGCCTTCCCACCCAATCCTGCGCTCCGCATTTTGATCCAATCACCTGATGCCCAATCCGCGGCGAAGCTGAACGACGTGATCACCCACGCGATCGACTGGGCCCGCGAACGCCAAGACGCTCCGCGCGAGGAACTGGCGTTCACACAAATGGTCGGGCAGCTCAAGCCGAAGCTAGACGGGGATCGGATCACGATCGATTTGCCGCCCGATGACCTGCAGAAGCTGGCCGCGACGGTCGCGTCGGGCATGCTGCAAGCGCGGACGAACGCCATGCGCATTCAGGTCGCCAGCAACCTGCGCCAGCTCGGGATGGCGGTCATGATGTACGCGACCGATCATCAGGGACAGATGCCCAAAGACCTGGGCGCCGAGATCAGCAAGTACGTGGACGGCCCGGAGGGCTTCAAGCGACTCTGGGTCGACCCCCTGCGGCCCAACCAGCAGAAGCCGTACGTCTACCTCAAGCTGGCCGACAAGTTCGCCGACGTGAAGGAGCCCGCGCAGGCCGTCTTGATCTACGAAAACCACACCACCTGGGACAACGGCATCAACGTCGCCTTCGCCGACGGGCACGTGGAATGGGTCGCCGACGAGAAGCAGTTCAAGGAGATGCTGGACCAGACGAAAAAGAGCAACCCCGGCGCGGCGGAGATGCCGCAGTAGGGGCAGGCCCCCGTGCCTGCCCGTGTGTTGATGTAGGAGCAGGGGCCTGACCCTGCCCTCTGCTCCG
>DASXMX010000385.1:0-20934 GCA_036495445.1 Tepidisphaeraceae bacterium
CGAGCGAGCCTCGGCTCGGCAGGAGCCTCGCCCTCCCACTCGGGTGCAAACTTGAACGGATACGAACCGCACGGTGACGCCGTCCGGGCGAGCCATTCCAGTTCGATCGCCGCCTGTCCCTCATAGCTGACGCGATCCCGCAGGCCCACCAGCGACGCCACGGCGTCGAACAGTCGTCCCGCGCTCGACGTCATCGGCGCGTTGAACCGCCGCTCGATCATCTGCCGAACGGTCCGGAGCGACGGCGAGCCGACTCGGGCTTCCCATTGCGCAGACGCGGTTCCCGCGTCGGCCAGATGCGCCGCCGCCATGCGCCACGGCTCGCGGATCGCCCGCTCGCCGCCGGGCATCGCGACATACCGGAGATGCGCGGCACGGCGGAAGGCGCGGTAGTCACCCACCAGGAACTCTCCGCCCCAGACCGCGCCGTCCGTCCCGTATCCCGTGCCGTCGAGCGTCACCCCGATGACACTCTCGCACAGCCCATGTTCCGCCATGCAACTGGCCAGGTGGGCGTGGTGATGCTGGATCGCCACGCATTCGAGGCCTTCCGCCGAGGCTCGTTGGATCGCGTATCGCGTGGAGGCGTAATCCGGGTGCAAGTCGTGGGCGAGACTTCGCGGGCGAAGCGAGAAGAGCTGTTCATAGAGCGCGATGTCCCGTTCGAACGCGCGGTACGCCTCGAAATGGTCGAGGTCCCCCATGTGATGGCTGACGATCGCCCGGCGGTCATCGCCCAGCGCGAACGTCGCCTTGAGTTGCCCGCCGACGGCCAAGATCGGAGCCGGGCAGGCGATCGGCAGCGGGATCGGATGCGGCGCGTCGCCCCGGGAGCGGCGGATCGGCGCCTCCGCCCCGCCGATCACGCGTGTCACCGAGTCGTCGCACCGGACGTGAATCGGCCGGTCATGGGTGAGGAAGAGATCAGCGATCCCCGCCAATCGTTCGAACGCGTCCGGTTCGTCGTACGCGATCGGCTCGTCCGAACGGTTCCCGCTGGTCATCACCAACGGGATGCCGCCGAGGTCGTGCAACAGCAGGTGGTGCAGCGGCGCGTACGGGAGCATGACGCCGAGGCACGGGTTCCCCGGCGAGACAGCGTCTGCGATGAAGAGCGGGCTCCGGTTCGCGCATTGCCCCTCTTGCTCCCTCGCCCTCCGGGAGAAGCGAGGGGAATTGGCGACTGCCCCCGAGCGGGCTGGGGTGAGGGGGAATTGCAAGCGCCTCTCCTGCTGTTCGTATGTGTTCTCCGGCTTCCCCTCACCCCAGCCCCCTCCCGGAGGGCGAGGGGGAAACGCCGCGCGGTGAGTAATGGGTGAAGCGGTCCGGCGCTCGCTCGACCCACGCTTTCGCAGCAGCACGATCGGCCGCCGAACGGACGTGAGGAGCGCCCGCTCCTCCTGACTGACGTCGCACAGTTCCCTCGCGGCCTCGACGTCCCGCACCATGATGGCGAACGGCTTCTCGTCGCGGTGCTTGCGGCGGCGGAGCTCCGCCACCGCCTCCGCATTGCGGGCGTCGCATGCGAGGTGATATCCCCCGATCCCCTTCATCGCCCCAATCCCGCCTCGCCGAATGATCTCTGAGAAATGCGCGAGGGCTTCCTCCTCAAACCCGACCGGATCGCCGCGCGCATCGATCGCGGCCAGCCGCGGCCCGCAAGCCGGGCAGGCGACCGGTTGGGCGTGGAACCGGCGGTCCAGCGGATTCTCATATTCCGCACGGCACCGGTCGCACATCGGGAATCCGGCCATCGTCGTCCGTTCCCGGTCGTACGGCGCCCCGCGAACGATCGTCAGCCGTGGGCCACAGTTCGTGCAATTCAGGAAGGGGTAGCGATACCGGCGGTCATGCGGATCGAACAACTCCGCCAGGCACTGGTCGCACGTGGCCGCATCGGGCGAGACGACGATTTCTCCCTTCGATTCACATTCACTCGGCTCGATGCGGAATTCTCGCTCGCCGCGGGGTTTTCGCGCGTCACAGGTCCACTGCTCGATCCGCGCCAGCGGCGGCGGTTGACCGACCACTCGCGAAACGAACTGATCCAGCGCCGGCGGCTCCCCCTCCACCTCGATCCGCAAGCCCCCGACGCCGTTTCGCACGAACCCACCCAGATCGAGTGAGGAGGCCAGCCCGAAGACAAAGGGCCGGAATCCCACGCCCTGGACCGTGCCGTGAATGGCAATCGCCCGGCGTTCCATCGCGCTCCCGAGTGGGACAGGTCAGCAAGTCACCTTACTCCTCGGCCGCTTTTCGTTACAAGGACAAAACCGCCAATTTTCCCCGCCTTTTATTTCGGCCCTCCCTGCTAACACATGGGGTCCCTTCCATCAGCCGAACCGTCGCCCCATCAGGTTCGCCGGGCGGCCGGGTGGCATGAGCAAATTGCGGAATCCGTCCCCGTCTATACCGTATGGAGACCGTGTCGGCCCTGGAATTCGTCAGTTCGCTGCTGGAACGCGGCGTGGTGCGGGTTTCCGCACCACCCGATGCGCCACGAGACTGGCGCGCCGCGATCGTGGAACTGGACCAAATGGCGCGGCCGGAAATGGCGTTCGACCCGCCGCCACTGGTCGAACCGGCGGCGGCGTGGGGGTTGTCGATGCTCTATCGCAGTTGTCAGTTTCTGACTTATCGCGAAGTCGACGCTGAGACGGTCCGCCGCGCGCTCGCCGAGCCATGCCCCGAATCGGCGCGGCCGGCGGTCTGCTATTCGGTCGATCTGGCGCTTCGCTACCTGCCCGACGTCATGAGCCTGACCCAAGGGATCGCGTCGGCTGATCCGCTCGTCGCGTCCCTCCTCGGGCTCGCCTCGGCCTGGCCCCTGTCATCGGTCGGCATCAAACGCGTGAGCAACATCGACACCGGTGCATTCATCATCGATCGCAGCCTCCGGCAGTTGTACGTGGACCGGATCATTGAGCGAGCCGACGTCTCCCGCCTCGACGATTCGCTGGTTCGCGATTCGGTGCGAGCAGCAGTCGGGAGCTTCGCCGAACTCGCGCCCGCCATCGCGAAGTCCTTAACCCCTGTCACGGCGCAGCACACGGCTCCGTAATCGAAAGGACACCAACCGCCGTGCAGCAGATTCAAAACGGAGAGGTCCTGGAACTGGGCAAGCGTCTGGTCGGGCAAGTGCTCGACCCGATGAAGCGGCGGTTCGTCGGAAAGGACGAGATCGTCGACCTGATGGGCGTCGCCCTTGTCGCCGGCGAGAACCTGTTCCTGCTCGGCCCGCCGGGCACGGCCAAGAGCGCGCTGGTGTTCGAGCTGGGCCGGCGGCTGCGCGGGCCGGTGTTCGAGTACCTACTGACGCGGTTCACCGAGCCGAACGAGCTGTTCGGCCCGTTCGACATCCGCCGCCTGCGCGAGGGGGAACTGGTGACGAACACCGAGGGGATGCTCCCCGAGGCGTCGCTGGTCTTCCTGGATGAACTGCTCAACTCCAACAGCGCGATCCTCAACAGCCTGCTGATGGCGCTCAACGAGCGGGTCTTCCGCCGGGGGCGGGAGAAGCGCGACATGCCGACGCTCATCGTCGTCGGCGCGAGCAACCGCCTGCCGGAGGACGAGGCGCTGGGCGCGCTGTTCGACCGGTTCCTGCTCCGGGTGACGTGCGACAACGTTCCGGCCGACCGCCTGACCGAGGTGCTCGACCGCGGGTGGGCGCTGGACCTGGGGCTGGACCAGACCGAAGCGGGCGTGGACGTCGACGACGTCCGCCGGCTGCACGGCGCGCTGGGCACGGTCGACCTCGCGGAACTGCGGCGGCCAATCGCGGACCTGGTCATCCGCCTGCGGCACGCGGGCCTGGCGGTCTCGGATCGGCGCGCCGTCAAGCTCCAGCGGCTCGTCGCCGCCAGCGCCCTGCTCTGCGGCAGGCAACGGGCGATCGCCAGCGACCTGTGGGTCTTCCGGTACATCTGGGACACCGTCGAGCAGCAGGAAGTCCTGGCCGCGATCGTACAGGACGTGCTCAAGTCGGCCGAGGCTACGCCTGCCGATCATCCGCGCGCCCGAAACAACGCGCCGGACCCCGAAGCGCTCGCCCGCGAGTTGCAGGACCTGCAAACGCGTGCCGGCGACGCGTCGCTCTCGGAGGCCGATCGCGCGGTGCTGAAGGACAACCTCGGCCTTCTTGCGGCCCGTTGCCAGTGGGTGATGCACGAGCCGCATCGGGAGGCGCTTGACCGGCAGGTCGAACAACTCTGGGCCACACTGGGAGACCGCCCGTGAACGACCGATCCGGCTGGGCCATCCGCCTGCACCCCTCGGCCCTCCTCGCGGCCGGCGCGGTCCGCCTCCGGGGCGGCATCGAGGCGTGCGAGGCCGCGGGCCTGGTCTGGCTACGCGGCCAGGAATTGTCCGACGAACTCGCCTACGAACTGCGAAAGCTCGCAGCGGATGGCCTCCTCGACGTCGCGGCCGACGCGACGCTCACCCGCCCTGCCACAATCCTTCCTGAGGGCAAGCTCCCCGAAGCCGACTGGCAGCCGCTGGATCACTTGCTCGCCCCCGCTCCACAGCCCGCCGCGCTGGGCGGCGAGTTGCCGGGCCGCGTGGCGCTTCGCCTCGAGCGGGCAGACCAGGAATCGCCTGCGACATTGCTGCTGATGACGATTGAATCATGGACCGCCTATGCGACGGGCGCGCCGGCCGTTCGGCTTGCGCCCTTGATGATGGCCTCATGCGCCGACGGGCGCGTCGTCGTCCGTGGCACGCCCCTCCCGCCCGTGCGCGGGACGCGATTCACGCTCAACGAGGGCATCGCAATCCCGTGCGGGCTCCGCGTCATGCCTCCGATCGACGCGGCCGTGCTGAAAGAGCTCCTCGGCCTGGCCGACGGCGACATCGCCCTCTTCCACCCCGACGGCTCGTACCAGCGGATCGACGCCGCCTCGTTCGCCCGCGCCACCCGCGGCGGCGCACGCCAGACGCTCGCGGAGGGGCGGCGGTGAACGAATCGGTCGACCAAGCCGCCCAGTACCTCTCGCCCCCGAGCCACGCGTTCTGGCAATGGTCCGAGGACGGCTCGGCCGTGCTCTGGCGCGACGGGCGGACGATCGCGTTCCGGCAGGAAGCGGAGGCCGTGATCGAACGGCTCGCGCCGGGCGGCCTGCCGCCCTTCGGGGCGATCGTCCTCCTGTTGGCCGCCTGTCGCGACGGATGGGAATCATCGGACGGCCGCCGCACGCTCGATGGCTTGATCCGCGGGTTCGAGCAGATGCAGACGAACGTTGCCGCGAGCCCCGGCCTTACGGGTTCGCGGATCGCGCGCTGCATCGCCGCCCGGCGAATTCGCGACGTCCTTGAGCGACTGGACGACGTCGGCAGGCTCCCAGAGCAGGTCCGCCACGGCAAGCTCGCCAAAGCGGTGCTCGCCGAAGCCGTGTTCGATCCGGGCACGAAGCAACTCGACCGCAGCGGCTCGGCCCACGTCACCGCCGCGCTGGCGGACGGGGTTCCGCCCGAGGCGCTGGCCCCGCGCGTTCACGAGGAAGATGCGTTCACCCGGTTCGCATCGCATGCCGAAGCGCTGCAGCCGGGGCTGGAGCGGGTCGACGCCGAGTCGCTGTTGCTTCGGGCGCGAACGGGGTTCGACGAAGCGCCGAAACCCGCCGACATCCAGCCACCGAATGCCGACCAGTTGCGACGCCTGCTCACCGATCTGCGGGACGACCCGGAGTTTGCCGGCCTCGCGAAGGTCGCGCAGAACCTGATGGCCGCCACGCACATCCCCCGCGCGCTGCACGCGCGGGAAGAGCTGCCGGTGGGCGGCGTGTCGGATTTATCCAACCGCGGGTCGCTCGACCGCCTGCTGGTCAGCGAACTGGCCAACGACCCGCTGACGCTGGCCGTCCGCGTCGCATTGAGCGAGGCGCTTTATCTGCGGCGCGAGTCCCCGCCCCGCGACCCGCCGCGACAGCGCGCGATCCTGCTCGACTGCGGGATCCGCCTGTGGGGCGTCCCCCGAGCGTTCGCCATCGCGGCGGCCCTCGCCTTCGCCGCCACGGCCGACCGGAAGGCCGCGATCGCCACCTACCGGGCGAATGCGTCGGGCGTCGAACCGATCAATTTCGGCACGCGCGCCGGGCTGGTGGACTGCATGGCAGCGCTAGAGCCCAGCCCGCATCCGGGCGCCGCGCTGCGTCCGTTCGTCGAGGCGATTGCGGGTGATGCGCGAAGCATGCCCGAAGTTCGAACACCGCCCCACGCCGGGGCAGAGCGCGGCGAGGACCGCCCGATTGGAGTCTCGCGCCCCGGCGCCGCCCCGGATCTGAGTGCGCCGTCCCATTCCGCTGGAAAGACAGCAGCCCCAGATCCGGGGCGGCGCGGCGAGACGCGCGATCAGGTCAGGGCGCTCACCGGCGCCGCTCTGCCCCGGCGTGGGGGGCAATCGGGACGAGGGGCGACCCAAGGCGTGACGGAGGCGATCCTCATCACGCATCCGGGTGTGCTTGCAGACGCGGAGTTCGGCGCCGCACTGCGGAGCCTGCCGATCGATCTGCTGTTCATTGCCACGGTCGATCGCGACGGCCGGTTCCAGCTCTTCTCCCATACCGGCACCGGCAGGCGGCTCGTGTCCGACGCGAAGCTCGACCTCGCGGCGCTGTTCACCCAGCGTCGCCCCGCGACTCCGCTCGTCGAGACGCCGAACCGCACGACGCTGCCCGCGATCTTCGCGGCGGACCCGTTCCCGCTGCGATTGCCGTGCGCGATCCGGCCGGCCCAGGCGATGGCCGCCGAATCTCTGGGCCTGATCGGCATCTCCAACGACGGCCGACTGCTGCAATGGACGTCGCGGGAGAAGCAGGCGCGGCAGCTCACGGCCGCGCTCCCGCCGGGCCGCGCGCTGGGGCTCTTTCGCGAGTACGCGAAGCTGCCGGTGATCCGCGCCGTCATCGGTCAGCACCGGCAGGGGATCGTCCACGTCGTGCGCGCCTGGGTCGAGGAAGGCCGGACGTCGATCACGCAATCGCAGGTCGACATCCCCAAACCCGTCGGCTGCTGCATGGCCGGCTCGACGCTCTGCGTGATCTCGGCCGACGCCGTGCGGGCCCTGTCGCCCGCGTCGAATCAACCGATCGCGACGCTCGACCTCGCCGACGGCCTCACCTGGCGGCACGACCGCTTCTTCAAGCGGCGCGCCGACTGGTTCGCCCTCGCCTTCGACGGCCGGAGCCTTCGGCTGGAGAAGGTGCCGATCGAAAGCAGCTACCTGGCCCGGCTCCTGTTCGACCGCCAGGGCGTGGACGGCCCTTGGGCCGTTTACCCCGACGGCAGCGTCGAAGCCGCCGGCGGCCAACGCATCCAGTGCGCGACGCCCTTCAAGGGACCCCTGCAACACGTTCGCGCCTCCCGCGATGGCCACCGGCTGGTCGCGGTCACGGGAGCCGGCGTCTATCGGCTGGACCTTCGATCCAACAAGGGTTGGACGAGCACCTCTTGTCCCGTCAACTGGACCGGCTCGCTCATCATGCCCCTCAACTGGAGCCACGACCTCCCCGGGATGGCGCCTAAGCGGTTCACGTCGATCTTCGTGAACCGCAAGGGTGAGCTGAGCCTGATCTCGCAGCGGTCGCAGACGTGGACATTCACCCGTCAGACGAACGGATCCGTCTCGCTGTCGAAGTCTGACGGCGTGCCCCTCGCGGGTGCCGGGCAGGGGTTCAAGGCGTTCAAGCAGATCCGGCCACCGGAAGGGATGCAGATCAAGCTTTGGGCAGCCGAGTGGCCCGACGGGAGCCAGGCGTTTCTCGATTCGCGCTGGCTGCTGCACCTGAAGAGCGCGGACCCGAAGGTTCCGGAGTTGTCGATTGTGCTCACGACGTGGGCCTTGGCCGGTTGGGCATCGGACGGTCGCGTGTTCGGCAACCGCGTCTTCCTGCCCGACGGCGATGCCGCGCCGATTCAGGAGATGGCCGAGATCCTCCGGCAATTCGTGGTGAGGCTGCGATGACGACGTTCCCGCTCCAGCTTCGCCCCATCGACGCCACCGCGGCCGCGCCCGCGGCGTGGCTGATCCCCGGGGATGACCCGGCCGTGTGGCTGGCCGAGATCGGCGGCTGGGGCGTGCCGATGATGGGCCTGCGGCTGTTCGTCCTCCCCCGCTCGCTGCGCGACTGCCGGGCCGCCGGCGTGCTAGTCACCGGGGCCGAGGGGTTGCGACGGGAATGCGTGCGCCGCGGACAGGCTTATCAACTGCTCGCCGGGCGGCTCTACCTGCCGGCGGACGCGCGGCTCGATCCGCCGGTCTCGGAAGCAGAGCTGCGCGAGAAGCTCGTGTGGGAAGTTCAGGTCCTGCACCCGTCGATCGGATTGGTCGGATACCGGCGCGAGGATGCGATTCGCGTCCAGGACTTGCTCGCCCCGCCATCGCGGCTCGAAGCCGACTGGGACCGCGCCGCCCGGCCGACCGTCGTTGCACCTCGGCTCGTGACCGTCGAGCCCGAGCAACCGCCGACGGTCGAAATCATCATCGAATCCGCCCGAGGCGACATCGGGTCCGAGGCGCCCGATGCACTTCCGCCCGCCGACGACGAGTCGGCAATTGACGATTTCCTAAAGCGTGCCGCACGCCCCGGGCTAAAAACCATCGAATGGCTCACCTCGAACGCCGGAGCCGGCGCACTCCCGTTGCCGGCGAACTGGATCGCGAGGCTTCGCCAGTGGGCACGCGACAAGCGAGAGGCAATTGACCGGGCGCTGCTCGACGCACGGCACCGCGAATTGCAGCGGCTGCGGAAGCTGTTCGAGACGGACGTGGACGAGGCGTTACGGTTCGCGATCCCGTTCCGCGACACCGGCAGCCGGGGCCGCGCGGCGCCGGGCCGCCGGCTCGGGCCGCGCACGCCCCTGTTCGACCTGGTCCGCCTGGGCGGCGGGCGGCCGGCGGACTTCTGGGACATCCCGCCCGACACGCAGCGCGACCTGACCGCCAAGTACCGCGCCGCGGCCAACCGCGAGCTGAACCTGGGCCGCTACCGTCGGGCGGCGTACATCTTCGCCGAGCTGCTGGGCGACTACGCCGCCGCCGCCAACGCGCTGCAGCAGGGCCGCTTCTTCCGCGAGGCGGCAACGCTCTACCTGGAGAAGCTCCACAACAAGCCCGCCGCCGCGAAGTGCCTCAAGGAGGGCGGGGTGCTCGCCGAGGCGGTCGTGCTGTACGAGGAACTCGGCGAGTACGTCGAGGCCGGCGTCCTGTACACCCAGCTCGAACGCCCCGACGAAGCGAAGCGGTGCTACCGTCTGGCGGTAGACCACGCGATCGACCGCGACGCGTTCCTCGACGCCGCGAAGCTGCTGGAATTCAAGCTCGACGCGGCCGATGAAGCGGCTGCCCTGCTGCTCTCCCAATGGCCCGGCTCGTACGGCGCGGCGAGCTGCCTGAGCGCCTACTTTGACGTGCTATCGCGCCATGACCGACACGAAGACGCGCACCGCCGCGTCGCCCTGCTTCGCGATGAATTGGTGCCCGACGCACGCGTCGAGCCGCTGGCCGGGATCCTCTCGTCGCTCTCGACGAAGTACCCCGAGCCCGATGTGCGGGCGCTGGCCGCGGATGCCACGCGCGTCGTCGCCGGCCGGCGGCTCGCAATCGCGCGAGGCCCGGAGGCCAAGGCGCTGGTCGACGCGGTCACGCGCCTCTGCCCCGAAGACCGCCTGCTCCGCCGCGACGCCGCCCGCTACCTCGACAGCGGGCCGCCGGTCTACCAACTCGCGCCGGCCAAGCCGAAAACGCGACTGGTGTCGCAGTTTAAGTTGCCGGGGAGCGTGACCTGGAACGCGGTCGCCTCCATCGGGGATACGTTCTTCGCTGCCGGCATCGAGGGCCAGCACCGTACCGTCATCGTCCGCGGAGGATGGTACGGGACGGCGCAGAAGATCAACTGGGCCAACCGGGTGGACGGCACCTGGGCGTTGGAGCCGAATGCGGCGGGTCGATCGCTGCTCCTAATCCCGCTGGGCGACCAGCCCATGGCCACCCAGTCCGCGAGTTTCCCGCCATACGACGGGTTCCCCGAACCGTGTCGGGCCGGGGTTCCGCCGTGGCTCCCGGGTGGGCAGATCCTGGGCTCAGGCCGGGACGAGAACGACAACGTCTGGATCGTCCACCGTCCAGCGGGAGGGCCTTTCGCAACACTCAGCGCGTTCCGCGCGGAAACGCCACAACTGCTGGCGACGCTCGGGCCGATCGAACTCTTCGGGAGGGACGCATCGGACGGCACGTTCATCATGTTTAGGGAAAACGCACCGGTGGTCGCGCGGCAGGGCCACGTTGTCGTCGCCTCCGGACGCGCACTCTTTCATTGGAGACCGGCCCGTTCGGGGTCATCGTGGTTCACCGGAATCGACCTGCCGCATCCCGCCACCGCCCTCGTCGGCTCCCCGCCGTTCACCGGCGTGCGAGTCGCGGTGGCGTTCGAAAACGGCGGCATCGTGATCTGGCCCGAGGGGCCGCAGAAGTTGTTTGGGCAGGACATGACCTTTCCGCAAATCGGCTTCACCCGCGGCGGACTGCTGGTCGCCGTCGGCGGGGGCGAGGCGCGGGTCTACCGGACCGACGGGTTCAAGGTCCGCCTGCAGACGTCGTTCCCGGTCGAGGGCCCGGAGCCGATCGCGGTCTGCCCCGCCCGCAAGCTCGACGAGTTCGGCCTGATCACTCCCGACGGACTCGTTCGCGTTTTCGACGTGAGCGACGCCCGGGCTACGTGACCTGCTCATGCGAGGGGCAAGCCATCGTTTAGCCGGCAGGCATGCCTGCCGGCTGCACCAGGGGGGCTGCGAGCGGGTGTTCCGCGTCGGGGAACTCCGGATCGCCCCTTGCGTTTGGCGGGGCCGCCGCAGAACGCCCCTTCGTTCGCGAAGCCGCAAGCGGCGGTTCCGATGAGTCAGTGAACGGACTCCCGCATCGATTCGGCGCCGGTCCTATCCGCCGCGCGCCAGAAGGCGCGGCCCTTGTCGGTTTCCATGTCGGCCAGCAACCAGAGGATCCGGGCGATGCCGGCGTTCGACATCATGTCGCTGGGCGGCTGCCGCTTCCACATCGCGTAATACGCGTCGGCGTTCGTCCGCGCCCGATCGAGCAGGTATGCCTCGCCGGTCGCACGATAGAGATCGAGGTCGGCTTCGACCATGAACTGCGAATATCGCAGTGGGTCGCGGTAGATGCCGGTCTTTTTGTCGAGGAACCAGTCGGCGGCCTTGCCGATCTGCTTCGCCTTCTCCAGGTACTCGGCCTTACCGGTCTGGCGATAGAGCCCCAGGCAGGCGCGGAGCATGAGGGCGGAGTTGTAGGTGAGCTTCCCCCTCCTCACCTGACCGGTGGAGACGGTGATGTGGTCTTCGAAGAGGCCGTCCTTGGCCTGGAGTTTCTCGCAGGTCCAGTCCACCGTTTTCTCCGCCGCTGCCAGCCACTTCTTTGCCTCGTCGGGCGGCGTGAGGCGGGCGAGCGCGAGGTCGCCAACGGCGGCCGGGCCGTTGGAGCAGGTGTTCTTGGAATCGTCCTTGTGAAGCTGGTGCCACCAGATGCCGCCGCCGAGCTGGTCGTCCCAGCCGCTGGCGACGAAGCGGGCCGTCTCACGGGCGCGGGCCAGGTAGGCGCGGTCGCCGGTCAACTGGTACGCCTCGGCGAACGTGATCACGACCCACGCGTTGTCGTCGTAATACTTGTCATGCCCGTTCCCCTTCGTCGGGGCCGGCTCATAGGCCGGGATCGGCGCCTTGGAATCCCAGTAGGCCTCGAGGCCATGAAAGCACCGGTTCATGACCGGCCCGTATGTCCGCGGCTCATGCCGCGCCGCCCCGACCAGCGCCGAAAACGCCGCCGCCTGCCTCCAGACGTAATCGGGCGCGGCATCCTTGGCGGTCTTCCTGTAGACGCCGCGCTGCGGGTCCCAGAACGTCTTCTGGAAGTAGGCCATCACCTCGCGTGCCTCTGCGCCGTAGCCGCCGGGCGACTCCGCGGGTTTGGTGGTCTGGCTCGGCGCGGCCTGACATGCAAGCAGGATCGCCATGCAGGCAGCAACGATCGATGTTCGATTCACCGGGACCTCAATTAACAAGAAGACCGCGACACGAATGATCGGACCGATCCACAATACCATGGAGCGTGGGGGGTTGACTCCCATTGCGGTTCGACACCGGCGGGGATTCGTGCGGATGCCCCGGGTGGAGTCGGGAAGAACTCTGCCATCCTGAGCGCAACGAAGGACCTCCGAGGCGATAAGTGTTTTCGCCTCGGAGGTCCTTCGTTGCGCTCAGGATGACACGGGTGGAGATCGCGAGGGCGAGATGAAATCGCCCAGCGCGGCTCACACTGCGTCCGCGTCAGTGGCCGCCGTGCCCGCCGTTCGGGTGGGTGTCGCGGTGTTCGACCTCGTGGCGCTGCTCGGCGTGCTGGACCATGGAGCGGTGGATTTCCGCCTCGCGGCCGCGAACGTCGCGGGCCATGGCATAGTGGTACCGATCGACTCGGGGCGGCGGGCCCCAATGCGAGTCACGCGCCCAATAGCGGCCGCGGTCGACGTGCCAGGCGTAATCGCGATGCCAGTGGCCCTCGCGGTAGTAGTACCCGCCGTGCCAGTCGCCGACGAAGATCGCGCCGCCGCCCCAGTAGACGCCGTAGACCAGCCACGGGCCGGTCGAGTAGGCGACGGTGCTGAAGTAGACCGGGTGATAGCTCGCGTAGACGACGACCGGGTCGTACTCGGGCACGTAGACGACGTCGGGGTTGGCCGGCTGGATCGAGATCGTGCCGCCGTCCTGCACGATCACCTGCTGCGGCGTGTCGACCAGGTTGCCCATCGCCAGCGCCTCGGCGCGGAGCTGCTGGATGGCGGCCATCACGTCGCCCGGCTGGTTGATGTAGGCCGAACCGAGCGAACTGGTCCAGGCCATGTCGCGCGTGAGTTGGGCGAGGACGCTCGGGTAATGGACGACCGCCTTGACCGACGGGTCCCACGGCTGGGCGTCGATCATCGCCTGGCTGGGCTGCGGGTAGGCGAGCAGCCAGGCATTGGCATCCTGCAACTGCTGGGGATACGTGGTGGCCGGCAGCAGCACGGCGACCAGCGGGTCGGGATAAAGCGCGATCGGCGCCACCAGCGGGTGCAGTTGGGCCGCGGCCGGCGACTCCGCGACCGGCGCGGGCGCCGGGGGCGGAGTCGAGGCGGGTGGCGGCGTATACGTGGGCGGCGGCGCCGTGTAGACCGGCGCGGGCTGGTAGTACGGATCGTAATACACCCGCTCGCGCACGTAGACGGGCCCTCGATCCGTATAGACGACCCGCGTCCGGTAGTAATAACGCGGGTGATCCGGCTCGACGTGCACCGCGCACCCCGCCACGCCGGCCAGCGTCGCCGCGGCCAGCAGGCCGCCGGCAACCTTTCGCAACCCAACGCCAAGCAACTTTGTTTGCATCCAATTCTTCACTGTTACAACTCCTCGGAAACTGCGAAGCATGTTCGGCGATCGTAGGCAAGAATCTCGGGAAAGAACGAAGTCTGTATCGTCAACGCCTGCCATGCGGATCAATCGATCCGCATCGTCTATCCCAAACGGCACATGGCGGGCGAGTTATAGGACAGGCGGGCCCGCCCGGTGCGAAATCTCAGACACGCAAAGCCGGCCGCGGTTGGCCCAGCGCCGACGTTCTGTACGACTCCGGGTTATATTTCGTTTGGCGAACGGGTTTCTTCCCTACCCCGTCCTGCACGGCAGTCCCTTTGGGCACGGTTTTCGCTTGCTTTGGACCCGGGAGATCGGGAAGATTCCGGCTCCGCCCGGTGGGTAGCGAGGCTGGAGATGATGTGAGGGCCCCGGGGCGCGGCAACCGCCGCATCCCACGGAAGAAACGAATTCCAACAATGTATCGCAATTTTTGCCGTAAGGTTCGGCCCGCCGTGGCCGAGGCGGTGGAACGTCGGCTGCTGATGGCCGCCGGCCCGTCGCTGGCCGGAACGTTCACCAGCCAGCCCGCGCCGCCCGCGACGATGGCCGGCGGGGAGTTCGCGACCGCCTCGTACACGGTGCGAAACACCGGCACAGCCGCGTCGAGCAACTTCGTCCCGATCTTCATGCTGGAGAAAGACACGCCCACGCCTGGCGGCGGCGGGGACATCTCGCTGGCGGAGGTCGCCAGCACCGGCACCTCGGACAGCACCAGCACGCTGGCCGCGGGGAAGACCGCCACCGAGACGCTCGAGTTCGTGCTTCCGCAGGGTCTGAGCGGGACGTACTACCTCGTGGGCGAGTTCTCGCTGACGAACTTTTTCGCGTCGCCTGCGATTGACCTGAATGGCTCGACGCCGATCCTTTCGGCAAGTTTCACTTCGTCTTCGGTGCCGGCGACGGCGGCGTTCGGCAGCACGATCACGCCGCAGGTGCAGATCACCAACACCGGCACCGCCGAGGCGGCCGGGCAGGAACTGACCAATTACTACCTCTCGACCTCGAACGATCCGAACCAGGCGCTGACCGGCACCGCCGCGAGCGGCGTGTACTTCCTCGGCTCGTCGAAGGAGGCGCTGGACCTGCAGGCAAGCCAGGTGATGACCGAGTCGCCGGCGTTCACGCTGCCGAACACGGCCAGCCTCGCGCCGGGCACGTACTACCTGGTGGCGCAGGCCAACCAGGGGACGCCGCCCATCGCCGGCCCGTTTTCGAACAACCCGGTGGCGGTCAGCGCGGGGATTGCGATCACCGCCGCCGAGGCGGGCGCGAGCTCGCCGGTCGTCCCCTCGCTGTCGAACACGAAGCTGCCGGCGTCGCTGCTCAGCGGGATGCGGACGCCGACCCTCGCGCGGGTGACGCTGACCAACAGCGGTTCGTCCGTCGCCAGCGGTTCGACGACGGTAACGCTCTTCCTCTCGACCAGCCCCACGCTCGATTCGTCGGCCACACCCGTGACGGCCGTCACGCGCAAGCTGCGGATCCCGGCGGGCCGGAGCACGTCGCTTGCCGTCCCGCTCAAGGCGATCCCCGCCGGGATGACCAACGGGAGCTATTACCTGCTGGCCCGGGTGACCGACGCGAGCGGCGCCACCAACTCGGCGGCGACGTCGGGGACGGTAAGCGTCGCGACGCCGTTCGTCGCCCTGGACGCGTCGCTGGCGACGCCCACGGCGAACGTGCTGAAGACGGGCACGACGCTGCTGCTCCAGAACGCCGGCAACATCAGCGAGACGACGACGATCGATTACACGGTCGGGTTCTCATCGGATGCGCAGGGCCAGATGGACGTCGGCAGCCAGTTGCCGCAGCATTTCGCAGGCCGCGTGACGCTCCGGCCCGGGGCGACGGTGAGGCTGCATGTTACCGGGTGGTCGAAGATCGTCTCGGGCCTGGCGGCGGGCCAGTATTACCTGACCGTCTTCGTGGAAGACGCCAGCATGAACACGTCGCTGGGCGTCAGCCCGACACAGGTGACGGTGGGATGAGCATGACAACGCCCTTGCAACCGTCTGCCTGGGCCTTGAGCGGGCAGAACTAACTTCAAGAATTCGATATCATCGACGCGCGTCGGTGACGTTTACTATTCACGCACTTAATGGAATCACGATGAAGCAGAAACGATTGAACCGTCCCGGAAGCTCTATGATCGAGTCGCTGGAAAACCGCACGCACCTGTCGGCGACCACGCCGCGGGAGCTGACCACGACGGCGCTGAAGGTGACCGCCGGTCAGCTCGGCCAGGCGATCACGTTCGACGTGACGGTTCGGACCAACGCCAAGTTCGGCTCCCCCACCGGCACGGTGGATCTGGTCGACCACGGCACCGTTATCCAGACGCTGACGCTCGCCCCGACGACGTCGGCCAACCCGCGCCTGGCCGCCAGCTCGGCGACGATCACCATGCCCGCCGGCGCCGGCAACCCGGACTACTACGTCGGCGCGCACGCCGTTCGGGCGCAGTTCAACAGCACCGGCGCGTGGGTCAACAGCAAGGGCGCGGCGGTGTTCGCGGTCAAGCAGCCCAAGTACGTCCGCCAGGCGGACGGGGTAAAGATCGCGACTGTCGAAGCCGGGTCAGGCCCCACGATTTCCGCCGGGCAATCGGCCACGATGATGTACACCGGCTACCTCGCCTCCAACGGCAAGATCTTTGATTACTCCGGCGCCCACTCGCCCGACACATTCACGTTCACCGTCGAGGCCTCGCCCGAGCAGGTCATTCCGGGATTCGACCAAGCGGTCGTCGGCATGCAGGTCGGCGAGACGCGCGCCGTCTACGTCCCGTCCGCGCTGGGCTATGGCAAGGAGGCAAACGGATCGATCCCTGCGAATTCCAACCTGGTCTTCCTGATCACCCTCGAGTCGATCTCGTAGGCAGACGCCAGCCGCGAAACGCCTTCAGACAAGGCCCCCGGCCGAATTTCGCCCGGGGGCCTTGCCCTTTCAATACTTCGCTCGAGGGAAACGCGCTGCGTCGAAATGTCGATGCAGCAGGATGCAGCACAATGTAGCACGAAACGAGCCGTTTTATCGTTTTATTGCCAAAACGGTTGCCGCAGCTATCGGATGCAAGCCTTGGCCTCACGTTTCACTCTTCACGTTTCATCGTTATAGAACTCTCCCATGTGGTGCGAACGGGTCGTGCGAAACGCGGCGGACGGGACGGACCTGGCCAGCCCCTGGCCGGTCGAATATGTCGACATCGGCTGGGACCAGTGCCGCTCGACCCTCAAGGCGCAAACCCGCGGCGGCGAGGAGGTGCGCGTGCTGCTCCCGCGCGGCCAGATCCTGCGGCACGGGGACGTCCTGTTTGAGGACGCCGCGCGGAGCGTCGTCGTGAATGTGCTGCCGTGCGAGCTGATCGTCGTCCGCAGTGACAACCCGCGCCGGCTGGCGGAACTCGCCCTTGAACTGGGGAACCTGCATTGGCCAACCCAGGTGGCCGACGACGCGATCCTGTTCGTCGAAGAGGGGAACGCCTTGGCCGCGGTTCAACGCATTGGGCTAAGTTGGACGCGCGAAACGCGCCGATTCGAACCGATGCCGATCCTCGCAACCGCGGTCCGAACCGCGGACTCCGTTCGCGTGATCCGCCCTGCCTCGTGACACGGATGTCAACCCGTGCTGACGGCGCGGATGCGGCGATAGCTACGTATGTTCGAGGAGCGTTTCTCAAGGGTGAAGGATTACGCACGGGTTGAAAACCCGTGTCACGGGCGAGCGGTTTCGCCGGTCCGCAGGATCGCTTGCGCGGCGGTGACCGCCGCGTCGTGAACGGTGCGTAAGGGGACGCCGGCCGCCTCAGCGAGTTTCCGGCAGTCCTCGAACTCCGGCGTGGCGCCGATCAGGTCTTCCTCGACCCACTTCAACTTGATGGATACGGAACCAAACGGCGTTTCGACGGTCCGAATCTCCCGCCGCGCCTCGTGGCGGTGGCGGATCGCGTGGGCGCGGACGCCGAGCGTCGTCGTCTGGCGGAGGATCACGTCGGCCAGCGCCGCCTCGCGGTCGGCGGGGCCGAGCACGCCGAGCAGCACGGCGGGCCGGCCCTTCTTCATCTGGATCGGGGTCAGCCAGACGTCCTTCGCCCCGGCGGCGAAGAGCGCGTCGCTGACGGCAGGGTAGAACTGCGGGTTCATGTCGTCGATATTGGTCTCGAGCTGGACGAGGGTGCCGCTCGCGCCGGGCTCGGGCTCGCCCAGCCAGAGGCGGGCGATGTTGGGCCAGGCGCAGTCGCGCTGGCCGGCGCCGACGCCGATGCGGGAGAGCCTCATTGCGGGCTGCTCGAACGTCGCCAGCTCGGCCAGCAGCGCGGCGCCGGTCGGGGTGACCAGCTCGCCCGGCCCGGGCGCGGGCCGCGTCGGGGCGTTTGCGGCGGCGAGCAGCTCCAGCGTCGCCGGGGCGGGCAGCGGCAGGCGGCCGTGCGCGCTGCCGGCCCAGCCCGGGCCCAGCGGAAGCGGCGAGGCATAGATCCGTTCGACGTTCAGGTCGTGGAAGCCGGCGACGACGCCGACGACGTCGATGATCGCGTCAATCGCGCCGACCTCGTGGAAGTGGACCTGGTCGATGCTCGTCCCGTGGACCTTCGCCTCGGCGCTGGCGAGCCGGGTGAAGACCGCGACCGCCCGGGCGCGGACAGCCGCCGGGAGGTCGGCCGATTCGATGATCGCCCGCACGTCGTCCAGCCGGCGGTTGTGCCGGCCTTCGTCAAACAGGACTTCCACCTGCGTCGCGCGCAGGGCCTGCTTCTGCACCGCCTCCACTCGCACGGCCCATTCGCCGGGCGGGAGCTTGAGGCGTTCGATGGTCGCCCGCAATTGCTCGACGGGCCAGCCGCAGTCGATGAGACAACCCAAGAGCATGTCGCCAGAGACGCCGGAAGGCAGGTCGAGAAATGCGATCATTTGATTCGCGCCCGGAGTTGCGGAAAACAAAGACAATAAGGAAGGGACAGGAATGTCCCTGCGAAAGCTTAGGGCAGACAGGAATGCCCCACCATTTTTATCCGACCGCGAGGGAATAAATTGCCCTCTCCCATCCAGCCGAGTCCGATTAGAATGCCAGCATGCAATACGTTACACGATCCCTCACACGCGGCGGATGGCTTCTGGCACTCGGGCTCGCGGCGGCCGGCTGCTCGACCTCGTCCCAATCCAGCACGACTCACATGCAGGACCTGAACAACGCAGTCCTCTCCTCGTACTCCGGCACCCATCCCGACCGCCTCTACTACATCGGGACCCAAGGCGACTACGACTACTACTACATGCAGAACGAAAACAAGCGGTACAAGGTCGCCCGCAACGAAAGCCTGCGCGACCCGACGATGCCGCTGACCGACGACCACGCCAAGTGGCAGATCGTCACGCCGGGCGGGCCGATGGAGCGGGAGTCGGGGGATTGATGGGCAAAGACGACGCGGGGACGCGGGGACGCGGGGACGCGGGGACGCGGGGACGCGGGGACGGCGAGACGCGGGAAGGAAGGCATCGCTCTCTTTCCCAGCGTCTCCCCTTCCCCGTGTCCCCGCGTCTCTTCACGAAGCTACGGTCGCTCCTGGTGATGGAACATGTCCCGGAGGACGTTGACGAGCCGGCGTTCCTTCTGCTCGCGGAATTCCCCCGCGTCCATGAAGATGCCGAAGCAGACCGGGCACGATTCGTACCAGATGTGCGGCTGATGCCGGTCGACCATGCGGATCATCTGCGTGTGGCACGCCGGGCACCGGATCCGCACCTTCTGCTCCCGCGGCTCCTCGAACTTCGCCCCGGTGTCGATCGCCTCGGACCCCTTCATTTCCATCAGGTGCTCGTGCGACTCGGCGCTGAAGAAAAGCCCTTTGCACTTGCTGCAGCGGTCGACGGCATCCGTGCCAACCGAAACGCGCTCCATCGCGGCGCTGCACTTTGGGCAGGTCAGCGGTTGAACTTCAACCACGTCCTGGATGTCGTTCGTTTCAGTCATGCAGAAAGTCTATCACGCCGGGTGCGGGCGGGGGGGCTGGAAAATGGCGCGGGCTCTATAACGTGTTGTAAGCTTTCGCGTCCGCTACAGGCTTTCGTCTTCGTCCTCGTGATCGTTGGGGTTGGGGTACAGCGACAGCGCCACGCCCACGCCGAGGTCTCCTGCGAGACGGAGAAATGACTTCGGCAGGTATTCGCCTTGGACGACCAGCACACGCGTCCCCCGACCTGGCGCGCGACTGCCCAGCCGGCAGTAGTAGCTGAGTTCCAAGTCGGCGAACTCAACCGCCGCGTCTGCTGCGAGCGCAACAAACTCATCGCGATGCCGGACCAGAAATGCCTGCGCGTCCCTGATCTGGTCCTTGAGGACCCCGTCACTCATGCCCACATCGCAGGTGAACCCGCTGTTTTCATAAACGCGGCTCGGGCCGGGCCTGCGCCGCTTGACCGGCTCGCCAACGCGCCATATTTCGAAGTTGGTGAATCGGGCGCGAGCCAAGAACGCGTCCGGGTTGAACGACCGGCCGCCGACTTTGAGATAGCAACCCAGCATCGAAACACCTTCGGATCAACTGCGAATGGAGTTTGCAAGTGGCGCCCGGCCCGTCACCAGAACCGCCAATCGTGTGACCACAGCACGTAAGCCCCCAGCAGGAAATTCGTGACCCCATGCATGACGATGCACGCCCCCAGGCTCCGCGTCGTCACGAGCAGCGTGCCGATCATCCCGCCCCACACCACTGCGGTCATCCACTGGTTTGCGTGCACGCTGCAGAACAGCAGCGTCACGACGAGCAGCGGGATCCCCCGGTCCCATTCCCCGATCTTGGCGAGCGTGAAATTGGCCGGCGCCGCGACCGACCGCCAGAGGAAATCGCGCCAGAACAACTCCTCCATGAACGGCACCACCAGCGACGCCCCGGCCCACCGGATCGCGATGAACGACCACACCCCCGCGCGCGACGCGAACGCCTTCGTCGGGTCGAGCACGTCGGTCGGAAGCCGGGGATAGTTGGGCCACGCGTGCAGCAGGGCCCTTTCCATGCAGACCCATTGAACGATGCCAATCACCCCGAGCAGCGCGCCCAGCCACGCGTAGTTCCACCGGATGCTCGCATATTGCCGGCGGAAGAGGATCAGCAGGAAGGCCGTGAGCAGTGTCTTCGTGACGTAGCTCGCGACGTAAAAACCGGGCCAGTGTCCACCGGCCCACGTAAACGCGAGGAAGACCGCCATCGGAAGGACATAGGCGACTTCGAAGGCCTCAGCCACCTGATGGGCTACGAAATCACCATCGACCGCGGCCGCGCCGTCCAAAGCAATTTCAACGAATATCCACCAGTCCGCCTGACGCAAGCTCCGCCCGAAATCGAGGTCCATTTCCTCAAGACCGATAATTCCCCCACAGGCCTGGGCGAGCCAGCCCTGCCGCCGGTTCTCCCAGCCGTCTGCAATGCTCTGTTCACCTTAACCGGCAAACGCATCCGCACCCTGCCGCTGGCCAAGCAAGGCT
>DASXMX010000386.1:0-5841 GCA_036495445.1 Tepidisphaeraceae bacterium
CGCCCGAAGACCGATCTCCCACAAAAGCAAATCTATTTCGCGCAGCTTACGAGCCTCGAACAGCGTGCCCGAAGCCGCGGGACTGTGACCTGGCTCCGGTCGCGCGCGCGGATCGCCGCCATCACCGCCCTCCCGTTCGCATCGTTACTGCTGCTCGTCCCGGCCGGGTTTCTCCTGGCCCGCGACCGGCAACGCTGGGCCCTGCTGACCGCGGCCCCGCTCTGCTTCGCCTTCTACGCGTTCAACCCCTTCTTCCTCCCGCATTATGCGGTGCCGCTCACAATGGTGATGGTCCTTGGCGCGGTGCTCGGCGCCCGCGCGATCGAGGGGGCGATCCCGTGGCAAGCTGGCCGGCGGTTCGCCGCCGCGTTCTGCCCGGCAGCGCTGGCGCTGCTTGCGATCGGCTCGCTGCCGCAGTTCGACAGGCACATCTCGGATGAGCCGTATCGGACGCCGTTGCTCGATCACGTCGAGCAGGCGCTGGCGCAGGTCCCGACGCCCGCGGTCGTCTTCTTCCACTTCACGCCGGGCGTGAACGTGCACGAGGAGCCGGTCTACAACATGGCCGCCCTCTCGCCCGACGACGCCCCGATCATCCGCGCCCACGACCTGGGCCGCCGTAACGGCGAATTGCTTCAGTACTACGCCCTGCGGCAACCCGACCGCGCCTATTACATCATGGACTGCCGCACCGGCGCGATCTACCCGCTCGGCAACGCCCTCCAGGCCGCCGTGGTGATGCACGTCCCCCTGAACCTCCCGGACCTCGCGACCGCCGACGTGCGGTAGCCGCCTGCGCGGGAAGAGACGTGGAGACGCGGAGACGCGGAGAGAATAGAAGCAACCACGATCCGCGCTTCAGTGCATTCACTCCCCGCGTCTCCGCGTCTCCGCGTCTCCGTGTCCCCGTGTCCCCGTGTCCCCGCGTCGTCTTTCTTCCCCGGCGGCCGCTCCTATAATCCCCCAGCGAACAGGCACCCAACAGGGAGACCCCCGTGGCGGAATTGAACAGTCGCATCGAGCAGTTCCGGAAGATGGCCAACGACGACCCGACGAACGAGGTCGCGCACTTTTCGCTGGGCCGGGAGTACCTGGCCGCGGGGCAGTTCGACGCGGCGGTCGCCAGCCTGGCCAAGTGCCTGGAGTTGAACCCGAACATCAGCAAGGCCTACCAGCTTCAAGCGCAGGCCCTCCAACAGCTCAGCCGCCGCGACGAGGCGATCGCGAAACTGACCCAAGGCGTGAAGCGCGCCGACGAACGCGGCGAGATGATGCCCCGCAACGAAATGGTCAAGATGCTCCAGGAGATGGGCGCGCCCGTCCCCGAGCTCAAGTCCGCCGCCACCGCCCAACAGGCGGTGGGCGAAGGTCAGGTCCTGTGCGCCCGCTGCCACCGGGCTGGCCCAAGGCTCGCAAAGCCGCCATTCAAGGGGCCCGGCGCTCAAGAGGTCTTCGAAAAGATCTGCGCCGACTGCTGGCGGGAGTGGATCCCCATGGGAACCAAAGTGATCAACGAGCTGCGCCTCCCCCTCAACGACCCGCAGGCACAAAAGATGTATGACCAGCACATGATGGAGTTCCTGAACCTGCGGTAAACGCGATCGCTCGCTCGCTTCACACCATCCCATGACCATCACCGTCAATGGCGAACCCCGCGATCTCCCCCAAGGCGAAACCGTCCGCGCCCTCGTCGCCCGCTACAAACTCACCCCCGAAAAAGTCGCGATCGAGCTGAACCGCATGCTGCTGAAATCCGAGAAATACGACACGCCCCTCAATGAGGGCGACGAGGTCGAAATCGTGACGTTCGTCGGGGGCGGGTGATTCGCGAAACGCGCGTGATCACTCCCTCTCCCGGTACTCCGGGAGAAGCGAGCGGAATTGGCGACTGCCCGCGAGCGGGTTGGGGTGAGGG
Organism: Tepidisphaeraceae bacterium; assembly: GCA_036495445.1. GTDB lineage: Bacteria > Planctomycetota > Phycisphaerae > Tepidisphaerales > Tepidisphaeraceae > DASXMX01. The sequence goes on from DASXMX010000386.1 coordinate 1,916, forward strand.
TTTACCGCGCGACGCCCACTCTTAAGTTCAGTTTCCGACCACAGGAAGCAATCGGAGCCGGACCCTGTCGGTCCGGGCTGGACCGAAGGTCCAGATCTAACGTTCGGCGGTGCATGCGCGTCGCTCGTTCAGATGCCTCGGAACCATCGGTTCCGACCGGGGCGACACGCCCCGGCTCTGATATATGCTCCGATTAAACGTATCACGAATTCGCAGGTCGCGCGGCAAACCCTCACCCTCCCCCCTCCCGGAGTACCGGGGAGAGAGTAAACGCCCGCGTCCGGGATTTCCCAATCGATATTCATTCCTTCTGCAATCCGTATAATGTCCCCCCATGGACGTCTTCCGCATTCGTGATTACGAGATCCGCAACCGGCTCTTCGTCGGCACCGGCAAGTATGCCACATACGAGTTGATGCAGCAGGCGCTGGAGGCGAGCGGGTGTCAGGTCGTCACCGTGGCCGTGCGGCGCGAGCGGCTGGTGGACGCGCACGGCCGCAGCCTGCTCGATTTCCTTGACCTCGACAAATACGTGATCCTCCCCAACACCGCCGGGTGCTTCAGCGCATCGGACGCGATCCGCGTCGCGATGCTGGGCCGGGAACTGCTCGAAAAACAGGGGAACAAGGGGGCCGGGTGGGTCAAGCTCGAAGTGCTCGGCGACAAGAAGACCCTCCTCCCCGATCCCGTCGGCACGCTGGAAGCGACCCGCGAGCTGGTGAAGGAAGGGTTCACCGTCCTCTGCTACACCAGCGACGACCCGATCGCCGCCCGGCGGCTCAAGGAGGCCGGCGCGGCCAGCGCGATGCCGGCGGGCTCGCCGATCGGCTCCGGACAGGGCATCCTCAACCCGCTCAACATTTCCCTGTGCCTGGAAACGCTGAAGGAAAACGACCCGCACTACCCGGTGATCGTCGACGCCGGCGTCGGCACCGCCAGCGACGTGACCGTCGCCATGGAACTCGGGGCCGACGGCGTCCTGCTCAACACCGGCATCGCCCACGCCAAGGACCCCGTGAAGATGGCCCAGGCCATGAAGCTCGCCCTCGAATCGGGCCGGTTGGCATATCACTCCGGCCGGATCTGCAAGAAGCGCTACGCGACGGCCAGCAGCCCGTTTGAAGGGGTGATCAGTTACATCCCGGGCGAGTGAGCATCAACGCTCGGTTGGCTCCTCTGCCTCCCTCTCCCTCCGGGCGAGGGCTGGGGTGAGGGGGAATTGCGGATGCCTCACCTTGCAGCGAGCACACCATTGTTGTCATCCTGAGCGGAAGCGAAGGATCTCTCAGGCGAGGGCGCCGGTCAGTGAAGAGGTCCTTCGCTCACGCTCAGGATGACAGGACCTTCGAGCCAATGGGACAGTCGCTCGCAATTCCCCCTCACCCCAGCCCTCTCCCGGAGGAAGAGGGAGCAATACGAGCCCCTTCTCAATTGATAGGCCCACCCGCGCGCTGGATCACCGGCCACCTTTCCGAATTCCGCGCCGACCGCCTCGGCTTCTACACCCGCATCGCCCGCGAATACGGCGACATCGTCCCGTTCCGCATCCTCGGGTGCCGCATCCTCCTCGTCAGCCGGCCCGACCTGATCGAGCAGGTGCTCGTCACGCAGTCGAAGCAGTTCATGAAGCACTTCGGCGCCCGGCTCTGCAAGCCGCTGCTCGGAAACGGGCTGGTGACGTCCGAAGGGGACTTCTGGCGGCGGCAGCGGAGGCTTTCCGCTCCCGCCTTCCAAGGGTCCCGCACCGCGGGCTACGCCGACACGATGGTGCGGGCGGCCCGGGAAATGCTCGAGTCATGGACAAGCGATCAGACCCGCGACGTCCAAGCCGACATGATGCGGCTGACGCTCCGCATCGCCTGCGAGACGCTGTTTGGGGCCGACGTCTGCCCCGACCCCGATGCCGTCGGCCGGGCGCTGGGCGAGGCAATGGAATCGCTCGTCGATCGCGCGCAGGGTTCGCTGCCGCTGCCGGGATGGGTGCCGTCGCCCGCGAACCGGCGGTTCAATCGCGCGATCCGGGGGTTGGACGCAATCGTCTCCGGCCTGATCGAATCGCGGCGGGACATGCCGCCGGGCGATGATCTGCTCTGGTCGCTGCTGTCGGCCCGCGACGACGACGGCTCGCCGATGAGCGCCCGGCAATTGCTGGACGAGGTCCGCACGCTCTTCATCGCCGGGCACGAGACGACGGCGCTGGCGCTAACCTATTCGCTGTATCTTCTCGCGATGCATCCCGATGCACAGGAGCGGCTCCGGGCGGAGTTGCGGGAGGTGCTTGGGTCGCGCCTCCCCGAAATGTCCGACCTCCCGCGGTTGCGATCCGCGCGAGGCGTGGTGTTGGAAGCCTTGCGCCTCTATCCCCCCGCCGACACGATCGGCCGCGAGGCGGCCGAGGATTGCACGATCGGGGAACTGGCCGTGCCCAAGGGCACGAACCTGTTCATGAGCCAATGGGTCGTCCATCGCGATGCCCGGCTCTTCCCGGACCCGGAGCGATTCGACCCGGACCGCTGGACCGACGCGTTCGAGCGCGCCCTGCCGCGCTGCGCCTTCTTCCCCTTCGGCGGCGGCCCGCGCGTCTGCATCGGGCAGAACTTCGCCATGACCGAGGCGATCCTCGTCCTGGCGACGATCTGTCAGCACTTCACCTTCACGGTGGATCCGGCCTATCGCCTCGAATTGCGCCCGACTCTCACATTGCGCCCGGGTGAGAACGTGAGACTGCTTGTCCACGCGTGATCCCCCGAAGGCAAATGAGCGTCACGCGTCCGGTGGCCCCCCCAATTCCCGCCCCCGGTACGCCGGGGGAGGGTTAGGGAAAGGGTTTGCTCAGGTGCGCTTCTCGACAGAACCCCCTCCCCGGCCCTCCCCCGGACTGCCGGGGGCGGGAGAAGAGACTCGCCGAAACTGTCACGGACGGAAATTTCGCTACGCTGTTCGCCCCGGCACCTTCGCCTTCAGTTCACCCAGGAGCGCCTCCACCTCCGCAGGCGTTTTGCCCAGCGCTGCAGGCAGGAACTCCCGCGACGCCTTACGGCATGCCCGCTGCCACAGCGGTTCCTGGTCGGCAAAGTGAAGCGACAGCAGCAGTACGATCGCCACCGTGCTGATCACGTCCCCCGAATTCGACAAACGCACGGGCGACTTCGGCAGCGAGGGTTCCAGCGCCGCCTGCCACCCATCGCCATGAAGCCCGAGTGATCGGAAGATCCCGTCGAGGATCCGGCTCCAGCCGAACGACCCGTCGGCGTACTGGAGCGAGAGGATCGCCCGCACGTCCGCAGCCCGACCGTCCTCACGGCCGGCGCCACCGGGCGACAGCTCGGCGGCAATGTCCTCAAATATCCGCTCCTGTTCCTCGCGGGTCGGACCGCTCACCGGCGCAGGCGAATACGCTGGCGGGGCTGTCGCGTCCAAGCTGAAGAGCTTTTCCTCCGGCGGAGATTGAGTCGGCGAGGCGATATCCCTGTCAACATCCCTCATGGATTCGCGGAATGACTTCGCCCGGTGAGGGCGAATCCCGAAAGTGGCGAAACGCCCGCGCGACATCCGCGAACTGTCGATCGTACGATCCAGCGTCTTTCCGCCTGCATCTTCCAGACCGACATCACCCCAGCCGGCGGCCAACAGGACGGGAACTTTTCGAAGCGCCGGCCGGCCCTCGTTCCGCTCGGCGGGCGAGCGGTGCTCGATCGCGACGAACGTCGTCAGGCTGCAGAGCAGGCCGAACTGCTTCGAGAGGCTGATCAGGATCTCGGCTTCGCGCGTCCGCTTGCCGGCTCTCACGCGCGTCCGGGTCGCGCCATTGACCTCCTCCAGGCTCTGGAGCGTGCGCCGCGCCCACATCGTGGCGATGGTGCCGTCGTCGTCCCGCGCGGCGGGCACATCGACGCTCCACGCCCGCGGCCCCGTCGGCGTGTCGC
>DASXMX010000387.1:0-1529 GCA_036495445.1 Tepidisphaeraceae bacterium
CGCCGCCCCGGCCTTGCGCGCCGCGTCGATCGCGGCGGTGTCGTCATCGGCCCGCTCGTCGAGCGGCTGCACGCGTCCCGGCGCATAGGGCATCAGGCTGGACAGCACCCCCTGGCGGATCGCCTGCCCGACCGACGCCTGCGATGTCTCCGGGCCCACCACATTGAAAGGCAGCACGACGACCTTCCCCGCCGCCCCCGGCTGGGTCGTCGAGGCCTCCCCCAGAGCCGTCGATCCCGCCCACGCCGCCAGCAGTCCGGCGGCGACGATAGCGCACATGAGGTATCGCATGGTGTTCCCAATCATACCCCCGCGGGGGCGCCTAAAGGCAAGGGAGAATTGGCCCGCTTGCAGTCAATCGGCACCCACGCCCACACTCGCCTGCAGCGCGATGGCCCTGCTGCTGGGCATCGTATTCGTCGCCTTCGAGGCGCAGCTCTGGACGGAGCTCTACCGCGACGTTTCCGCCCATCAGCCGCTCACCCAGCCCCACCCGCGCCGCCGACGCCGCCACGCGCTCAAGCGCCGGTGTGAGCGCATCCCTGCGTTCGCGCATTGCAGCACGCCGCCTTCGAAAGCGTCGGCGTTCCGCGTCCCCTCAGCCCAGTTCCTGGGCGAGTCCGATGAGAAGGCCTTCAGGACCGCGGAGGTAGCAGAGCCGATACGCGTCTTTGTACTGGACGACTTCGCTCACGAGCTGTGCGCCGTGACTGCGGAGCCGCTTCAGTGTGTCGTCAATGTCGTCCACCGCGAACATGACCCGGAGGTAGCCTAACGCGTTCACCGGGGCGTTGCGGTGATCGGCGACGGCGGGCGGCGTGAGGAAGCGCGAGAGCTCAAGTCGGCCGTGGCCGTCCGGCGTGCGCATCATGGCAATCTCGACGCGCTGATCGCCCAGTCCCGTGACACGTCCGGCCCATTCTCCCTCGATCGTGGCTCGCCCTTCGAGCTCGAGGCCGAGCTCGCGAAAGAAATCGATCGCTCCGCCGAGGTCGTCGACGACGATTCCTACATTGTCCATTCGTTTGAGCGCCATGCGCCCAATCCTACAAGATGCCGTCGAGCCCTGGCAGCGGAGCCGCGGCGAAGGTGGCGGCGGACGGTTCCGGTTTGAAGCCGCGGCAGCCACTGGCCTGCTCGATGGCGCGCCTCTCCACGGCGCCCCGTGACTCGGGGCCGAAGTGGCTCGCCACGCCTCCATTCACCGCACCTCGCCGGCCCTGCCGGCGCACAACGGCCCGCCTTTTTGCCCCCGGCAACGGCCGACACGTGCCGATTCTCGGTCAATTGTGGATGTCACGTTTTCGGCGTCCTCAGGTGCGACTAACCGGGACGGGTGCGACTAACCGGGAGGTTTCTGAATTCTTGCACGCCTTCGAAATTCAGAAACGCTCCGGTTTTTCGGCTCGGCTCGAAATTCAGAAACGTCCCGGTTTTTTGGCTCCGAGCGTCACAATCAGCCGGGGCCGTCCCGGACGGCGATGCCAGAGCGGGCGGGCGTCAAGCCTTCGCTGCGCTCCGGCTCGACG
>DASXMX010000388.1:0-15191 GCA_036495445.1 Tepidisphaeraceae bacterium
GTGGCATGGCCGTCTCGGCCATGCGGACGGCTCTCGACTGTCGAGCGCCGTCCACACGGGCGAGACGCCCGTGCCACGGTGGTCCAAACACATCGTCACGCCGTCAGGCCCGATCCTCACTTAGCCTGCGGATCACGTCCTCATTCCATGGTTTCCCATCGGATCGCATCGCCTCCAACACCGCGCCCTGCACGGGCGACAATTCCGGCTCGCGAACGCGGACGTTCGGCGCGTCTCGAAGAATGCGATCCACCAGCAGGTCTTGAAACGGCGGCCCGGAGAGGGCGAGCCCGCCGACCAGGATCAGTTCGCAGGCGCTCCCGCTGAACAGCCGAGCGGCCGTCGTCGAGACGAGCTGCGAAAGCTCGGCAGTTGCATCGGTAAGGATCCCGGCGGCCATCGCGTCGCCGTCCCGGAACGCGCCGATCACGCGGGGCGCCAAGTCGCCAAGTTCCTCGCGCGTCAGCCCGCGGTTGTGGACGCGATCGATCAGCTCCCGCGGCTCGGAAAGCTCCAGGAAACTGAAGACGATGTCGCGCAACGCGGTCTGGGGCGCCCGGCCGTCCTCGTCCCGGACGGCGGCCTGCAGGGCTCGCAACCCGATCCACGGTGCGCTGCCGGCGTCGTCCGCCAGCGCGCCCCATCCGCCGCACCACCAGCTTTTCCCTTCCGCGCTAACGCCCAAACATGCCGAACCCGTGCCGGCGATGAGCACGATCCCCGGCCGCCCGGAGAGGCCGCCGGTCAGCCCGATGCGGGCGTCGTTCTCGACGATCACGGTGGCGGAGGCGCCGATTTCCGGGATCTCGCGAACGATCGAGACGATGTCGGCCCGGTCGCGGTCCGTGGAGACGGCGCACATGCCGAGGAAGATCGTCAGGCTCGCGTCCGCCTTGCGCTCGCCCAAGGCGCCGAGCAATGCCGACCGCACGTTGGATCGCACCGCGTCACGCGGGTGATGATTGCGGTTGGTGGAACCGGATCGTCCGGCTCCCAACACGCGGCCGTCCTGATCCGCGAGCAGGGCACGCGTATGCGTGCCGCCGCCGTCCACGCCCAGGTACCAGCGCGATGCCATGGTCTATTGCCTCCGCCAGGATGCCTCGATTTCTTCGAGGCTGCGCCCCTTGGTTTCGGGGATCATCGCCGCCACAAACAGGAAGCTCAGCAGCGAACAGCCGGCGTAAACGCAGAACGTCAGCGCGGGGCCGATGCCCTGTTGCAGCATCGGGAACGTCTGTGCCACGAGGTAACAGGCGAGCCAGATGACCAGCGTCCCCAACGCCGCGGCCCGGCCGCGCACGCGGGAGGGGAAGATCTCGGAAATGAGGATCCACGGGATCGGCCCCATCGCCATCGCAAACGCGGCGACGAACACCAGCACGCCGGCCAGCACGCCCGCACCTTGATTGTGTCGGTGGAACATCCAACCGACCGCCAGCAGGGATAACGTCTGCACCGCCGTGCCGATCAGCAGCAGCGGCTTTCGCCCCGCCCGGTCGACCCACGCGATGGCAACGAAGGTGAACACGAAATTGACCAGCCCGACCCACACGGCCGACGCGAACGCGCTGTCGAGGCTCCCGCCCGCCGCTTTGAACACCTCCGGGGCGTAGTACATGATCGCGTTGATGCCGCTGAACTGCGAAAACGCGGCCAGCGCCACCGCAATCAGCAGCGGCCGGCGGACGCCGTGGCCGAGCAATTCGCGGAATCTACCCTGTTCCGGTCCGGCGGCGCTCGCGCTCGCGATTGCCCCAAGCTCCTGCTCGGCCGCCGCCGGGCCGACCAGACCGTTCAGCAGCCGGCGGGATTCGTCCGCGCGGCCGTGGAGCGCCAGCCAGCGGGGGCTTTCCGGGATCGGGATCAGCAGCAACAGGAACGCCATCGCGGGGATCGCCTCCGAGCCCAGCATCCAGCGCCAGCCGGCGTGCGCGTTCCAATTGGCGTCGCCCATCCGCTCGATCAGCAGGTTGACGAAGAAGACCAGGAAGATCCCCAGGACGATGCCGAGCTGGAACAGCGCGCCCAGCCGGCCGCGATGCCGGCGCGGGGCGATCTCGGCGATGTAGACAGGGCAAATCATCGACGACGCGCCGATCCCCAGCCCGCCGACGAACCGGGCGGCGATGAACTGCCCGAACGTCCGCGGGATCGCCGAGCCGATCCCCGACAGCGCGAACAACACGCCACAGAGCACGAGCACGCGCTTGCGGCCGAAGCGGTCGCTCAAAAACCCAGCGAACGCCGCCCCCGGGATGCACCCCACGATCGCGCTGGCGCCCGCCCAGCCGGTCTGCAGCGGCGAAAGGTCGAAGTGGCTCTGGATGAACCCGATCGCCCCGGAGATGACGGCGGTGTCGTACCCGAACAGGAACCCCCCGATGGCGGTCACCGCCGTCGCCAGCAGGACCGGCCGCATGCCGGATTCGAACGTCGCAGCGGGGGCGGCCATCGCGTTGGCTGAGGTTTGGAGCGATTGGGCCATCGAAGGTCAGTATGCCGGGCCAGCCTATTTGTTTAAACAAATGCCCCTGCGCGGCCGCCCGCGACCTGGCTAGTCCACCGCAACGCGTCGCGGGATCGACAGGGGCATGTATTCATGCGCCTAAACTCAAACTGAGCGGTTTTCCGCCGCTTTGCCCGTTCGCGCATGAAAATCGGCCGTCCTAGGCTGAGTGGTGTTGGTCTGAACTTCACCACAGCCACGGAGGGCCGAGCCGTGATTATCAGTCGTCTTCCCTCGTTCGCACAACATTTATTCCGTCCGTTTGAGCCGCGGCTGTCCAAGCGGCAGTTTGCCCACCTGTGGTCGCTGGTGCTGGGAATCGTGCTGAACCTGCGGGTGGCCGCCTGCCCAGGCGGGGCTCGAAGATGGGCTTTGTCTCCAAGATCTGGGACCACAAGCAGGTGCGGGTGCTGTTCGACGCCCTCTACCTCTGCCCGGTGGTGGTCAGGGCTTGTGAGTCCAACGGGTTCACCTTCTTCTCCGTGGCCGCACACAACCGCAACTTCACGACGCCCAACGGCAAACGCCGTCAGATCGCCAGGCTGATGCCGGGCCTGATCCGCCACAAGGGCAAGAACGTGCGGATGAAACGCTCGCGCGGCACCGCGAAAGCCAGGCAGGTCGTTGACGTGTACGAACGCCGCTGGCTGATCGAGGTGCTCTGGCCCGTCTGCTGCTGACCCACCAGTCCGTCGAGGAACTCGGTGCAAAAGCGATAACGCCAAACGAGCAAGTCCGATTGCGAACCATGACCCGTCGCCTCGCGAGCCTGCGACAGCGGGTCGCCAAGGACGAGATCTGCCGAATCGTGAAAGGGCCACAGCATGCAAGACTCAGGAGCAAGCTCCTCGAACATTTACTGCCGGCGGCGTGAAAACCGCTCAGTTTGAGTTAAATAGTCACGCGGCCCCCAGGGCGCGCCGCGGAACAGCAATTCGTTCGGGCCGATCGCGAAATTTCGGACCTTGCGGCAGCGGGTGCCCGGTCTATGTATTTCGGCAGATGCCGCGCCGCGCTGCTAAAAAGCTGTGCCGGATTGCCCGATTTGAGGGGCATGAGCGGCAAAATGGAACGTAACGGCGGGGGGAACTTGAGGTGGCGTGCGTGCCGGCGGCCGAACCACGCGTTTACGCTGATCGAACTGGTTGTCGTGGTCGTGATCATCGCGATCATCGCGGCGATCGCGATCCCGAAGATGAGCCGCGGGTCGGCCGGCGCGGCTGATGCGGCGCTGTCGCAGGACCTGTCGACGATCCGGTCGGCCCTCGAGCTTTATCAGACCGAGCACGGCGGCACGTACCCCAGCGCGACGGACGCGCCGACGTTCCTCAACCAGCTCACCGAATACACCGACGCCAGCGGCGCCGCCCAGGCGACGAAGGACACCGCCCACATTTACGGGCCGTACATCAAGAGCATCCCGTCGCTGCCGGTCGGAACGAACAAAGGCCTTAACACCGTGACGATCAGCGGCCCGGCGGGAACTGGCGCGTTCGGGTGGTACTACGACGGCACCACTGTCTGGGCCAACGACCCATCCACCGACACGGACATCAAGACGACGCCGTACAACACGTACTAATTCGTTCACTTACCTAGGAGCAACCATGGGGAACGCAATGAAACAACTCGTCCGCCGCCTGGCTCGCGAGGAGCAGGGCGGGGAAGTTTTGGAATATGCGCTGATCGCTGGACTGATCGTCGTCGCGGCGCTCGCGGCCATCGCGGCGGTCGGCACCAAGGTGCTGGCTTACTGGAACTCGATCAGCGGTAGTTCGCTGTAGCGCGTAGCAGGCAGAAGGCAGAAAACAGTAGGCAGTAGGCACAACGGGCGACCCCTCTGCGCCTGCCCTCTGCCCTCTGCGTACTGCCTGCTGCCCGCTGAACCGACGCTACCAGTTCCGATGCGGGCGGTCCTCCCGTCGCAGGGCGTCGGGGTTTCGGGGCTGGCGCGGGTCGCGGCCGCCGCCCGCGGCCGTGGCCGCCGCCGTCGCAGAACCGGTGGCCGCGGCCGCAGCGTCGGGGGGCAGCGTCTTTTCGATTCGGTCCAGCAGCACCTCGGTCTGGAACGGCTTGGGGATGAACGGGTACCCGCCGATCGACCCGCCCTGCTTGGCCACCTCCTCCTTCAAAACCGTCGCGGTGAGGAAGACGACCGGCACGTTCTTGAGATTCGGGTCGTCCTTGAGCTGGGCCAGCACGTCGCCGCCATCAAGGTCCGGCATCATCACGTCCAGCAGGACCAGGTCCGGCTTGAACTCGCGTGCGGCGGCCAGCCCGCGGACGGCGCGGTTCTCCTCCCGCACCTCGTAGCGGCCCGTCCGCTCAAGGTTCAGCTTCACCAGCATCGTCAGGTCACGCTCGTCGTCGATGACGAGGATTTTCTTTTTGTGCAACATACGAATCACTCCTGTAACGGAACGGGTGCGTGGGCCATTTCGCTTTGGCGAGGCTCGTCCCGCGGGGCGGATGCGCTGTCGGCCGACGGAGCCTGGGCGGCGTGAAACATAAGCGTCACGCGGGCGCCGCCGATTGGGCGGTTGGCGATCGCGATCAGGCCCTCGTGCAGCTCGACGATCTTTCGCGTGACCGGCAGTCCCAGCCCGGTGCCGCGGCCCGTGGGCTTGGTGGTGAAGAACGGGTCCCACACCTTGGCCAGCTTGTCCGGCGGGATGCCGGTCCCAATGTCGTCCACCTCGGCGATGACCACTTCCTCCCCGACACGGAACCGCCCGGCCTGCCGCGAACCTTCGTCCCGGGCCGTCTCCAAATCCGCGCCGCTCAGCCGCTTGACGTACGCCCGTACCATCAAGCGCCCGCCGGCCGGCATCGCGTGGATCGCGTTCATGAACAGGTTGACGAACACCTGCTGCATCTTGGTCGCGTCGAGCGTGACGCGGGGCAGCGGCGGGCCGTGCCGCTTCCCGTCGTGGCGCTCGTGCGCCGCGGTGACGTGGGCGTTGGTCAGCTCGTGCTTCACCAGCAGCAGCGACCGGGCGATGATCGCGTCCAGGTCCTGGGCGACCAGATCGAGCTGGCGGTTGGCGGAGAAGTCGACCAAGCCGCGGACGATCGTGTCGGCCCGCTCGACCGCGTCGCGCATGGCCTGAATAACGTTGGTGACCGCGCCGTCTCCGTCGGGCTCGTCACCGCTGGGCTTGGACGCGGCGCAGGCGTCGGTCAGGTATTCCAAGCCCATCAGCAGGATGGCCAGCGGATTCTTCACCTCGTGGGCGACGCCCGCCGCAAGGCGGCCGACCGATTCCAGCTTCTCCGCCTGGATCAACTGAAGCTGCGCCTGGATCAGGTCTTCGTGTGACTGCTTCAGGGCGGACATCGTCGTCAGCAGCTCGGCCTCCTTGACGGCCAGCTCGGCGTACGCCTGCCGCAGGTCCGCTTCGGCCCGGTACTTCTCGGTCACGTCCCAAAAGATCCCCTGCGTGCCGATGATACGGCCGGCGGCGTCGGCGAGCGGCGCCTTGATCACCTGCACGTAGAGCTTGTCGCCCTGCGGCGTGACGTGCTCCTCGACCATCTCAATGCTGTCGCCCGTCTCGATGACCCGCAGGTCGTCGGCCCGGTATTTAGCGGCGAGCGCCGGCGGGAAAAAGTCCGCGTCGGTCCGCCCGACCAGTTCGTCAAGGCTCCTGCCGATCTCGCTGCAGAACCGGTCGTTGGCGAACGTGAAGCGGCTCTCCAGGTCCTTGCGGAAGATCATTTGCGGGAGGCTTTCGACCAGCGAGTGATAGAACGCCTCCGATTTCTCCAGCGCCTCTTCCGCCCGGTTGCGCTCGATCGCGTAGAGCAACCCCTGCGCGAGCGCCGGGCCGTCCACCTTGTCATTGACCAGGTAATCCTGCGCCCCCTTGCGCATTGCCCCGAGCCCCGCCGCCTGGTCGTTGCCCGCGGCAGTCAGCACGACGACCGGCACCCACGGCGCCTGGGCATGAAGGCGGGCCAGGGCGTCCGAAGCTTCGCCGTCGTCGAATCCAAGGAGCACGACGTCGGGCCAGCCCTCGGCCAGGCGGGGGAGCGCCTCGTCCGGCTGGGCGATGCGTGCGATCTCGAAGTGGGCAATGCCCGCGGCGGCGAGCTTCGCCTCGACGGCCCGGGCATCCGCCGGGTCGGCCTCCACGAGCAATACCTTGATCGGCGCCCCAGTCATGTTCGGCTCGTCCCCAACTCCCCCCAACGCGCACTTGCCTGGCGGTGGCCCGGAGAGACGTGAGCGATGCGCGCCGCGCGCGACGATCGCGGCCCGGGCCGATCGCCATCCGCCCGATAGTGTACCACAATCCGCCCAGTCGGCCCCGATGAAAAACCGCATCTGAACCGGCCGTTCCACGCACGCGACGCTTACTCCGGGTGGCGCAAGCCCGGCACCGGCTCTGATGAGGACGTTCGGCCGACCGATCGGTTGCTTTACCGCGTGGCGGCGATCATCTTCTCCGCATGACCGATTTCGGGGTCCTCACCTCCACTGCAGAAACGTTGAACACCTTCGTCCCGCTCTGCGTCGCGGTGGCCGTGATTGGGCTTGCGGCGGTGTTGCTCCGGGCCGCGTTCCGGCGGCTGCTGCGGCCGCACCCGAACGAGCGGCCGCCGGCCGTCGCGCGGCCGTTTCTCAGCGAAGGGGAGCACGCGTTCTTCCAGGTCCTCCTGCAAAGCGCTCACCCGGCGAGCCACATTTCGTGCAAGGTGCGGCTGGCCGACCTGGTGACGTTCCCCGGCGACGCCCTGCGGGCGCGGAACACGATCAACCAGAAACACGTCGATTTCGTCGTGTGCGACCGCGAGTCGATGTGCCCGTTTCGCGTGATCGAACTCGACGACGCGACCCACGGCCGCCGCGACCGGCGGGCACGGGACGCGCTGGTGGACGTTTACCTGGCGGAGGCAGGGATCGCCGTGACGCACGTCCCCGCCGCCGGCCGCTACCGCCCGGCCGACCTCGCCGCCCTGACCGAGCCCCCCGGCCGCCGCGGCCGCGCGGCCCGGCGCCAGCGGGGGGCATGACCGGCCCGGCCGGATCGGCGCGCGATTGCAGTCATGCGGTTGAGGAACGCGGCCCGGGCGCGTAGCCTCATAGGTCCGGCTTGAGCGGATTTCAGTCCGACTTCGTTTCTCGATTTAAACGCGCAATCATGTCCGAACGCCCCTTACAAAGTTTTCCGGATCTGTCCCGCCTTCGGCTCGAGTACCAGCAACGGTCGCTGAGCGAAACCGACGTTGACCCCGATCCGCTTCGGCAGTTCGTCGCGTGGTTTCAGGAAGCGCTGATGGCCAAGGCGCACGAGCCCAATGCGATGACGCTGGCCACCAGCACCGGCGACGGCGTCCCCTCCGCCCGGATCGTCTTGTTGAAAGGCGTCGATCAGAAGAGGTTCGTCTTCTTCACCAATTACCTGAGCCGCAAGGGCAGGGAACTGGACCAGAACCCGCGCGCCGCGCTCGTGTTCTATTGGCCCGAGCTCGAGCGGCAGGTGCGGGTGGAGGGGGACGTGGAGCGGACGTCGGCGGCCGAGTCGGATGCGTACTTCGCCAGCCGCCCGCCCGCCAGCCGGATCGGCTCGGCGGCATCCGATCAGAGCCAGCCGATCGCCTCGCGGGATGTGCTCGAAGCGCGCGTAAAAGAACTTCGCGCCCAATTCCCCAACGGCGACATTCCGCGCCCCGCCGAATGGGGCGGCTACCGCCTGCGGCCCCGCCGCGTCGAGTTCTGGCAGGGCCGCCCCAGCCGCCTGCACGACCGCATCGAATACCTTCGCGACGCCTCATCGTCGAAGTGGATCGTCCGCCGACTGGCGCCGTGACGCCTAGGCCTCGTCCCGGTTGGCATGCCGGTGTCTTCTGCCCGATTCGGGTGGCACGGACAAGTACTCTTGTCCGTGGCGTCGCGCGACGGAACACCACGGACATGGGTACATGTCCGTGCCACCCGGAGGAGGCAGCGCAACCTATCAGATCAGCATCGACAAATTCGGGCATGAGTACATGCCCATGCCACCCGCCGGCGACCGGCCGTTTCTACAAGGTGGAGTCGCGTGAGGGGATCACCACCGAAAGAACCGGTACGGGTCGTCCCATTCTTCGGGCGCGTCAAGATAGAATCCGTCGAGCCACCGCTTCTGCGATGCCGCGGCGGGATCGGGCTGGCTGATGCGCTGCGCGAGCGGGGTCGCGCCACTGACGCCCAGATTGGCCAGAATACGGGTGATCGTCGACGCGGCCCGGCGATAGGTGCGTTTCAGGTCGTATGCCTGGAGGTAGTCCAAATGCCACGGGACGAGTTGGCTGAAGACGATCGTCGGCTCTTTCGCGCCGGCCGGGGCGAGCGCCAGCACGCCGTCACCGATCGGCGTTGCGCCGCCGGTCACCAGCGGGATCGATCGCGCAGCGCGGCTCGCGACATCGGCGGGGCCGATGCCCGCGAGCGGCGATTGCACTGGCGGGGGATCGAACACCGTGCCGAGGTGCTCCGCGTCTTTCAGCGTGACCTTCAGCGGCAGCGCCGCATCGGCGTTCCGCTGGTCCATTCCAATCGCCACTGCATGTCCGCCCGACTTGAGGAACGTGGCGACCGCGGCGGCATGCCCGGCCAGTTGCGGCCCGCACCCTGGTCCGAGGATCAGGATCTGATCGGTGGGCGAGAGTTCGCCGCCTTCGTAGCTCGCGGGGTCGACCCCGCAGGATTTGAGGTACTCTTGCCCCGCGGGCTCCCCCACGTACACGGCCCGCCGCGCCTGCTGAGGTTTCCAACTTGCGGCGTATCGGAACAGGTTGGCGGCCAGCGCCTCGGCCGCCGGGTCGGCTTCAGTGCGGCCGGTGACGTCGAGTTGGCAGAAGAGGATCAGGCCCTTTCCTTCGCGATATTCCATGAGCGGGGCGTATTGGAGGTCGAACCCGCCGTCGAGGATCGGGCGGAAGTCGCCGCGGGCGGGCTTCTCGATCAGCACGGAGGCCACGCTGCCCCGGTTCCCGCACCGCCACACGCGGGAGACGGGGATGTCGCACCAGCGCACCGTCGGCCCGTGCATCGGCCGCGACTCCGCGACGAGCCGCGGCGGCACCGTCGTCGCCTCGCCGCGCCAGTCGTGCAACTGTTCGGGGGCGATGCCGGCTAGCAACGGATGATCGGGGATTCGTTCGAAGACCTGTCGCAGGCCGTACTCGGTCGCGCGAAAGCCGAGCCGTTTCTCCAGCACGTCGCGCGACTGCTCGAAGACGATGACCTTCAGCCCGTCGCGCACGCGCGAGACGTCCGGGGCGGGGCCGTCGATCGTCATTGCGAATTTGCCGATTACGAGGGTTTCATCGGCCGGCACCGTCGCGTTCGCGTCGATCCGCTGGAACATCACGCCGAGCTTTTCCAGGAACCCCGCGGATTCCCCGTGCGGGTCGAACAGCGCGATCCTGGAATTGGCCGGGAGCGGCGATGGGGCGGGGAGAACGTCGAGGGCGAACGAGTCGGTCTGCGTCGCATCCTCTCCATCCCCGAAATGCGCCGTTGCGCGCAGCTCATACCGGCCGCAGGCCAAATCGGTCGGCAATTCGAACCGCATCGGGATGCGCGCCTGCTGCCCGGTCTCGACCGTGACCGAGTGGCTCCCCGTGATCGGCCGCGGGAGCGCGAGCGACCATTCGCATCGGGCCGTGACCGGCCGGCGGGAGTTGTTGATGACGATCAACTGCTTCTCGACCGTTTCGCCCGCGCGGAAGTTGTGGTCCTGGGACGTGGACGCCGCGGCCTTGCCAGCGATGTATTCGAGCACCGGCTGGTTGTTGCGGAGCAGCGCCTTTCCGGCGGCGGTCGGCTCCCAGTCGGCCCGTTCGTACGCCACGTCCATTCGCTCCAGGCGATGGTCAATGTAATCCGCACTCAGGCCGGGGCGCTGCAGGTTGTCCCAATCAACCTTGAGCGCCTGCCGTCCGCGCGCGACGCCGGGGCGCGATCGCCAGTAGATCTCGTACTCCCACGGCGAAATCCCGGAGACGCCCCAGGTCCGGTACGCCCGCCAGTTGTCGGTCAGGTAAGCGGACAGGACTTCGTTGCGATCGTCGAACCGGTCCGAGCCAACCGATGTCGGATAGTCCCACCGGTGCCAGACCCGCCCGGCCTGGAACTGCTTCGCCTCCCATCGCAGGTCGGCCTTCTCCGCTTCGCTCAAGTTGAACGCGCGGTCGCCGAGGAACTGGCTGTTCCATTCCGCCAGGCAGAATTCCCACGGCACTACCGCGCTGCCGAACTCGCGCTTGCCGTGGTACCACCCGCGGTACATCGTCCAGTCCCACGTGAACGGCGCGCCGTATTCGCACAGGAACAGCGGCTTGGTGCCGACGTCCGCCCAGTGCGCGAACCAGTCGGACAGTTCCTGAATCGGCGCGAAGTTGGGGTAGAAGTTGATCGTGTGCATCGACCCGATGTTGCCGCCGGCGTGGTGGTAGACGACCCGTGTCGGGTCGAGCCGGTGAACGATCGCCTCGGCCCGCAGCGCGAGCTTGGCGTTTTTCGAAGCCCACGAATCCCGACGATCGTGGACGCCATCGATGAGGTCGGGATCCATGTCCCCGTCGTAGCCGGTCGCGTTGTGGCTCATCGAGTAGAAGACGACCGACGGGTGATTCCCCGCGACGTGCGCATAGAACGCCGCGTGGCGCGCGTAGCCGTTGGTTTGGTCGGCGTCGGGCGCGGTCCAGTCGTAGGCGGAGAAATGAGGCTGCGTCAGCGACACGAGCACCCCCGCGTCGTCGGCGGCGCGGAGGATCTCGGCGAAGCTCAGGTGCACGCCCGGCTCGCAGTTGTAGTTGTGCGTGTAGACGCAGTTGATGCCGATCCCCTTGAGCCGCTCGAACGTCTCGCGCGCGGCGGCGTAGTTCGCCCATGCGGCCCCGATCTGGGCGTTGTCTACCGGCAGGGCCGAGAGGAAGACGCGCGTGCCGTTGAGGTAAAAGTCGCGGCCGTCGATCCACAACTCGCGAAATCCGAACCGTTCGAGCCAACTCGCATCGAGGACGTTGCCCATGGCGTCGAGCAGCGAAATCTGCACGTCATAGACATTGCCGGGCGTGTTGAGGTCCCAGAGCCGATCGGGCTTCCATGGCTCAGTAAATGTGTACTGTTCGTCCGCCAGATCGGCGGCGCTGAACGATTTGCTGGTGAACTCTGCGACCTGCCGCCCGGCATTGGTGATGCGGGCGCGGAGAGTGTAATGCTTCGCCGGCTCCAGTCCGTGCAAGGCGGCATCGAACGTCACTGCCCAGTGACGGAGCGACGTCTCCACGCGGACCGAATCGACCCGCGGCCCGGCGGGCGTGCCGACCAGATAGACGTCGCCGCACAGCCCGCGCCGCGGGACCGAGCCTTTCACTTCCCGCGCCGCCGCGGTGTCGGCGTAGGAGACGGTCACGCCTTTCAGCGGTAACGCCACGACGAGCAGGCTGAGGACGTGCTTGCCGCCGGGTCGGCACGCGGCGGTCAGGTCGATCTCGCCCGCCGGGAACCGCAGTTCGCCCGCCTTCCTGCCGTCCACGCAGACGGCCGCGAAGGAGTTGAGGCATTCGACGCAAAGGCTGACGCGCCGCCCGCCCCAATTTGCCGGCACCTCGATCTCCCGCTGGTACCACGCCGCCCGGATGTCTCCGAGCTTCCGGTCTTTCCACGCGGGATTGGGAAAGACGGTCTGGCAATCCTGCTGGAGGTAGTCGGTGAATCCCGGCCAACACCCCGGCACCTTGAAGTAGCCCCACCGATCAGCCGGCACCGCGCCGTTGCCTCCCGCCGCCGCGTCATCGGCGGGTTGCCACCGCCACAGGCCATTGACGCAGATTCGCTCGCGCGTCAACGTCGCCTCTCGCCACGCCCGGCCCAGGTCCCAAACGGCCTTCACATCGTGCGGCAGCGGCGCGTCGGCCGGGCTTTCTTGCCCCGCGCGAAGTGGCGGCGCCGCGACGGCAAGCAACCAGATCACCAAGCCCGTCAACGTTGTCGAGCGTGTTCGCATTCGCCTCAACCCTCCTGCCGGATGCTGGGCGCCGGGTGAACCGTCCCGGCGCGAGAACGATGTAGTCTCGATAATACCTTCGGGGCGGTCGCCTGTGAGCCGGATCGGGAGGGCGAGGCTCCTTCGGAGCCGAGGCTCGCTTGAAAAACGCGGCTCGGCAGGAGCCTCGCCCTCCCCAAAAGGCCGCGACATGCGATTGGCTCGGAACCCGCCCGACAATTAGGATGAGCATTCGCGTCCCCGTCTTCACACACTCTGATCGGAGTCATCAATGCGTCGAATCCTCCTCGCGTTGTTGTTCGTACTCGCCGGGTCTTTCGCATGCTTCGCGGAAAACGCGCCAACGGCCAAGCCCGCCTCGGCACCCGCGGCCCACCTGCCCCGCGGCGTGGCCGAGGAGCGGGACATCGCCTACGTCCCGGATGGCGATCCCGCGCAAACGCTCGACTTGTATCTGCCCCAACCCGCGGCCGATCACGCGCTCCCGCTGGTCGTCTGGGTCCACGGCGGCGGGTGGCAGGCCGGCAGCAAGGCCGGGTGCCCGATGGTCGCCCTCGTCCCGCACGGGTATGTCCTCGCCAGCGTCGAATACCGCTTCAGTCAGAAGGCGCGGTTCCCGGCACAGATCCAGGACTGCCAAGCCGCGATCCGCTGGCTTCGCGCCAATCGCGAGAAATACCATATCGACGCCGACCACGTCGGCGTCGCGGGCGCCTCGGCCGGCGGGCACCTGGTCGCGCTGCTCGGCACCGCCGGCGGCAAGCACGCGTTCCCGCCCGTCGGCGGGAACGAGAATGAATCCGACCGCGTCCAGGCCGTCTGCGACCTCTTCGGCCCCGCCGACTTCAACACCGTCGTCGCCCAGGCCGAGGCGGACAAGACCAAAAACGTCTTCCACTTCAACCACGGCGACCCGTACTCGGAGCTGATCGGCGTGCCACTGAATTCGGATCAAGCCAAAGGCGACGCCGTCAGCCCGGTGCACTACGTGAGCAAGGACGCGCCGCCGTTCCTGATTGTTCACGGCACCGCCGACGCCCTGGTCCCGTTCGCCCAAAGCACCGAGCTCGCCGACGCCCTCAAGAAGGCCGGCGTCAACGTGATCCTCCAACCCATGCCCGGCGCCGGCCACGGCGGCCCGGCGTTCAACCTGCCCGCCGTCCACCAGTTGATCGCCCGCTTCTTCGACAAACAGCTGGAGGGGGCGGAGGTGACGGTTGAGCCGCTGCCGGAGGCGGCGGTGGTTGCTCCCAACGCATCCAACAGAACGAAATGAATTGATCGAAATGCGTTCAGTGGCGGAGTGGCGCGATCGAGAGGCGAAGCCAACAGCACAAGAGGCAAACATGGAACTTCCGCCCGGGGTGACACTTAGATTGGAACGGCTGGAAGCGGAACTCGCCGCCGCCCCGGTGATCGACGTGGTCGGAGTGGTCGAGCCGCCCGGTGCGGCTGGTGCCGGCGGCGGGAACTCGGCAGGTTCGCAAACTTGGACGCTGTTGTTCGATTTCGCCGCCTGGCGCGTGGTGAACTCTGTCGTTCAGAGAACGACCCTTTCGGTTCGCCAAGATATGTTGCGCGACGAACTCAGGCGGCTGATGGGCGTTCTTCGTCCCTACAAGATTTTCCGCATCCGCGCACGCATGGTCGAACGTTCTGCGGTCAATGGGGCGCCGAACGCGCAGATGGAGGCACTGATCGGGGAAGAACTCGGCGACGCGGAGCTGAACGCGATTTCCCAGGAACTCCAGAAGCCGGTTACCTACACCGACCCAGAATTCGGGACACTTACGCTGAACCGAGCGCTCCACTGTTATGACGGTGAAGTTGTCTGGGAAGGAAGGCCAGCGCGGCTCAGTCTCTTCGCCGACGATTCCGGCAACATTGCAGGCGCGTTATTGGCAGCCCGGGTGTTGTGGGAGAATCAGACCTCGTGGGGAATGAAGGTTCGCAACTTCGCGGTCGGCAAACTGCTTCCGTTGAAGAATGAGTCGTGGCTCGATGACGGGGAACCCGAACTTCGGCCCGAGGATTTCCTATCCCGCATGAGGCTCGAATCCATCTCAATTCGACCGGATGGCTCATTCGAGTTTTGGCACAGCGACGGTGATCTCTTCTGGGGCCATTCAATTCAAATCAGCGGCAATCTCGCCGAAGGCCCCAAACACGCGGACATTCCGGGCTGACTGGAAGGAACTGGGGCGAAGCAGTCTGTTGCGCGGGAAGGCGCGACAAGGCGTGAGAGTACATCCGCTTCTCATTCCGCGCGAAAATGCGTCGGGGGAGAAGGGCTGACGCTGCGATCCGCTGCGCGACGCTTCAAGCCCGAGTACGGGCTGCGCGGTCGCGGCGGCAGCGGACCCCCCTCGTGCTGATGGGGCTTGGGCTGGAACGAATCCGCTGCGCGGATGCGGTGGACGTCAGAGGAAATGCCCGGGTCGACTCTGTGCCCCGTCGGAGCCCGCTGCGCTCTGGCCTGCTTCGCGGGGCGAGGGCCACGCCGCGGGCGGGATGCGTCCCCGATATTTCGAAGTCGACCGAATTGCCCGCGTCATGTCCCTCGCGTCCGCTGCGCGACGGCCGCCGCTCCGCTCGTGGGATCGGGTCCGGTCGTTTCCCTTGCTCCCTCTGCTGGAGCAGGGAGCAAGGGAAACGATCGAGGGTCGATCTCATGAGCGGAG
>DASXMX010000389.1:0-17428 GCA_036495445.1 Tepidisphaeraceae bacterium
CTCGGCAGGAGCCTCGCCCTCCCATTATTGCGAACGCCCGGCTCGGCGGGAGCCTCGCCCTCCCACTCAATTGCCTCGCGCCCGTCGCCTGGCCTCCGCCTGCTTCCAGATCCCGTCCACCATCCGCGACCGGAACTCCGACTCGTCCTCCGGAAAATCGCCTTCCTCATCTCCCTCTTCGCCCGCACCCACCGCCTCGGCCATCATCCCGAGTTTCTCGAACACGTGCGGAACGCCCGACCGAAACGCCTCGGGCACGGTCAGCAGGAAGTAGTCGGCCCGCTCCACCTCGGACGGGTCCGCCACGAGCAGGCGGGCGTCATCACCACCGCCTTTGTCGTCCTTTGCGGAGATGAAGCACTCGGGCAGCGAGAGCCCCTCGTCGTCGAAGAGCGCATCGAACGCGTCGGTGTCCTCTTCATCGCTGACGGCCGCGGACTTGCGGCCCTTGTCGCACACGATGGCGGTGGCGCCGGAGAAGTCGTCGTCCCAGGCCGCGACGGCCTTGGTGCACAGCGCTTCCGACAGATCGGCCGCGAGCAGCGTCGCAAACAGCGCATCGGAGTTCTGGAACCAGTGGACCGTCAGCACCAGCGCCGCCCAGTCGCTGACTTTCATCTGCAGAAGAAACGCATGGCGTCGCTCATGCTCCACCCGAATCCCGGCCTCCTCCTCCATCGGCTCGGGCCGAACGTCGCGCTCGTGCCGGACCACGCCGGCCCGCCCCGCCAACGCCTCGGCCACCCGCTCGACCGGCGCCCGCACCGCCACGAAGCTCCACCCCTGCTGGTTCTGTGCGAATGTGGTGATCCCGTTGCTCATTGGTTGCTCCGTTCGGATCTGTCGCCCGCGCCTCCGTCGCACGGACGGACGACGCGCGGCGCAAATGGAATATGAATCAAACCGAAATCGCCCCGGCGCTAACGTGATCCCTTGAGGGACGAGCGCCGCGCAAGCCGGGGCAGAGCGCGGAAGGGATCGTTCGACGGTCACCACGCGCCCCGGCGCCGCCCCGGGTCCGGATGCGCCGTCTCACCCCGCTGAATAACCAGCGCTCCCGAACCCGGGGCGGCGCGGCGGGAGGCGCGTTCGATGAAGACGGCTCGCCCCTGCCGCTCTGCCCCGGCTTGTGAGGTCATCACCAGTCCCAAGGCCCGCCACAACGCAACTTACCGCAATCACCATAAGGGTTCAAATCGCCTGCGCAAGAGTCCGATGCGGTAACGGCCCGACGCCTCCTCACGCGTGCATCGCGGCTATCGCGAATGCTGCGCGTTCGAACGTCGTGCTTTGGTTGTGGAGTGACTCGAGGTGATAATGCGCATGGGATTAAGGAGGCGAGATGTCCGATTTAGCAGCATTGAAGCAGCGTCGCGAGCGCCCGCCGTTCCAGGGATGGAAGGGGTCCGTACCCGATGAGAAGATCGCTGCCGCGGTAAACATCATCAACCGCCTGATCGGTCAGGTCATTGCGCTGGGCAACGAACCGGATGAGGATGACGTCCGCACGGCCGTCAGCGAATGCGTTACACGGTTCAATGATCTGGACGACGGCTGGATCATGACGATCGAGCGCGAGGACATCGCCGAAGCCATCTTCGCGGTGGTCGACTTGGCTGGGTTCGAGGCCGACGAGGCCTGGATCGACGACCGCGACTGGTAGTGTTGTCGTCTAGCGGGTTGCTCCTCGCGTATACTGCGGCCGCCATGTCCCCCGTCACGACCGAAGAAAACCCTCTCTGGCTCACCCGCTGCATGCGGTGCGGTTACTGCCTGGAAACGCTCGCGCCCGAGGGCACCTGCCCGGAATGCGGCATCGCCTATGACCAGCAGACCATCGTGCTGAGCGGGACGTGGTCTGGCAACGGCGGTATCGCCACCGGCTCGACGGGGGCGATCGTCGCCTATCTCGGTGTTGGGGCTTTTATCGGTTGGATGATGTACTCGGGCGGCAATCACGCCTTTGCCCTCGCGGTGGCGATATTCGTTGGCCCGTCGCTCTGCGCCGAGTTCGTCTATCGGCTGTACGCCCGTCGTGCGGGTGTGGGATCGGCGTTGTCGCAGTGCCGATTCAATCGCTTCGGCTGCATCCAATGTGATTTGCCGGAGGAGATCATCGGAATGGGCGATCTGCGAGCGATCTTGCGATGGGTGACGCTGGGTGGCTTCGTTGTGCTCGGAAGCGCGTATGCGTGGGCCGGCGCGCGGCATGGCCAATGGATTTGGGCGACGGTTATCCCCGCGCTTTGCTCATCCTCATTAATCACAGAATGGCAACGACGTCGGGCCATCCGGCGGGCCCAACGCGATCCGGACGGCCGCGTGCTGATGACCGCCGCGCGAAGCTCCGGCAGCCAGGTGCCCGCTACGCCCTGGTCGGCGATCGCCGAGATCCGTGTCGGACAATTCCGCGGGAAATCCGACCGCTGGTATCTGACGTCCGTCTCCAGCAAAAGTGGCTCCAAGGGAGCCCAAGCCATCAACGCCGAGGTTGAGGCGACGCCCGACCGAATTCGCGAGTTGAAGGCTTGGATTGCATATTGGATATCGGCTGCCCGCATAAGGGGCGATATGAAGGACTGAGTTAAAGACGGTTGGGGAGTCCAATCGCATCGATCCTCAGCACTCACTCCTCAGTCCTGAGCACCGGTTTCCTCACTTGCCCCCGCCCTGAGCCGCCTTCCATTTTTTATACGCTTCGGACTGCACGAACCCCGCATACAACGGCTTGCCTTCCAGCGGGCCGACGGGGATGTGGAGCGTGCGCTCGATTTCAGTCAATTCGGCGGCGGCCTTGTCGTAGTCGTTGGTCTTCAGGTCGAGCGTCACCAGCGCCCAATAGGCCTTGGCGAGCGTCGGTTCGACGATCTTGGCCGTTTCGAATTCGTTGCGGGCGGCTTTGAAGTTGGCGGGGCCGCCTTCGTCCATGTCGATGTTGCCGCGCAGCACACCCAGGTAGGGGTCGCCGCCCGTGAACGTTTTCAGGCGGTCGAGCGATTGGCGGGCCTGGTCGAATTGCTTTTGTTCGATCAGCCCGTCGAGGCAGACCATGTCGAGGCACGGGTCGCCGGGGAAGTGGCGAGCGAAGTCGGCCATCGCCGATTCGTATTCGCCGTGGCGCTCCTTGCGGAGGTGTTCCGCGGCGGTCAGCCGCATGAGCATGCAGCTCTTGTCCTCCTGCAAGGACTTGGGGAGCGTGGCGTAGGCGTCCAACACGCCCTTCCAATTGTTGGCCCGCAGGTTGCCGGCAAGCTGCGCGACCGTCTTCAGGTTGTTGATGAAGTCGCGCTCGCGCCCGGTGAGCCGCTCGAGCAGCGTGGGGTTGGCGTGGGCCGCGACCATCACATAGGCCCGGCGGAGCGTCTGGCTCATCAACTCACCGGTGGTGGCGACGTACACGTCGACGAGCTTCAACTGCCCCTGGCCGTCGGCCCCGACGACCCAATCGTGGTAATTCACGCCGCCCTGCGGCGGGAAGAGGCGGAAGAGCACGCGGCTCTCGCCGCCGACCTGACGGGCGCGCAGGAAGCGATAGTTCCCGCCCTTGGCAGTCAGCGCGAGCTGCTTGGGCAGCGACGGGACCATCTTCAACCCCTGGCGAAAACTCGTGGCCAACTGCTGAGGCGCCGTGACGCCGGCGGTCGAGCGGTCGATCAACCCGTCGATGTCGAACAACGCACCGGCGGCCGCGCCGTCCCCCTTTTGGACGGCCGTCTCCAACTGCCGCCCCAGCGTCCGGGCCTGCCCCAGGTCCGGCGCCGTGCCGTCGGCCAGCGCCAGCCTTGAAAGACCCGCGCAGAACATCACCACGAACAGACGCGCCGAGAATGCTCTCATCATGATTGCCCCAATCTGATCCGAAATGCGGGGGACACGTGGCCCACCCGTTCAGAATCGTCGCCGGATTATCGCATAATGGATCGGCGAACGGAAGCGGAGACGTTCAGAGGATCGAGGTGGGTGGCATGGGCATGTACGCATGCCCGTGCAGCCCGCTTGCAAAGAAACACAGAGGACACGGAGACCACAGAGAACACAGAGGGAAAAACCGAATTGGATTTCTCTCTGTGGCCTCTGTGGCCTCGGTGCTCTCTGTGATTGCCGTTCAAGCAATGCCCACGGGCAGGCGTACATGCCCATGCCACCGCGTGCGCGCGGTAATATGGTTTTCCAGAGAATCTTTTGCCCCCGCGTCACATCCCCGTCCGGCCGGCGACAGAGGGTTGGACGACGCAAGACCAGCGGGAGCCCACGCGTGAACGACCTGGAATTACTTCGGCGCTACGCACAGGACGGGTCGGAGACGGCGTTCGCGGAACTCACGCGACGCTACGTGAGCCTCGTTTACTCCGCCGCGCTGCGGCAGGTGCACAACGCGGCCGACGCGGAAGACGCGACCCAAGCCGTCTTCCTGCTGCTGGCCCGCAAGGCGCGGGCCCTGGCGGCGGCGGGCGTGGTGGTGCCGGCGTGGCTGCTGCGGGCGGCCCACTTCGTCAGCCGCACGCTCCTCCGCGCCCACGCGCGCCGGCGACGCCACGAAACGAGGGCCGCGACCATGACGACCACTGGCCGAAGCGGCTCGACGGGCGGAGGCCCAACGCCTTCCGAGCCCGACTGGGAACAGATCGCCCCGCTGCTGGACGAGGCGATCGCGTCGCTGGGCGACGTGGCGCGGGACGCGCTGGTGCTGCGGTTCTTCCGCGGCAAGAGCTACCGGGACGTGGCCGAGCGGCTGGCAATCGGGGAGCCCGCCGCCCGGCAGCGGGTGAGCCGGGCCGTCGAGCAACTGCGGGCCTACTTCGCACGCCGGGGGATCGTCCTCTCAGCTTCGGCGCTGGAGACATCAATCGTCGCCCACGCGGTTCAACCCGCGCCCCACGCGCTGGCCGCCCTGGCGGCAAAGGCCGGCGTGAAGGGCGCGGCCGTTGCGGCCAAGCACGCGGCGCTCGCCCACGGCGCGGCGTTTGGGATGATTCCCGTCGCGGCGAAAGCCGGCGTCGCGGCGGCCCTCGTCGTTTTGGTTGGGGTGGCGTCGCTCGCGCTTTACCAATCCGGGCGCGATCGCCAGCGGGCCACGCTCGAGGCGGCCAATGGGACGCCGGCCCGCGCGGTCGTGCAATCGTCCATCTCCGCCCCGATCCGCGGGCGCGTGCTCAATTCATCGGGGCGGCCCGCGGCCGGGGCCGAGGTGATGCTGGCGCGGGCCTCGTCGGCCGTGGCGGTGTACGGCCCGGCGCGGCCGGGCGTGCTCGTCGTCTCCGCCGCGCCGGACGGCACGTTCGAGTTCCCCGCGCAGCCGGATGCGACCGCGGTGGTCGCGCGAAGCAACGAGGGCGTCGCCCAGGTGCGCGTCGCGGACCTGCAAAAAACCGGCGACGTCCGGCTCGTGCCGTGGGGGCGGATCGAAGGAACGCTGCGGGTCGGCGGCACGCCGCAGGCCGGGCAGACGATCGACCTCTCTCGCACGGGCGGGAGCCTGGACGAGTGGTACGCCTGGCGGATCATGCACGAGGCGCGCACGCGGACCGACGGCCGCGGGCACTTCGTCTTCGCCCGCGTGATCCCGCTGCCGCCCGGCTCGCCGCAGCAGCATGAATTGAAGTGGCAGGTGCGCGGTTCCACGGGAATGCGCATGGCGGACCTCTGGGTGGGGCCGCGGGAGACGGCGCACGTCGAGCTGGGCGGATCGGGGCGGCCGGTGATCGGGCGGCTGGCGATCCCGGCGGGCTTGCCGCCGTTCGTCGGGCAACTCGTCGCGCAGCCGCCGGCGACGCGGCCGGCGGGCGGCGCGGCGCTGGCGCTGATGCCACGGATCATCCCGGTGACCCTCACGGCCGACGGGTCGTTCCGCGCCGACGACGTGCCGGCGGGCCGATATAACCTGGTGTTCGTCAGCCAGGAAACCGTCGGCGTTCGCGTTCGCGTCGCCGAGGCACTGGCCGTTGCCAACACGACGGTCGACATGCCGGAAATGGCCGGCGGCCGCAGCGACGAGCCGCTGGACGTCGGCACGCTGCCAGTTCACGTTAACGCGGTGCTGACGGTCGGGCGCGAGGCGCCGGACTTCACAGCCACCGACGCGAACGGGAAGCCGATCCGGCTGAGCGATTTCCATGGAAAGTACGTCCTGCTGTACGTCCATCGGTTGGGGATTCCGGACGATGGGTTGGTCAATGCGCTTGAGCTGAAGGCGATCCAGGATCGCTTCGGCGGGCGGGCCGACTTCGCGCTGCTCGACATACCCGTCGACGACGGGGGTCGCCCGCTCGCGGGCTCGCGGCCCGCTCAGGTGTTGTCCCGGTTGGTCGGCCGGATCGCTTACACGCTGAGCGGCGCCCCCGCGCATCCCGCGCCTGGTCCGGCGGCGGGACTGCCGCCGGTTTATCTGTCGGGCACAACGCGGCTGTTCGTGATCGGGCCGGACGGGAAGTGCATCGCTCGCAGCCTGGACGCGCGGACAGTGTTCTCGCGGCTCTCCGATGTGCTGCCCCGGACGCCGGTGTCGAACCCGCGGATCCGCATCCGCGTCGAGCACCGCGCGCCGACGAATGGCGCTTCGGTGGCGCTGGTTTCCGACTCAACGCAAGCGCGCGCCGCGGTGAACATCGCGCGGTCGGCTCGGTTCTCGATCGTGGATGGGGAACGAGGCGACGGCAGCGGCGGGCCGGGCGTGTTGAACGATGGGCGTCTTGCGCCGGGCGAGGACGACCCTGCCGCCAGTTTCTTCTTTTCCTATGGCTCGCTCGAAGGCCGCTTCCGCATGGACCTGGACCAGCCGGCTGCGATCCGGCAGATCAACACCTACTCGCGGCACCGCTCGCACCGCGGGCCGCAGGTATATAGCGTGTATGGGAGCGACGGGCTGTCGAGCCGCTTCGATCCGCGGCCGCGGATCGGGACGGACCCGGCGTCGTGCGGGTGGACGAAGATCGCCGACGTCGACACCCGCCCCGCCGCCGGCCCGGATGGCGGGCAGTACGCCGTGAGCCTGGCCGCGACCGGCGCCGCGCTGATCGGGCGATACAAGCACCTGCTGTTCGTCACGTTCGTCACCGAGACCGACGACGATTGGGGGCACACGTTCTTCAGCGAGGTCGAGGCGTTCGGGCAGGAGGGTAAGCCATGACCTGCGATGCCGTGCCACAAGGCAACACCATCAGCAACTTCCGCGGCCCGTCTCGCGCGTTCTCGCTCGTCGAGCTGATCGTCGTGATCGGGATCATCGCCCTGCTCATCGCGATGCTGCTGCCGGCGACGACGCTCGTGCGGGAGAAGGCGAACCAGGCCAAGTGCGCCGCGACGCTCCGCAACATCGGCTTGGCCGCACAGCTCCACCTCAACGATCATGGCGGCTATTTCCCCTGCGCCGGCTGGCAGTGGAACCCGGTCGGCGGTGTCGTGAACCCCAAGGGCCTCGGCGACGATCACGCGATCCGCTACGACTACTACACCGACGAGGACGAGAAGCGCCCGCTCCCGATCACCGCGGCCTTGGCGATGGAACTGGGCGCGAAGGTCCACACCGACAGCCGCCAGGCGCTCGAGCAGGACCTTGCCGGCGATGCGATCCGCAAGCTATTCCGATGTCCCAGCGACCAGCAGTTGCTCACCGGCTGGACGCAGCACGACAGCGGCGGGTGGCAGTCGCCGGACGAGTTCAGCAGCTACGCGTTCAACGAGGCGCTGCTCGGCCGGCGCGACCATGACCCGGCGGTCTGGCCGTTCCCGCTGGGGCACGCGTCGGCCGTGCGGCAGCCGTCACAGGTCTTCTTCGCGATGGACGGCCGCACCCGCGACCCGCAGAACGACCGCTGCTTCCTCGTCTTCGACTACGGCCGCGACGACACGCTGGAGGATTTTGAGACCCGGACGCAGACGTCGTCGACGGTCGGGAAGGAGTTGATCGACTTCTGGCGGCACCGCAGGCGCATCAACGTGCTGTTCGTGGACAACCACGTGGACACCTACTCGACCGACGCAGTGGACTTGTCGCAGGTCGGCATCTCGCGGGGGATCAACTGATGCGCGTCGCAGCGGTCCGGCAATGGCAGTGGATCCTGATCTCGCTGGCGCTGGGCGCGGCGATCGGGTCGGTGCGGAACTGGATGGCCGCCGACCTGGAGGGCCGGTTCTGCGAGCCGATCAACGGGCAGGCCCGGTTCGAAGAGGCGCTGACCCGCATCGTCGCGGGCCGGCCGTGCTTCGATCACGTTTGCGTCTATGCGGCGTCGGTGCCCGATCGTCACGGCGCGACAAAGCACGCGTACGTCGTCACGGGCGATTACTTCAACGGCCAGTTCGAATCATCCGCCGGCAAGTTGACCGCCGAGTGGCGGCCGGCGTTCTTCGTCGCCGATGTCCCCTACCAGCCGAAGACGAGCCTCGAGGCGCTGGGGCGCCCCGACGTCGCGGCCCGCTTCCGCGCGATCGATCAGCCGACGATCATCGATTTCCTCGACGTCGTCTCCCGCGCGAAGGGGACGAGCTACACGCGAGCCCGGTGGATGGAACTGGGGATCCTCGGGTGGATGGCCTGCAGCTTCGTCATGATCGGCCTGGTCTGGCCCGCCGCCATCAACCTGCTCGTCTACGGCTCACTGCGCCGCCCGCCGGAGGAGAAGGGGATCGACTTGAGCAAGGTCAAACCCATTGCGACTCCATCGCCCGCGCAGGACCCGACAGAGGACGACCTGGCCCGCCTGGGCGAACTCGAAGCGGCACTGGAATCAAACGTCAGCGACGCAGCCTCCGCCCCACCGCCCACAACCGCCGCGACGGCTCCAGTGAAACCACTCGGCGGCGCCGACCCCGAGCCCGTCGCCGCGCCCGCGACGCGCGAGGCGGCCGAATTTGCCGCGGCCAAGGAAGACTACTACCCGACCGCCAAAGGGCGTTCGGGGCAGCGCGAATAGCCCTTGCGGGAGCGGACACAATGGTCTGAACTCACGAACTCCGTCTCCCGGTACTCCGGGGGAGGGTTGGGGAGGGGGTTTGCCGCGCGATTTTCGTTGGTGAATTGAGTCGGTTCCTCCGAAACCATTCGGAGCCGGACCGTGTCGGTCCGGTCTGGACCGAAGGTCCAGGTCTGACGTTCGTTCGTCTGTTTGCGTTGCTCGTTGAAATGCCTCGGAACCTTCGGTTCCGACCGGGGCGGCACGCCCCGGCGCTGATGAATTCTCTGACGGACCTCATTTCGGATTCTCAGATCGCGCGGCAAACCCTCACCCTCCGCTCTCCCGGAGTACCGGGCGAGGGTAAGGGGGGGTCAACTCCTCGGATGATCACTGTCCGGCGCTGTTCGCGTCGGAGGGGATTCGGACTTCGACGCGTTGGCCGAGGCGCAGGGGGGTGGGTTCGGGGAGGGCGAGCTTGACGAGGACGACGCCGCTGTCGGTCGGGCGGCCGGGGTCTTGGGGGCGGAGTTGGCGGGTGACGACGACCTGGGGGACTTCCTCCACCGTGGCCGGCCAACGGACGCCGGGGAAGCCCTCGGCGGTGACGAACGCGCGGCCGCCGGGCACTACCGCGGCGCCGTCGAACTCGTTCACTTCGGCTTCGATTCGGGTGTGAGCCAGGTTGGCGATCGTCACGATCGGGCTGCCGGCTTGCACGACCTCCGATTCCTGCGCGAAGCGGGTGATCACGGTGCCGTCGATGGGCGCGGTGATCGTCGTGCGGTCAACTTGGATGCGGAGCTGATCCGCATGCGCGGCGGCGGCCAGGCGCCTCGCGCGGGCGGCGGCGAGGTCCCGCCGCTGCTGTTCCACTTCCACCAGCGGCGTCGCGCCGCGGGCGGTGAGATCCGTCGTTCGCTTGAGCTTCCACTCCAGCAGGCTGATGTCGGCGTCGATCTCGCCGAGCCGGGCGGTCGCCTCGGCCAAGCCGGCACGGTATTCCTCGGCTTCGAGCTGCGCGATCAGGTCCCCCTTATGGACGACCTGGCCTTCCGCGACCGCGAGGCGCGCGATGCGGCCGCCGAGTTCGGCGGCGACGGAGACGCGCTCGCCAGGATACGTGACGACCCGCCCCTCGGCGACGACGCCGCCGGACGACGAGGCTGATTCCGTCGAGAGGTTGATGGCCGACCCGGGCATCGCCGACGGCGTGCCGCGGGCGGTGGAGACGGTGTGTGCGACGAAGAACAGCCCCAGGCACGACAGCAGGATCGCGCCGGTCAGCAGGCGGGATTTCAGCATCTCCAACAGTCGCACGGTCAGTCTCCACAGTTAGAGTACCGCCCCCATTTTCCCTCTCCCGGTATTCCGGGGGAGGGTAGGGTGGGGGTTTGCCGAGCGACGCTGCACACTCGAATGCAGATGCTCGCGCGGTAAACCCTCACCCCAACCCTCGCCCGGAGTACCGGGAGAGGGAGAAAGTCCGCCCCCTCGATTGCCTCATGCCGCCAATCGCCCGTCCCGGATCACGACGACGCGGTCGGCGACGGCGCGGACCTTGGGGTCGTGGGTGACGACCAGGACGGCGCGGTTTTCCGCGCGGGCGAGGGTTCGGAACAGGTCGAGGATCTGCTCGCCGGTCTGGGAGTCGAGGCTGGCGGTCGGCTCGTCGACGAGCAGAACCGGGGCGTCGCCGGCGACCGCCCGGGCGATGGCAACGCGCTGCCGCTGCCCGCCGGACAGGTCGCGCGGGTGGGCGTTGGCCTTTTCCGTCAGCCCCACCGCGGCCAGCGCCCGCTCGGCCTCCTTCCGCGTGCCACGGCCGCGGCGGCCGCGGAGGTTGAGCGCGTATTCCACGTTCTCCGCCGCCGTCAGGGCGGGGATCAGGTTGTGCTGTTGGAAGACGAAGCCGATCGACGAGCGGCGGATCTGCGGCAGTTCGCGCGGGCGATCGGGGTTCACCAACCGTCCGTCAACCACGACCCGGCCCGACGTCGCGGTGAGGATGCACCCGACGATCGAGAGGAACGTGGTCTTGCCCGAGCCGGATGGGCCTTCCATCGCGACGATCTCGCCCCGTTGCATCGACAGCGACACGCCGCGGAGGACCGGGATCGTTTCGCTCCCGTCCGTGTAGTCCTTGAAGATGTTTTCAGCCTCGAGCGCGTTCATTGCAACCTGTGTAGCGGGCGAGCATGCTCGCCGTCCTCCTCACCCGCGGAACACCATCGCCGGGTCGAGCCGGCTCACCTTTCGGAACGAGATCATCGCGGCGAAAAGACATAACACGATCGTCCCCAGGAACGTTGCCACCCAAAGGTGGGGACCGAGGAGCATCTTCAGGTCCGCGCCGCGCGCCAGCGCCACCCGCAGGACCATCGCCAGCCCGGCCCCGGCCCAGAAGCCGAAGAGGGCCGAGAGCGTCGCCTGCTTGGCGAGGATGCGGTAGATCGTTCCGTTCCCGCCGCCGATCGCTTTCACCGTGCCGAATTCCTTCACGTGCTCCATCGTGGACGTGTAGAGGTTCTGGGCGACGACCATCACGGCGATCAAGCAGCCGAGCATCACGCTGGTGAACAGGTTCATCCCCAGCCCGACGTTCTTGATCCAGTACATGCGCGACATCGACGACCATTCCTCGCGGGAGTGGACGTCCACGTAAGGCAATCGCCGCTGGATCTCGGCGATCACGCGGTCGCGATTCGCGCCCGGCGCGAGCTTGACGACGATGTAGGTCGTCTGCCCCCGGAGCTCGGGCGTGAGCGACTGGGCGACGCGCAGGTCCATGAACGCCATCGGGGCGGTGGTGAACGAGAGGGCGTCGTGGCTGCGGGCGATGATCTTCAACCGGCTGCCGAGGAACTCGCGGTATTCGCCGGTGTGGAACGGCCCGCACCGCCGCACGGCCGAGTCATCGAGCATGCAGAAGTGCCCGCGCGCGAGGTCCGCGGTGTTCCCCTCGGAGATCGTCCAAGGCAGGTTCCAGACCGGGAACCGCTCCATCGCGTAGACTTCCATCCCCTCCTGCGCGCCGTTGGGCAGGGCCATGCGGAGGAACCAGACGATGAGGTTGTCGGCCCGCAGGACGCCGGGGATCGCGCGCACCTGGTCCACGTAGGTGTCGGGGAACGCGCGGGCGAAGTCGATGTTGGGCGTGTTACGGGCGGCGACCCAGATGTCGGCATCCATGTGATCGACGGCGGAGGCCGCGTTGTCCATCAGGCCCAGGAACAGGCCCGTCTGGACGAGCACCAGCGTGACGCCGAACCCGACGCCCGCGACGGTGATCAGGAACCGCAGCCGGTCGTGGAAGAGGATTTTACTGGCCAGGTCGACCATGGTTCTCGCTCGCGTCGCTCACGCGGCCGGCAGGTACTTCCCGGGGCTGACGATGCCCGCCGGGTCGAGCACGCGCTTGATCTGCCCGGCCACGTCCCAGAACGTCGAAGGCTCGGCGGTCAGCTTCGCCATCCCGCGGGCGCCCGCGCGATAGGAGATGTATCCTTCGCGGAGCAGCACGTCGGTCAGGTCCTCGCAGCAGGCATTCGCGCGCTTCGCCTCTTCCGATTCGCGCCGATCGAAGGCGATGTTGGTGACGCAGCAGAGGGCGCGTTCGGTGATCAGCGTGAACGTGACGAGCGTGTCGAAGCCGTGGCAGGCGTAGATCGGTTCGAGGAGGTGCATCAGGTCTTGCGCCGCCCGGCCGCTGGCGGGCAGGGTCGGCGCGATCCACGTCAGGCCGGCGTGGCAGTCGAGCGGATCGGTCGGCGCGTTCGGCGCCGGCGGGCGAATGCGCCAGGCTGCGCCACGCAACGGCTCGTCGGTAGGGATGCCCTTGAGCAGGCCGTAGACGGGTTCGACCACCTGCAGGCGTTCGCCCATGCGGCGGCCCCAGTCGGTCCAGCACAGTGCCCGCTGCAAGCGAGTTGCGGTTTTCAGCGTGCGGTCGTTGAGGAATCTCGGTTTGAACAGCCGCATTGCCCGGGCCATCACCTTCCGCGCGGCGGCGACGGTTTCGCAAGTGCCGTAGAGCGCGCCGCACCCGTTCCACGCGCCGATCATGAACTCGCGCCGTAACTCGGCGCGGAGCGCCTGCGGCAGCGGCGTTACCCCGCCGGCCCGGTCCCATGGGTAGCCCATCCGGCCCGAAATCGTGCGCAGGTCGTTGGCGACGTGGATCGTGCTCTGCAGGATCCCCTGCATGCGCAGCGGGGCAAGCGCGTCGATGATCGCGGGCAGGTCGGCATCGCTCTGGCCGGAGAAGAAGAACGCGCAGAAATCCTGCGGCTGCGGCATCAGCCAGATGCCCATCCGCGTCACGACGCCATAGTTCGATTGCGAGAAGATCCCGTCGAGAAACGGGCCGATGCCGTAGCGATAGGTGCGGTGGGACTTGGCGTTGGGGTAGTGCCCGAAGCCGGTGTTCAGGATGCGGCCATCGCCGAGCACGACTTCCATGCCGCAGACGGAGAGGATCCGGTCGCCATAGCGCGTGTGGCCGAATCCGCGTTCGAGGATGTTGCCGACGAGGCTCGCCTCGCGGCCCGCGCCGGAACTGTCCATCCAGAGGGGAATCTGGTGATCCTTGAGATAACGATAAAGCTGCTCCTGCGTGACGCCCGGCTCGATGACGGCGTAGCAGAGTTCTGCGTTCACCTCGAGGATGCGGTTCATCCGGCCCAGGTCCATGACGACCTGATTCGGCCCGGGCGGGCAGGCGTCGCCGTAGCCCCAGTTTTTCCCGCGTGAGATCGGGTGAACGCCGATCCCGTATGCCGAGGCGATCTGCAGGGCGCGCTGAACGTGGGCGGTGGACGTCGGGAAGAGAATGGCCAGCGGGCGGTTCGAGGTGGTCGCGGTGGTGCGGGCGTAGCGGGCGAGGGCCTGCTCCCCGGTCTCGATCCCGCCCTCGCCGAGCGCGGCTGCCCATTCGCGGGCGGCGGCGGCGAAATCCGCGGGCACCGACGCGGTTGCGTCAACCGGCGGCCGAGGCGCCTCCCGTAACGGGATCGCCCGGTCCTTATTCAATAATGCGTTCGACATCCTGGCCGCCCTCTCCTCTACTGCCCAAGCCGGCGCGCGGGGAACAGGCACGCGCGCGCATCGGCTGTTTCCCGGTATCGGCCCGGCCCGCACAAGCCTTAAGGAGCGCCCAGGCCGCGTGCGCGGCATCCCCCGCGCAAGCCGATCCGTGCGGGATCCGCCCCGCTTTATCGGGCTCGCGCCGCGGCGGCAGCCGGCATGCCTAAACCGGGGCCGACGCGGGGCCGATGCAGACGGTGCGTCGCCCTGTTTCGTCGCGCGCGCCAGGAGTTCGCATGCCTTTGGATTCGTCCCCGCTGCCCGCCTCACCCGAGATGCCGCCTCCCGAGCGGCCCGGGTCTGGCCTGAACTTTCTCGTCGCGCGCACGCTGCGGGACGTCGAGGAGGCGTGGGGCCTGGTGTACCAGGCCTACCGGCGCGACAAGCTGATCGACGCCAACCGGCACGAGATCCATGCCACGCGGCAGGCGGTCGGCCCGCGGACGGCGGTGATCCTGGCGTCGCTCGGGCCGGAGCTGACCGGGACGCTCAGCGTCTACGCCGACGGGAATGACGGGCTCCCGCTCGACAGCGTCTACCCCGCCGAGATCGACGCCCTGAGGCAGGCGGGACGCCGGATCGTGGAAGTCGGCCTCTTCGCCGACCGGCGCGAGCACATGAACCGCGCCGCCGACGGGCTCTTCGAGCTGATGCGGTTCGCCTACTACTTCGCGATCCACATGAAGGCCGACGACGGGATCATCGGCGTGCACCCGCGACACGCGCCGTTCTACATGCGGCTGCTCGGGTTCGACAAGATCGGCCCGGTGCGCGCCTACCCGACGGTGTGCGACCGGGCGGTCGTGCTCCTGCGGGCGCCGATTCGGGAACGGGCCTCGCAGGATCCGAGGCCCAAAGGCCTGGCCTATTTCCTGGGGCACCCGCTGGGCCCCGAGGCGTTCGCCGGGCGGTTCCTGTTCGACGATCCCCAGATGCCCACCTCCCGCATCGGCATGTTCCTGGCAGACAAGCGCACAGCGAACGCGGCGTAAGCCGCACGTCCGGGGGAATCTCACCTCGACATCGACATTGATCGGAACCCCATCGATCCGGGCGGCACGAACATGTACTCATGTCCGTGGCGGCTCCGCGATTCGAAGCCACGGACAAGAGTACTTGTCCGTGCCACCCGAAGCGCGCGAGCACTTCAACTCAACATAAAGGCGATCGGCGACTGGTCACTCAAAGCGACCAGTCCGGCGGAAGCAGGTGTGAAGCTCCGGAGGCGAACAATCTGACCACATCATCCCCACCGCGCGCCCGCCTCAAGCCTTCGCAACCGGCGCGGCGGCGGCGGCGGGCTGTTCGCACGCCGGGTTGTAACCGGAGACGCGCCGGATCAGTCCGACCAGTTCGTCAACCCGGCCCCGCAGGTCGGCGGTGAGCGCGTCGGCGGCACTGGCTTTCAACTCGTTCTCGGCGTTGAGTGCGAACTCAGTGATCTGCGGGAACCCGTACCCTCCGCCAGCCCCCTTGAGCTGGTGGACGGTCCGGCGGAGCTCGACCAGATTGCTGCCCTCCATCAGGCCTTGGATCTTCGCGACCTGCGCCGGCAGGCCATTGACGAAGTCTTGGATGACGGCGGCCATGTCGGGGTCGTCGCGGAACTGGCTGAGGAGCGTGTCGCCCCCCGACGCCGACGCGGGCGCGGTGGGCTGCGGGGCGGCGCTTTGCGCGGGCCGCGGCGGCTCGGCCGGGGGGGGCACCGTCTGCTGGGAAGCAGCGTGCGCAACGGCCGACCGTTCGGCATCGGCGGTTGCCGACTGGATCCGGCTCCGCACCAGATACTCGCGGACCGTCGTCAGCAACACGTGTTTGTCGATCGGCTTGGTCAGGTAGTCGGTGCACCCGGCGCGGATGCAGCGGTCGCGGTCGTCGGCCATGGCGTGGGCGGTCAGCGCGATGATCGGCTGGGTGAACCCGCGCCGCCGCAGCTCGCTGGCAGCGCCGTACCCGTCCAACTCGGGCATCTGCATGTCCATGACGATCACGTCGAACGACTCCCTGCGAACCAGGTCGACGGCGATGCGGCCATTCTCGGCGATCGTCACGTCAGCGCCGGCGCGACGCAGGTGCGAGGATATCAGGCGCTGGTTGTCCAGCCCGTCCTCGGCCAGCAGGATCCGCGCGCCGTCGAGGCGGACGGCGTCGCTGGTCTCGGCGGCGGCCGTGATCGGGGGCGGGATGAGCATCGTTTCGGTCATGCCCTCGATCATGTGGACGCCGTCGAGCGGCCCGCCGTCGAGCGTGATGGTGAACGTGCTGCCCAGGCCTGCCGCCGAGCTGACGGCGATGTCGCCGCCCAGCAGCCGGGCCAGCCGCTGGCTGATGACCAATCCCAGCCCGGTCCCGCCGAACCGGCGGGTCATCGAATCGTCGGCCTGCATGAACGGCTGAAACAGCCGCCCCACCTGCTCGCCCGTCATGCCAATGCCGGTGTCGCGGATCGCGATCTGCATAAGGCTCTTGTCGCCGGCCGGCGTGCACCGGATCGACAGCTCGACGAACCCGCGCTCGGTGAATTTGATGGCGTTGGCCGTCAGGTTCATCACGATCTGCCGCAGTCGCGTCGGGTCGGTCAGGATCTGCTCGGGGATCGGCCCCTCGAAATGCACCCGCAGGTCCAGCTCCTTCTCGGCAGCCCGGGGCCGCATGAGCGAGATCACGTCCAGCAGCAGTTGCGGGAAGTTCGCCCGCACCCGCTCGACGGTCATCTTCTCGGCCTCGATCTTGGAGATGTCGAGGATGTCGTTGATCAGCTCGACCAGGTGGCGGGCGTTGCGGCGGATGACCTGCAGGCAGTCCTGGCGGTCGGACAGCGTCTGGTCGGGCTCGAGCATCATGTCGGCGTACCCGATGATGGCGGTCATCGGCGTGCGGATCTCGTGGCTCATGTTGGCCAGGAAGTTGCTCTTGGCCTCGTTCGCCGCCTCGGCCCGGTCCTTGGCCGTCGTGAGTTGCAGGTTGATCCGCTGCAGCTCCTCGGTCCGGTGGGCCACCTGCTCCTCGAGATGGTCGCGGTGGGCCGCCAGTTCGGTATCGCGCTGCTGGATCTGGTCCAGCATCCCGTTGAACCCGTCGGTGAGCAGGCCGATCTCGTCCTCGGTGGATTTGAGGGCGCGAACGGCGTAGTTGCGCTCGGCCGACACCGCCCGGGCCGTCTCGGCCAGGTGGTGGATCGGCGTGGCAATCAGATGGGTGAGGCGGGCGGCAAGCAGAAAGGCGATCGCGCTGGAGGCAGCCAGGACGCTCAGCAGGATCATCGCGTATTTGATGATCCGCTCGCGGAGCTGGGACAGGTCCGACCGCAGGTACATGGCGCCGACGGGCTTCCCGTCTGTCGAGACGACGTGGAACACCTCCAGCGCGCCGCTGGTGAAGCGGGCCGTGTTGGCCAGCTCGCACCGCGGGAAGACCGGGGCCGCGCCGCCGGCCGCGCGGGCGTACGAGGC
>DASXMX010000390.1:0-8560 GCA_036495445.1 Tepidisphaeraceae bacterium
CGAGACAACGGCAAAGAGGCCGCTCAAGATCAACGGGTGCGGCCTGTTCCCCGACAAGTAATGCACCCATTCCGTTACCGCAACGCAAAAGACCGCGAAGGGCGGAAGCATCAGCAAGAGGATGTCGTTCAGTTGGTCCCAAAACGCCAGTGTTGCCGATTCGCCGGCCTGCGGGAGTGAGGGATCGGCGAGCGGGGACCGAGTCTTCGCCTTGTTCTTGTCAAACAACAGCAATGTCAGCCCTCCTTGTAGATCGTTGTAAGGGAGATTCCCCCCGGGTCATGGCCAGGCGGCACCCTATCTGCTGTCTTGCGCTGCGGCAAGGGCGGATTACGCGCCGCGCCTAGCGCCAGTGCCCCGTCGGCCTTCCTCGTCAGCCGGGCCTACTTCCCCCCCGGCGGAATCCCCCACTTGCGGCGGACCTGCGCTTCCATTGGTTGGAGGACCTCGCGTTGGTGGCGGAAGTAGGCCGCGGCCTCGGGGGTGGGGCGGCCGGCGTGGTCGTGCCAGTGGCTGTGGCTGGCGGCGCCGGCCAGGTGGGTGAGCTTGTCCAGGGCCTCGTTCCCGCCGGGCACTTCGGCCCGGATGGCGCGGTTGATCGCCTTGTCCAGTTTGCCGCCGTACTTGGCCCGAAGCTCTCGCTCGCCCATCAACGGATCCTCTCTGGTTTCCCCGCGCGACGCACTGTCCGCGACGAACGCGCTCGCGCATCCGCGGACTGCCCCGCGGAGGATACGGTAACGCGAACCCGCGATCGGGGGTAGGACCGCCCGGCCCGTCCGGGCGGGTGTGGCTTTCTTTTGTGGCACGCCCCACGTGGCATGGCCGTCTCGGCCATGCGGACGGGTCGCCCAATTCGAGCGCCGCCCGCACGGGCGAGACGCCCGTGCCACTTAGGGCCACAAAAGAAAGCCACGCCCGTGCGGGCGAGCAGGATGCCCGGGACACCCCGGGCGGCGGCTTCGGCTTGGACGATCGGGTCCCGGTCCGGCGTGCGGCCGGCGACGGTAACCGCCGCCCCTGCACGACGGCCTTGAACCGTTGTGCGATTCCCGGAAATCCCTTGCTCGCGCGTCTCACATCTCCTACAAACGGTTTTTCGGGCTTGCGCCCGTTCTCATCTGACGTGGTCATCACGCGGGCGGGCGTTCGGTGCGTGAAATCGGAGGGATCAGTCGCATGAACAGGATCGGATTGGCCGCGTTGGCCGTCATCGTGGTTGCATGCTTGGGCGTCGCCGTCGCGGCCGAGCCGCCGCCGGCGGCGGCGGCCACGGAATCGTTGCTGTCGAAGCCGGAGGCGAAGGGGGTCGACGGGGTCGTCGATGCAATGCTGGCGGCGGGGTTCCCGGACGCGAAGGGGGCGACGGTCTATTGCGGCAAGCTCGACGTCTCGGCGACGTTCGACCCCGCCAAAACGCCCCCGCCACTGCCGAGCGACGCGTCGCGGACGCAGATGACGCAGCCGAACTCGAACCAGGTCACCTACGGGTATGAATTCAACGGGCTGCACTTCAAGCTGCCCGAGGGCTCGTGGATCATCGCGCTCGCCTACCGCTTCAAGCCGGGGCCGAACGACAAGGTGAACACGGCCGGGGCGAGCGAGCTGAACCTGGCGGAGATCATCCCCGACGCGCTCAAGGCCCATCCGTTCGACGCGGAGCACAATGCCGCGGGATGGCTCGAACGTGTGGGCCCGGCGGAGCGGGCGCGGGACGTGAAGATCATGGACCGGCTCGTGCCCGTCACGATGTTCCTGAAGGTCAACTCCGACGGGCTGGCGCCGGCGGTCGTACTCCTGCGGCGCGCCGGGTGGGAGGCGGCGGGCGAATTGAGCCTCGCCTTGGCACAGCAGCGGGCGCGGAACTACTGGCAGCTCAAGCCGTGGACGACGCCCGACATGGCGTTCGACCCGACGGGGGCGTACCCGAACGCGAAGGCGGAGCAGGAGGCGTGGGCGAACGCGCACGCGCATTTCACGAGCGAGCCGCCACAGGTGGCGTTGCGGCGGGGGCTGTTCCGCTGGTGCCGGGGGCAGATGATGGCGCCCGAGCCGGAAGACCGGCTGCTGACGCTCGATGTGGCTGCCGCCTGCGCGAAGGCGGCGGTCGACCCGAAGGACCCGCAGGGGAACGCCGCCCGGATCGACGCGCTGCTGGCGGGATGCCGCCTGCCGGTCACCCCGCCCGAGCACGCGGACCTCGCCACTCGTCTGGCCAGTTGGGAGCTTCGGCCGCGCATGCCTCGGATGGTGGTGAGCGGGGGTCACGCCGGGCTGTCGATCAACACCGCGTTCACCGCCCCGCCGCCGGCGTACACGCCGGATAAGGCGGACCTGGACGCGCTGGTCGCGCTGCTGGCCGACGAGCGGCCGAGCCGGTGCGCCGATTTCAGCGGGCCCCGGACCGTCGGCGACAACGCCTGGCGCGCCGTCGCGACCCTGCTCGGCTCCGACCCGCGCGCGCTGGCCGGCTATCCGACCGATCGCCCCTGGACCGCCGACGAACGCCGCGCCGCCGCCAAGGCGGTGCAGGCGTGGTGGCAGACGCACCGCGGAGAACACATCGGGAAATGAGCGGCGATTGACAAGCCGAGTCCTTGGTGCGCGACTCCGTATGGCAAATCATTTTGCGACAAACCGTCCGCAGAACCTCAGTATTGGATGACCCGCTTGGAATGCCCTTTCGACAGGCGGCAGCGGGACATCGTCTCTAAACACAATATCCAAGGCCACTTAACCGCGAAATGCCGAACGGGAACGGGCGTGGGAAATCGATTGTGACATTCGATGCAACTCTCGCGATGTGAAAGAGATGAAGTTTTTATATCAATTATGTTATTAATGAGGTGACAGGGCCCAAAAAGGCGGGACATTTCGGGTATCCCGTTCGGCACGCCGTTGGCGGGCAGGCACACCAACCCTAACAATTTGCGAATTGCGCTTTTGCTTCGGCCAAGGCAGAATCGGGCGGCATGCAGACGCCGCTGAAGGACGCGGAGGTTCAGGGGCTCAGGTATTTCCACCGCCTGCTGCCGCTGCTGGAGCGGCTCAAGGACGTGGGCGGTGAGCGGGACGCCGCCGGCAACCGCCAGCTCTTCTTCGACGACTACGTCAAGCTGGTGCTGCTGTACCTGTGGAAGTGCGCTGATCGGGTCGCTGCGGACGTTGCAGAAGGTCGCGGCGTTGCCCAAGGTGATCAGGGCCCTGGGGGCCCGGCGTTTTTCGCTGGGCACCTTTTCCGAGGCCCCGGCGGTCTTCGAGCCGGAGTTGCTCAAGAACGTGATCGACGAACTGGCCGGGGAGCTGCGGCGCCAGATCGGGTTGGTTGTTGAGGAGGGATCAAGAGCCCGAGGCGGCCGGCGGGCCGCCGGCCTTTTGGGGGGTGGTGAGGCGCAGGTCGGGGTACCAGAACTTCATGACGCCCCAGTAGAGCCCGTCCTGAACCGGGATCGGCGTCAGCCGCGTCCCCTTCATCTCGGCCCGAACGTCCTTCTCCCCGTCGACCCACGCCCCGGCGGCCGACCAGCCGGAACCGGTGTCGCTGTCGAGGAACGTCGCCCCCTTGTACTTGTGGCCGCGATCGAGCGAGAAACGCGGGAACAGGTCCTGCTTCTTCAGGTGGCTGGAGAACGCGCGGACCGGCTTGTCGGGGCTTTCGCGGAAGACGAAGGCGGATTCGCCATCGACCGTCACGTTCTGCGGCTCGGGGCCGACCTGGTCCGATCGCAGGGCCGCCGGCTGGGTGGTGCCGACGAGGACGATGTTGGTGTTGGCGGGGAAATCGAGGATGGCCGGGGGCATCGGGTTGGAGGGGAGGATCGGCGAGTGCGGCGGGCTGGCCGTCCGCGGCTTGCCCGCCGGCTGCATCACCTTCGTCTCGGGGTTAATGCCGACCCAATCCTTCCACGTCATCGTGCTGACCACGATCGGCGTGCCGAACCCGGTTGGCTTCTGCCCGTCCATGAGCCGGCCCTTCAGCCCGTTGATGAACTGCCCGTAGGTGCGGTTATACAGCAGCAAAGCGTTAGCCGGACTGACGACGATCTCGATCTCCCGCGGCTTCATCTCGCGGGTCACCGTCTGCGCCACCGCCCGGTTGGCGAAGGCCGACCAGATCAGCATCATTCGCTTGTCGTGATCGCTTTGGAAGACGACGGGATGGTCATAAAGCTGGGCGTACGGATAGGCGTAAGTGGAATCCCCGAACCGCAGGCCGACGATGTAGTCGTCGTCCGCCATGAAGCGGGCATCAGAGGCGACTACGAAGCTGGGGCTGTCGATCACCGTGAGCCCGCCGGCCGGATCGGTCAGGAACCGGTGGGCAAAGAGCGCCAGGACCGGCCCCAGCCCGATGAGCCACCATGCCCGCCGCTTACCGGAGGCGACCAGGGCCAGCAGGATCAGGCACAGCAACAACGAGAGCGTGACCAGCGGCCATTCGAGCCGCCGGGAGAGCAGGATCAGACCGATGCCGTGCGGGTATTGTGCCCAGAGGGCGTTCGTCCCATAGGCAACAACCCCCGCCGACAGCACCGCCGAGACGATGAGAAACAGCGGGACAAACACAGGGCGGGCAAAATACCCCACCCGGCCGGGGCGCGGCAAGGCAACGGGAAAAATTTTCGATCAAATCGGACAGATGTGAGACGGTCGAAATGAATGCGGAACGACAATACCGAGTGCCGAGTTCCACATGGCGAATGAACGGGCAGGTCCGTCATTCGGCTTTTGGCACCCGGCACCCGGCACCCGGCATTCCCGCTCACTTCTTCAACTGATACATCCCGCGCTCGGAGGCGCCGAACCGCTTCTTGTCTTTGATAAGCGTCTGGTTGACGATGCCGCGGAAATTGGCGCTGTTGGTGCGGTACCCGGTCGCCTTGACGGCATCGACGATGTCGCCCACTTTCATGGGCTTGCCATGCGAGCGGAGCACGTCTTCGAGGGTGTCGTTGAGACTCTTTGGGTTCCGCACCCGGCTGCCACCCCGGCCGCCGCCGGAGCCTTCGATCTTGTCGATCTGCCGCTCGATCGCGTCGAGCTCGCGCTGGATCTTGGTCCGCTGCTTTCGGAGACGATTCAACTCCGACCGCCGGCTCTCCAGGATGGATTGGAGAGTCGCCAAACTCAAATTCGCTCCCGTGCTAGGCCGCGCCATATTCATTTCCTTTCCCTAACCCCCTTGGAGTCCAATGTATGGAGCAAATATAGCCGCACCCCCACCATGATGGCAAATGGTTTTTTGGTTTCTATATTCATCCGGCAGTGAGGCATGAGCGATAAGACCCGACTTGCCCCGTCCCCCACCGGCGCCCTTCACTTGGGAAACGCGCGCACGTTCCTGGTGAACTGGCTCCTCGCCCGCCGGATGGGCTGGAGGGTGCTGCTCCGGATCGAGGACATCGACGGGCCGCGGATTAAGCGCGGGGCGGATCGGCAGCTCATTGAGGATCTTTCTTGGTTGGGATTGGACTGGGCCGAGGGGCCGATCTATCAATCCGACCGCTTCCCAATCTACCAGCGCTCCCTCGATCGCCTGATCGA
The DNA here is from genome assembly GCA_036495445.1 of Tepidisphaeraceae bacterium. Lineage (GTDB taxonomy): Bacteria > Planctomycetota > Phycisphaerae > Tepidisphaerales > Tepidisphaeraceae > DASXMX01. Next base: position 5,545 of record DASXMX010000390.1, read on the forward strand.
ATCGGGTGCGGCCTATCCTTGCGTCTGCAGTCGGAAGGAAGTCGAATCGGCCGCCAGCGCCCCTCATGCAGAGGACGGGGCCGCGGTCTATCCGGGCACATGCCGGGGCAAGTATGGTTCAATCGAAGCCGCCCGCCAACAGACGGGCCGATCGCCGGCGATTCGGTTTCGAGTGCCGGCGGATCCGATCGAATTCGATGACTGCTTCGCCGGGCGACAGCGTTTCGATCCATTGCGACAACTCGGTGACTTCGTCGTTGCGAAGGCGGACGGCACGCCGGCGTATCAGTTGGCCGTCGTGGTGGACGATGCGGAAATGAACGTGACCCAAGTCGTCCGCGGAGTCGATCTGTTGGATTCCACGCCGCGACAGATCCTGCTCTATCGGGCATTGGGATTTAGCCAAGCAATCCCGAGCCATTGTCATCTTCCGCTGGTCGTCGGCATCGACGGCCGGCGGCTCGCCAAGCGCCATGGCGACACGCGACTCTCGAAATACCGGGAACAGGGAGCAAAGCCCGAGCGCGTTCTCGCGTTGCTCGCGCGGTGGTGTGGCATCGAGGCCGACACGACAAGCGTTCACATCGCCGATTTGCTACAGTCGTTCCGACTGGAGAACTTGCCCCGGCAGCGCATCATCTTCACGCCGGAAGACGACGCGTGGCTGCTTGGTTTGTAGGGACACGCGGCAGTGTGCCGCGAGCAACCATTCATGAGCCCAGACGCTGAGCAACAGTTCATTCGGATCATCAGCGGTCAGGCACGCGGCCCGGGCGCGTCGCTGGCGCGAGGATTCCTTACAATCGTTGAGCCGTTTTACGCCGGGGCGATCACGATCCGAAATCACCTCTTCGATCGACAACTCAAATCGATCCGGCATCTGCCGCGCCCGGTGATCAGCATTGGCAACATCACCACCGGCGGCACCGGGAAGACGCCGATGGTTCAATGGCTCGCCGAAAACCTGCGCCGCGAAGGCCGCCGCGTGGCGATCCTCTCCCGAGGGTATCGCGCAGCGCCGGGCAGCCTCGGGGATGAATTGTCGATGCTCGACCGGGCGCTCAACGACCCGGGCGACCCGCCGGTTCTCCTGCGGGCGAACTCGGATCGTTACGCAGCGGGCGAGGAACTGCTCAAAGAACACCCGGAAGTCGATGTATTTGTGCTCGACGACGGGTTCCAACACCGCCGCCTCGCCCGGGATCTGGACGTTGTCCTGATCAACGCGGCCGAGCCGTCCGGCTTCGGCCGCGTGCTCCCCCGCGGCCTGCTGCGGGAACCGCTCGCCGGCCTTCGCCGCGCCGGCGCCGTCGTCCTGACGCACGCCGATCAGGCGACACCCGAACAGTTGACCGCGATCGAAGCCGAGATCCGTCGGCACAACGCGACGGCGCCGCTGTATCGCGCAATCCACGCCCAAGCCGGCCTTCGGTCGTCGCGTCCCGAAATCGAATCTCACCCATTCAACGAACTCTCCCGTCACCGCTTCTTCGCGTTTTGCGGCATCGGCAATCCCGCGGCGTTCCATCGCCAACTGGCACGCTTCGTTGACACGTACGTCGGTCGCCGGTGGTTCGGCGATCACCACGCATACACGGCCGAGGATCTTGCGAACCTTTCGGCCGAGGCACGGAAGGCTGGTGCCGAAATCCTGATTACAACCGAGAAGGATTGGGTGAAAGTCGAACCGTTCGCGACGGCCATTGACCTCCCGATTTGGCGGGCAGAGGTCCGCATTCAGTTCTCGGACGAAGACGAGCCACGCCTGCTCGACCAAGTCGGATGCGTGCTGGCGTCATCGCTCGCAACGTGAAGGATAGCGCACAAAGGGAGGGTGGGCTCCTGGCGAGCCACGTCTTTCGAGCAAAACCCGGCTCGGCAGGAGCCTCGCCCTCCCGTAAGGAATACTCGTTGGCTGTGAAAAAAAAGGGCTGCACGGTGGAGGGTAGAGTCCGTGCAGCCTGGCGGAGGAGGAAACGAGGTTTGTAAAGCGTCAGGCGACGTGCCTGGCGCCATGGTTTTCTTGCGCGTCCTGAGTCTCCGGAATAGTCAGCAAACTGTTGCAGCCCAATCTCCCAATCTCGATCCCGTTCGCCGCGTAATCGGTGAACCACGTGTCGTCGGCCAGATAGCGAAAGCGGTAGTCACCTCCGTGCAACCACATCTCCGCCCGCCACCAGCCCTGGCCGTCGGACTGCATGTGCAGCGCGTCCCTGCGCCACCCATTGAAGTCGCCCACGACGCTCACCTGCCGCACCCGCGGCCGAAAGAAGCGGAACTCGACCTTGCCATCCCTGGTTACGCTTGTCATAGCCCTGCCCTTCGTTAGAATCCCCATTTCAAAGTTCGTACCAAGCCGGTCTCCCGCGGCCCGAAATCGTTGAGCCCGGCGACTCGATCGTGCCGGAAATCGCCTGTTTTCCGCTGAAAACCTGCGATCGGACGATCGGACGGATTTTCCCGCGGCGTGTCGAACCGGGGCGTTGTCATCGCCCCAATCGCCTCGCGGGAACGGCGAATGTTGTAGCAATCGCCTTCCCACTGCCCACCGAGTATGCAACCCGGTTACCGATGAACGATTCAGCCCGTGTTAAGGTCCTGCGAGCGTGGATGACGTTGCTGATTGCGGCCGGCCTCGCGATCGGCCTGACCGGCTGCCCGGACGCGCCGCCGAAGACCGGCTCCACGACGCCCATCTCCTCGCGCACGCTCCTGCAGCCGTTGGACCTGAGCGACCCGATCCGGCCCGCAGTGGACGCCGCGTCGATTGAACTCAAGGCCGCTCGCAACGAGTGGACGAGCTTCGCGCTGCAGGTCAGCGACGTCGCCGCCGCCCGGCCGATGTCGATTCGAATCGGGGATCTCAAGTCGCAGGGCGGCGCAACAATCGCAGCGAGCAACGTCGAGGCGTATCAAATCCTCCCGATGCCCGTGCAGGTGAACCCTGGCTACGTCCGTCACACCGGGCTCAACTCGGCAAACCGCAGCATTCCGCGAGCACTCCTATCCGCGAATG
>DASXMX010000391.1:0-6645 GCA_036495445.1 Tepidisphaeraceae bacterium
CCACCGCCAACAGCATCCTGGTGGTGACGTTCGCGAAGGACCGGCAGGCGGCCGGGGACGACTCGCTGACCGCCGCCATCGCGGCGGGCTACACTCGCCTGCGGCCGGTGCTGATGACCGCCGGGGCTATGATTCTCGGCATGATCCCGATGGCCCTGGGCGTCGGCGAAGGGGGCGAGCAGAACGCGCCGCTCGCCCGTGCCGTGATCGGCGGCCTGCTGTTCGCCACGCCCGCCACGCTCGTCTTCGTCCCCGCCATGTACCGCGTGATGCGCCGCGGCGCTCGAAATGTTGTGGAGGAACCTGCCCTTGTCACTACATAATAGTAATTCGAATGGGGACGATTACCCTGCGGCGGGCGCGCCCGCCTCCCGGGAGGGCGTGATGCTCGCCGAACCGCCTCAGGAGGAACATTCGCACGTTCCGGTGCACTCGGTCCCCGGGACGGGGCGGCGTGTCGTCGTGGTGGTGGTTCTGCTGGCGGCGCTGCTGGCCGCCGGGTTTTTCTACCGGTATCACCACAACAACGCCGCCGAGATGAGCCTGGCCTTGGACACGCTCGCCACCGCCGACGCCCCGGCTCCAGTGGACGTCGTCAAAGTCACGCACGCGTCCCCCATCCACGAACTGGCCCTCCCCGGCGAGGCGCGGGCTTGGTATCAGAGCACAATCTACGCGCGGGTCAGCGGGTACATCGGAACGTGGAAGGCCGATATCGGGGACAAGGTGAAGAAGGGCGAGGTGCTGGCCCTGATCGATACGCCGGAACTGGACGACCAGCTCAAGGCGGCCGAGGCCAAGGTCGCCGCCGAGAAGTCCGAGGTCACCGTGGCCGAGGCCAACGAGGCCTTCGCCGAGAGCACCTACAAGCGGTGGAAGGAATCGGGCAAGGGCGTGGTCTCCGAGCAGGAGCGGGAGCAGAAAAAGGCCGAATACCTCTCGGCCGTCGCCCACCTGAAGGCGGCCAACTCGCAGGTCGACCTCGATCAGGCGGATGTGAACCGGCTGACGGACCTGACCAACTTCAAGAAGGTTGAGGCGCCATATGACGGCGTGATCACGTCGCGGCGCGTGGACATCGGCGACTTGGTGACCGCCGGCAGCACGTCCGGGAACACGCCGCTGTACGACATCGCCTATTCCGACAAGATCCGCGTCTACGTTGACGTGCCCCAGGCGGCGAGCGCTGACGTGATGGACGGTACCGTCGCAACCGCGGCCGTCCAGGAATACCCGGGCCGCGTCTTCACCGGAAAGGTGACGCGCAACAGTCAGGCCATCAATGAGGCCGCCAAGACGCTGCGGGTCGAGGTCGACTTCGACAACGGGGACCTGGCGCTCAAGCCCGGCATGTACCTCGAGGCGACGTTCAAGACAACCGAGGCGGCGCCGCCGCTGCAGATTCCCGCCAGTGCCTTGAACTTCCGCACCAACGGGCCGACCGTTGCCGTGGTGGGAACGGACGGGCGGGTGCAATTCCGCAGCGTCACGATCGCCCAGGACTTGGGCAACGTCGTCGAGATCGAAAGCGGCCTCCAGGACGGCGACCTCGTTGCATTGAACATCAGCAACCAGGTCGCCGACGGCGACAAGGTGCAGCCGGTCGAACCGGACGACGCGTCCAAGGCCTCTCCGCCCAGCAAGGGCGCAGCCGTTGCCGAACGGGCCGGCTGATCCGAAATCGGAAAGCGACCATCCGATCCCCGCGCGCCCGAGACCGGCGCGCGGAGTCCACTGCCAGACACTCTCCCTGGAGGCGGCCCGATGCGGGCGAAAGAACTATTGTTTGCCGCGGCGACCGCCGCGGCGCTGGGCGGCTGTGCCGTCGGACCGAACTACAAGACTCCCCCGACGCCCGTTCCCGATGCCTTTGACGTCGGCCCGGCTTCCCCGGCCACCACGCAGCCCACCACCGCAGCGAGCCGGCCGGTGGACATTACCCGCTGGTGGGCATCGCTTGGCGACCCGGAACTCGACTCGCTTGTCGATCGGGCCGTCCGGGCGAACCTGGATCTGAAGATCGCGCTGGCGCGCCTGCAGCAGTCGCGGGCGCAGGAGTACGTGGTGACCGGAGGCACGCTGCCGCTGGTCGATTTTGCTGCCGGCGCGGGTCGCGGCACCGGGTCGGATTCCACCCGAAGCCGCATCCCGGGGCCGCTGCACAGTGCCGCGAACACGAGCGGTTACAAGGAGATCACCGAGGTTGCCGGCTTCGACGCGACCTGGGAAATCGACTTCTTCGGCCGGTTCACCCGCGAGACCGAAGCCGCCCGCGCCGATACGCAGGCGGCCTACGAGGCGCGCAACGCCGCACTGATTACCCTCGTGTCCGATGTCGCCCGCGCGTACGTCGAGGAGCGGGCGATAGCGCAGCGGCTGGCCGTCGCCCAGCACAACCTCGCCATTCAGCAACAAAGTGTTGATCTGGTGACCGCACGGTTCAACCAGGGCATCACGAACGAGCTCGACGTGACGCTGGCGAAGCGCGAACTGGCGACGGTGCAGTCCACGATCGCGCCGCTGCAGGCCGGCATCGCCCAGTCGCAGCGCCGGATCGCGGTGCTGTTGGGGGAATTGCCGCAGGACCTTTATGCCGAACTGCAGCGCGAGACGCCGCTGCCGTCGCCCCCGGAGAAGTTTCAGCCGGGGCTTCCCATCGAACTGCTGCGCCGCCGGCCCGACATCCGGCAGGCCGAGCGCGAGCTGGCCGCATCGACCGCCCGGATCGGCGTCGCCACCGCCGACCTGTTTCCTCGCGTGGCGCTCGTCGCGTCGGGCGGTTTCCAGGGCCAGGGGCTCGGCCGCACGCCGGTCATGTATAAGGGGATTTGGTCCTTCGGCCCCTCGCTCTATTGGCCGTTCCTGGATTTCGGCACCTTTGACGCGATCCTCGAACGACAGGACTTTCGGACCCAGGAACTGCTCTATCACTACCAGCGGGCGGTCCTGACGGCGGTCGAAGAAGTGGACGACGCGATCAGCAACTACCAGGCGCAGCGCGACCGCCTCGATCGGCTCAACGACGCCGTCGCCGCCAGCGCGCAGGCCGTCGACCTGGCGACGAAGCGCTACGAGCGCGGGCTGACCGACTTCCTCAACGTGCTCGACGCCCAGCGGCAGTTGTTCGAACTTCAGGATCAGCAGGCGGTCGCAGAGGAATCGGTCGTGGTCCAGTACATCGCGCTTTACAAGGCGCTGGGCGGCGGGTGGGAGCGCTACCAGCAGGTCCCCGAAATCCGACACCCGCAGCCCGCGCTGATCGCCGCGGGGCGGGAAACCGTCAAACCGACGCCGGCGCCGCAGTGACATCGCGTTATCGGACGCTTGTTTCCTCCGTTCGCGTTCGCGACAGGTCGGCCATGCCGATAAATCAAGCATTTTCCTCATAATCGTCGATGGGTGGCGTGACGACCCGCGATTTTCGGCGGAATTTCGCGCATGACGGAAGGGGATCCGCTTGCGTTAACGCATCCTTAACACGTCGCTCATTGACGACAAATGCGGCGCTTCACAATCCGACCCACGTATCAGGTCGCCGTAAGAGTTTTTCCTAGTCAGAGGGAAGGAGCACTTGTGAACCACTGTCGCACGCCGCTGAAGGCGGCGGCCATGGCATTGGCCGTCTTGGCCGGGACCACCTCGCTGGCTTGGGCCGATGGCACGGCCCCCGCAACCCAGCCGGACGTCTCGTCCGAAATTCAGGCCTTGCGGGCCCGGATCGACCAACTCGAGGCCCAGCAAAAGCAGCAGCAGGCCGATCACGAAAAGGAACAGCAGCAGGCGGCGCTCGCCCAGACTGAGCGCGACGCCCAGCAGCACAGCCAGATGCTGGACGTCCACGGCCTGTCGGCCGGGTATGACTCGACCAGCAGGCGGTTTTTCATTGGTACTGACGACGGCAGCTTCATGCTCCGTCCGTGGTACCATCTGCAATTCCGGGCCGTTGCCAACAATCGCCAGGACTTCAACTTCAACGGCAAGGGCAAGGACGAGACCGATACAGGGTTCGAAGTCCGCCGGATGAAAATCGGGTTGGACGGGAACATGTTCGGCCCCGACTTCACGTACTTCTTCAACTGGGCCACATCCCGGGCGAACGGGTCTGCCACCGTCACCAGTTCCACCGGTGCGACGGTCGGCACCGTTAGCAACAGCCTGGGCGGCGTGCCGATTCTCGAAGAAGCGTGGGTCAAGTACCGCTTCCACGACACGCCCTTCTACATCAAGGCAGGCCAGATCAAAGACCCGGTGCTCCACGATCAGATCGTCAGCTCACGGTACCAGGACAGCACCGAGCGCTCGCTGATCGCCGACGTCTTCGTGAACGGTGACGCGTTCACGCAAGGCGTCACATTCATCGTTGATCCGCAGAAATGGTTCCGCACCGAGGCGGGGGTGAACCAGGGGATGCGGTCGGCCAACACCAACTTCTTCGATACGCCGACGAACGCGCAGGACTGGGGCGTCGCCGGCCGCGTGGAGTTGAAGGCCTTCGGCCGCTGGCAGGATTATGGTCAGGTCGGATCGGTCGACACGAAGGAACCGTTGCTTGTCTTTGGCCTCGGCGCGGATTACTCGCAGCGTGGGCACTCAGGCCAGACGGTTACCGCGGTCGACGCAATGTACGCGGATCAGCACGGATTGCTGCTCTACGGTGCGTTCGTGAGCCGGTACACCACGCACAACTTTGGCATTTGGGCTCAGACGGCAACCGGAGGCAGCATTGCGGCGACCAATCCGGCCGTCACCGGAAAGTCGACGTACGAGTACGCCCCGATGATCGAGGCGGGCTACACGTTCAACAGTTTTGTCGAACCGTTTGGTCGCTTCGAGTACATGCACCTGCAGGGCACCAAGCCCGGCAGCAACAACTGGGTTCAAGCAATTACCGGCGGCGTCAACTTTTTCTTCCATGGACACCGCCTGAAACTCACGCCCGAAGTCATCTACCTGCCCAAGGGATTCCCGATCGATGACGGGGCCAGCGACGTCTACACCAGCGCGCCGGGCAGGTCCGAAATCGTCGGCGAGATCCAGCTTCAGTTGCTGATCTAAGCCACCCATCCTGTAATGGGCCAAATCGTTATCGACGGAGGGCGGCAAACGCCGCCCTCCGTCGTTTTCATGCGCCAAATGGTAACCCTAACGATTCGCGCCTGAACCGCCCTCAACAGTGCCTCTGATTCGGGAACGCAAAAAGGCTCCACTCCTGCCAATGGAAATGTTTAGAATACGTTAAGTGTGTATTTCTTCCCCATTAATTGAATGGTCCCGATCACTCGTGCGATGGTGGGGACGCGAGCGAGGTCGATGTTCGGCCTCGCAGATCTGTTGGGCTCAAATAATCTGTGGAGGCCCTATGAAGTCCCTTTCAACTCTCCTGGTGGCGGCGGGATTCGCGGTTGCAACGATGGCTTTGGCTGGCTGCGCATCCACCCCAAACACCAGTCCAAGCGGTCCAAATAGCTCAATGTCTGGCGGAAACGGTGCGTTTGGTGAGAGCCCGGCCTATCCGGGGGCTTACACGCACGACCACCAATCGAAGCCGGCCACGACTCAGCCGGCAAGTTACGACTGATTCCCCGACGTCGCGAACGCGGTGGGGATATTCGGATCGTCAACAGTTCAGGCGGGGTTAACGACGCGACGCCCGGGCCGTTTGCCCGTTCTCTGGGTCGGGCTTCTGCCGGTATAGGGGCGCGCTGCACGCTGTCCCCACGCCGGCAATTCGGATATAGAAAGCCGGCGTCATGGCCGACCAGGACCTCTACTCCGGGCTCATACGCCTGCACGTCCTCTACCACGCCTCGGCGGAGGTGATCTTCGGCTTGGGCATGATCCAGGAACTGCGGCGCCACGGCTACCGCGTCGGCCCCGGCACTCTCTACCCGATCCTGCACCGCCTCGAGCAAAAGGGCTATCTCCGCTCCGCGCGGCAATCCGTTGCCGGCAAGGTCCGCCGCGTCTACGCGATCACCGCCCGCGGCCGGGCCGAACTGCGCCAGGCGATGGAGAAGGTGCGGGAGTTGTACGAGGAAATGGTCGAAGGCCACGGCAAGCCGTCGCCCGCCCATCCTGGGCGGGACGCTGCGCCGGCCGCCTCCGCGGGCGCGCCCCGGCGACGTTAGACGGAATCATTGCTCCCTCTGCCGGTACGCCGGGAGAGGGATGGGGTGAGGGTTCACTGCGCGATGACGCTCTCCCGAGATCGGATGCGCGCGGTAAACCCCCACCGTGCCATCCCCCGGAGTACCGGGAGAGGTGAAATGCGGTGACTCCGCGGAGCCATACGCATCCGGGTGCATCGGATTGCATTTCTTGAGACAATGTGCCAGCCAGGCTATGGTATCGAACCTCGATAGCAACGCGGTGATTCGCGTCGTTGTGTGCCCCGATGGTTAACGCCCTATGAACCCGGTTACGTTCGCCCTTCGCCGCCCGGTTACGATGCTGGTGATCGTGCTCGCGTTCGTGCTCGTCGGCGCGGTGGCGATCGCGCGGATGCCGCGCGACGTCTTCCCGGACCTGGGCGTCCCGACGCTCTACGTCGCCCAGCCCTACGGCGGATTGGACCCGGCCCAGATGGAGGGGTTCATCACCAACTACTACGAGTACCACTTCCTCTACATTACCGGCATCGAGCAT
>DASXMX010000392.1:0-4667 GCA_036495445.1 Tepidisphaeraceae bacterium
CCCGCTCGCGGGCAGTCGCCCGTTCCGCTCGCTTCTCCCGCGGTACCGGGAGAGGGCAAGAGCGCGGGAATCCTTTGAACCTTCAGCGGGCCCGCAATAGAGTGGATGCCCATGAACAAGCGACCGGCGCGACGCGGGACATTCGGTGGCCACGCCAGCTTCGCGTCTTATTCCTGGCTGGCGTTGGTTGCGTTTGCGGCAATCGCAACTGTAGGGAGGGCTGACGATGCGCCGTCGGCCGCGATGCCCCAACGTCCCCGCATCGCCGGCCTGTCGCACGTCGCGTTGTGGGTGAAGGACATCGACCGGTCGCGGGCGTTCTTCAAGGATTACCTGGGGTTCGACGAGCCGTACTCGCTCAAGGACGCGGACGGAAAACTGCACCTGACGTTCATCAAGATCAACGACCGGCAGTCGATCGAGCTGTTCCCGTACAACGACAAGAAGCCGGACAACGCCGACAACCTTTATCACGTGGCGTTCGAGACCGACGACGCGGCGGCGATGCACGACTACCTGGCCGCCAACGGCGTGCACGGCCCCGGCGGCAAGCCGCTGGCCAAGCGCGGCGGCACGGGGAAGATCGGCAACATGAACTTCTTCGTCGAGGACCCGGACGGGCACATCATCGAGATCGTGCAGTACATGCCCGACGGCTGGACCCGGCGGGACGCCGGCAAGCACGTCCCGCCGACGCGCGTCTCTACGCACATGAGCCACGCGGGCATCACGGTGGGGGACCTGGCCGCATCGATGCATTTTTATCGCGGCATTCTCGGGTTCAAGGAATTCTGGCGCGGCAGCAAGGACGGCACGACGCTCAGTTGGGTGAACCTGCGGGTTCCCGAGGGGAACGATTACCTGGAGTTGATGCTGTACGAGAAAACGCCGAACCCGGACCGTCTGCACACGCTGAACCACCTTTGCCTCGAAGTGCCCGACGTTCCCAAGGCGCGGGCGACGCTGGCCGAGCGCCCGCTGCCGGAGGGGTGCAAGGCGCTCGCCCAACCACAGATCGGGCGCAACCAGAAGCGGCAGTTGAACTGCTACGATCCGGACGGCACGCGCGTCGAGATCATGGAGGACCACACCGTGACGGGGGAGCCGGCACCGTCGGCCACACAACTCCCGCCCGTGCGGGCGCAGCAAAACTGAGTGCGAGTTGATCTGTCGTCAACCGGCGGGGCACGTGCGGGCGCGCGGTACGTCCGGCTGCACTCGGATTGCGAAAGCGAAACCCGTCCGTGTGAGGACGAAAAAAGCGCCGCCCAAGACGCCAAGGACGCCAAGAACGCCAAGAACAGAGGAGAGAAAGGGATAAAGGGGCTGAGGGACGACGGGACCAAGTGGCAACACCAATTCGCCCTGAGTCCCCCTGCCTCCTTGGCGCTCTTGGCGTCTTGGCGGCGCTTTTGTATTTGCCCCTGCGAAAGACGGCTTTTGAAGGCAGATCTTGCACCCGACGTGGTATGATGGGCGGAATAATCCTGCGTCGCTGCCGTTGTGTGGATAGTCATTCCCTGATTCGGTGAACCCATGGCTGCCACGCATCCGTTGCTCGAGCCGTATGAGCCCTCCGCCCACGACCCGTTCGACCGGGTCAAGGCGGCCCACCTGCTGAACCGGGCCGGGTTTGGCGGGACGCCCGAAGAAATCGAGAAGGTCTTGCGCCTCGGCCCGTCCGCGGCCGTGGACTGGCTGCTCGATTTCCCCGATCAATCCGCCGAGGAGCAGGACAAGCAGGATGTGCCCGATCTCTCGTCCATCGCCGACCTGCCCAAGAGCTTCCGCGATCTACGGCAGATGTACGCGGGCAAGACCCGCCAGGAGCGGATGGCGATCAACCAGCGGGTGATGGGGCAGAACCGCGAGGCGATGGTCGCCACCTGGGGCTGGTGGCTGCAGCGGATGGCTCGCGGGCCGCACCCGATGCAGGAGAAGCTCGCCTTCTTCTGGCACGGCCACTTCACCACCAGCTACCGCGACGAGCGGATGGCATTGCTGATGTGGGAGCAGAACGAGCTGATCCGCCGGCAGGTGGCGGGGAACTTCGGCGCGTTCGTCCACGCGATCTCCCGCGACCCGGCGATGCTCGATTATCTGAATAACACGCAAAACCGCCGGGGCCATCCCAACGAGAACTACGCCCGCGAGGTGATGGAGCTGTTCACGCTCGGCATCGGCAATTACACCGAGGCCGACGTGAAGGAGGCCGCCCGCGCGTTCACGGGCTGGACGCACGACGGCGACCGTTACCTCTTCAACGCCTTCCAGCACGACGCCGGCGCCAAGACCGTCCTGGGCAAGACCGGCAACTTCAACGGCGACGACGTGCTCGACCTCCTCCTCGCCCAGCCGGCCTGCCCGAAGTTCATCGCGTCGAAGCTGTTCGCCTACTTCGTCTACCCGGATCCGCAGGAGGAGCTGATTGAGGGATTGGGGCAGTTGTTCCGTGACGTGCGGTTGGAGTTGCGGCCCCTCCTGCGGACGGTGTTTACCAGCAAGGCGTTCTATAGCGACAAGGCGATCGGCGTGCAGATCAAGAGCCCGGTGCAGTTCGTGATCGGCACGATCCGCCAGCTCGGCGTGGACATGCCGCCGTTCCGCGCGCTCTTCGGCCCGCTGCAGATGATGGGGCAGGTTCCGATGATGCCGCCCAACGTGAAGGGCTGGCCCGGCGGGCGGACGTGGATCAACGCCAGCACCCTCTTCGCCCGCTGCAACACCGCCATGCGGCTCGCGTCCGAGCCGCTGACGCTCCATGGGCTTCCGGACGGGGCAAACGACCCGGGCGTGTTGGTGGATGCCTTGGTAGACCCCCTGATCCAGCGGCCGATCGATTCCGACAAGCGGCAGGTCCTCGTCGATGCCGCAAGCAGTCATGAGGGAAGGCACGACCGGATCCAGTACGTCGTCCAATTGATCGTCTCGATGCCGGAGTATCAGCTTTGTTGATCGAGGAAGTTGCCAGTTGTTAGTTGCCAGTTGCCAGTGCGGGCATTTCCCTGGCAACTGGCAACTAACAACTGGCAACTCAACCACATGAAAACCGAACTCACCACCCGTCGCTTGTTCCTCCAAAAGGGGCTTACCCTCGTCGCGGCGAGCGCGACGATTCCGACGTTTTTGGATCAGACGGTTTGGGCCGTCGCGAATCCGGAGGACGGCCATCGCGTCCGGCAGCCCAGCGGGGCGGATGGGAAGATCCTCGTCGTCGTCCAACTCTCCGGCGGGAACGATGGGCTGAATACTGTCATCCCGTATGCGGACGACGCATACCACCGCGCCCGGCCGACGCTCGGGCACGAGGCGGGGGCGGTTCTCAAGATCAACGACTCCATCGGTCTTCACCCGAACCTCGGCCCCGTCGCGGACCTGATCCAGAAGGGAAAGGCGGCGGCGGTCCAGGGCGTCGGCTATCCGAATCCGAACCGCTCGCACTTCCGCTCGATGGACATCTGGCAGAGCGCCCGCCCCGATCAGGCAATCGAAACCAGCGGCTGGCTCGGGCGGTACTTTGATAACACCTGCCATGGCGAAGACCCGCAGGTCGGCATCGCCATGGGCGAGCAACTGCCGCTGGCGATGATGGGCGAAAAGGTGATGCCGCTGGCGTTCGAGCGGCCCGAGGCGTTCCGATACAACGGGCCGGACCGCGCGCGGTTCCTTAAGCTCAACGCGCCCCCGGCCAAACCAGCGTCGCATGCGACGCAGGACGGGAGGACGCCGGCGGGCGAGCTCGATTTCCTGCACCGCACGGCGATGGACGCGCAGCTCGCCAGCGAGCGGATCCTCCGCATCACCGAGCGGTTCCGCAGCACGCAGCAGTACCCGCCCGGCGAGTTCGGGCAGGGGCTGCGCAACGTGTCGGCGATGATCCGCGGCGGCTTGCCGACGCGGGTCTACTACGTGAGCCTCGGCGGGTTCGACACCCACGCCAACGAGCGCGCCCGCCACGACCAGCTCATGCGGCAGTTCGCCATGGGCATGCAGGCGTTCTGGCGGGACATGGAGGAACAAAAGAACGACGACCGCGTGCTGATGATGACGTTCAGCGAGTTCGGCCGCCGTGTCGCCCAGAACGCCAGCGGCGGGACCGACCACGGCACCGCGGCGCCGATGTTCCTGTTCGGCTCGTCCGTCAACGCGGGCCTGATCGGGAAATATCCGTCGCTGACCGACCTCGATCAGGGGGACCTCAAGTACACGACCGACTTCCGCAGCGTCTACGCCAGCGTCCTGCAGAACTGGCTCGACGCGCCGACCGAGGCCGTGCTCGGGCGGAAGTTCCAGACGCTGCCGATCATCAAGGTGTGACACGATTTGTGCCCACCACAGGCAAACTCGTGCGAGCGCGATTCCCGGGTGGGATGGCTGCCCTGTGACACGGGTTTTCAACCCGTGCCGAAACTTCCGGATCGACTGGTTGCGTTGTCAGTTCAGGCACTCCCGCTTCGAGCAATGCGAGTGTTGCTAAACAAAGCGGGGGGAGCGCTTCGCTTCGAGTTGGTTTGGCGAGCGAACGGCTCCCGACTTGGCGGCGGCATCCGCACGGGTTGAAAACCACTCCTGTCCGGCTCCGCGAGTCGGTTAGGGTGCACGCGGCCGGGGTTTTCCGGCCGATTCGCGTTTTCGTTAGGGTACACGATTTCATTTCACGTCGCGGA
>DASXMX010000393.1:0-4002 GCA_036495445.1 Tepidisphaeraceae bacterium
GGCCTTTTTGAAGTCGGCGACGATCTTGTCCCGCTGGGCGGCGGTGGCGTCGATCGGGACCAGATCGTTGTCGTGGAAGTTGACGCCGTACGCGCCCACCTCGCCCAGCATCCGGCAGATCGCCAGCGCGTCGATCCGCTCGCGCGTCGGCTCGCCGAACGGGTCGCGGCCGACGTTGCCGACGGTCCACAGGCCGAATGTGAACTTCAGTTTCGGGTCGGGGGCGTAGTTGCTGGCCATGATCGATTTCCTCGCTCAGCAGGCATGTTTGAGGGTGCGGTGGCAAGAACAGGCGGGGGAGTGTCGTCGAACCGATAGGGTGAATCAAGGGAACGGGACGCGGGCTGCGCCATGGCCTTCCTGCTGGCTGGTGCAGCGCCATTCCGCCGCCCCGTCCTCGACAACATTTGATCCGATGATGCATTTGTTGCACGGGAACCCAATGACGTCCCCACGCAAGTCTTTCCCGGATAATATCTTGCGTGAACCAATGCTTTGCCATATCGATGCAACGTCCCTCCAACACCGAGCCGAATGTTGCATTCGCCGACCGCCTTGCGCCGCCGGCGATGAATGACTGTATCCACCAGCCCCAAAACGACTTAGTGACCTTGGCCTATTCGAATCCAATCCAGTGCATGTAACATCGCTCTTCATTTTTCCCCGAACGTTGCATCCCCCCCTCCAACAACGCCATCCCTTCGTCTCCCCGTCCCCCGTTTCTCAATGCAGACCTCGCCGTATGTTCGTATAATGTTAGGATACGCTCGGCGAGCGGAATTGTTTCCGGAAAAATCCGGAAAATGCCCGGCGGACGCATGCCACGGCTGGAACCGCACTTGCGATCTTCACGGGGGAGGAGGGAGCCGCAACCAAGCGCAAACGAGCAAAGCAAAAGCATCGGGGAAGTCGGCCGACCCCGTTTGCCGGCCACGATGAGGCTAGACTAGAGTTTCAGGCAGAGAGGCCGCCAAATGTCTGATGCAACTGCCAAGCCAATCCGCGATACCAAGGGGAAGGACCAGGAAGCCCTTGTCTCTATCGTCAAGGAGATGACCGAATCCATGACCGGAGCCCAAAGCACGCGGCACTGGGCCGAGGACGCCTTATGGTTCGACATCCCACCCTTTGCCTCGCGGGGCATTCAGCCCGCACTGACGTTCTTTGACAGGGTGTTCGGCGGTTTCCAGTCTTGCAAGGTGGACATCCTCGAAATGGACGTCGTCGTGAACGGCGACATGGGCCTCGTTTGCACGATTCAACGAGTGAGCGTCGTGCTCAAGACGGGCGAGGCGAAACGCCTCGTGGTGCGCGAATCGGATTGCTTCGAGAGGCGAAACGGCGAGTGGAAACTGATCCATCAACACGCCTCCGTCCCATCCGGCGGAGACTGGGACGGCAAAGTCACCACGGACTAGAGCTCAGCGGGTCCGGAAAACGGATGTCGGCGGGGTCGATGCTTCAAGGTCCGAGAAATGACGGATGTCACCTGATACCATCTGATACCATTTTTTCAGCGTCTGCCACGGCTTACGTGGGCGTTAGCAGGAGGTAGTGCGGCACATCAACGCCGTTGGTGGCGATGACGGCGATCTGCCCGACGTCGTTCACTGCCTGGGCGTAACGCAGCGTCCACCCGGTTTCGGACGGGGGGACCAGCGTGTTCAAATCGACCAGCGTGCCGTTCTGCGAAGCCACGGCGACGAACAAGTAGTTGTAGTTCGTGCCCGGCACGTATTCCCTCCCCACCACTTCGCCCGACGCGTTCATCGAACTGAGCATGAAGTCGCCCGGGCCGAGGCTCGCGGTCCCAGTTGGCGTTACGAGCATGGCGGCCGACGCGGAAAGCGGATCGGCGGCCGTCCCGGCGACTTGGCCGGCGTCGTTGATCGCCACCGCATCGAATGGCGTCGGTCCCAACGGCACCGCGGTCCGCGATCCATGGGCGTAGAGGTAAGCTCGATAGCCATTGTCGTAGCCGCTCACGACGACGTCCCCCGCATCGTTGATCGCAACGCCGGCGATGTCCCTGGGACGGATGTGCGGGGGGAGCAGCGCGCGGCGGTGCCCGTTGGCGTAGAGGAATGCGCCACCGTGGTCGCCGACCCCCACGACCTCACCTGATGAGTTGATCCCGGTGGCATAGCCGGGGCCGATGTCGCGGAACCGGCGGCCGTCGTAGACGAACGCGTCGGTCAAACGGACGGTGATCGGGTACGTCGCGCCGAAAAACCCGTACCCTCCGGCCCACTCTGTCTCCGTACGCGCCCCCAGGAACCCGCCAACGATCACCCCCGAGTCGTTGATCGCGTGGGGTTCCGCGTTGCGCATCCAGCGGGAGAGCGACGCCAGCGGTGTAACCTGCCCGTTGGCGAACAGGACGGGGCTGTTCAACTTTGGGCCCGGCTGTTTTGCGACGACTTGACCGCTGTTGTTCAACCCCATCGGGTTGGCATAAGCCGAATTCAGATTCGTGACCACGTTGCCGCCCGGCGAGACCACCGGCCCCAGATCCGTCACGCTGTACGCCGACGAGAACAACTGCCGGCATTCGAGTGTCTCGACGAAGCCGGCCGCCCGCCCGGATTGAGAGCCGCTCACATTGTCATAGCCCATGTTGCATCCCGTTGTGATGGGGCGTGCGGCAGTATACCGCCCGAGGAAACGGAACCCGCAGTGACCGCGTTCGGCGAGCACCCCGACGACGAACCGAGCCGTGCATGGAGCCGACCGTCGCGGGCAAGCCGCGTGCGCTCCCATTCTCTTCAATCCGTCAAATGCAATGCGGAATTGCGCAGGATGTGCGGCAACGTCAACAGACAAGTTCCGGGCGGAAGCCCAGGATGCATTGATGTACTCATCCGCTCTGGTGGTCGGCTACTCCGAAGTTGCCGGCAGTTCATTGACTCACGCCTTCCTCTTCAACGGCACGGGCGGCCTGCAGGACCTGGGCACGCTCGGCGGCACCGACACCCGGGCCTACGGCATCAACAGCGCCGGCGAGGTGGTCGGGATCTCGTCCACCAGCGGCAACGTCGCTAGCCACGGGTTCCTGTATGCCGACGGGACGCTGGTCGATCTGAACATCATCACCAACGCGCCCGGGTACGTGATCCTCGGGGCCGTCTCGATTAATTCGAGCGGCCAAATCGCGGGAACCGCGCTCTCGCCGAGCGGCGTCTCGCACGCGATCATCCTGACGCCGACCGCCGTCCCGTCGCCTGCGGCCGCGTGGATGGGCCTGAGCACCACCGCGCTCGGCGTCGCGGCGCTGGGGATGCGGCGAAGGAGAAATCGGGGACGGTGTCATCGGGGGTGAACGCTTGCCGGTTCGACACCGGCTTCGATCGCTTTGGCCTTGCTGGCGAAGCCGCGCTGCGCGTCGCAGCCGTTGTGGAGATCCATCGCGGCGTGCAGCATCACCGCGTCGGCCGCCGCGACGCCGCCGCTCGACCACGCCTTCAGCAGCGTTCGAGTGGCCGCATACGAGCGCGTCGGACCGGACGCGAGACGACGGGCCAGCGCGTCGGCTTCGGCGTCCAACTGCGCATCCGGAACAACATGCGTGGCGATTCCCAACGCGCCTGCCTGCACCCCGGGGGCGATGAACGTACGGAACCAGCTGACGTCCTTGCCGGGCCACTCGCTTGCGTCGCTGCGCAAGCTGAAGTTGGGGCCCTATGCGCGCACGACCAGCGCCCGGATGTCGCTTTCGCCCGCGGCGTGCACCGCATCCCGCAGCAGGACCGCGCGCTGCTTACCGATCCGATTGAAGGGCGAGTTGGCGAGCACGATGCTGCCGATGCCTTCACGACGTTCGAATCGAACGGCTTGGGTCGCTGCGGCTTTGCCGCCCCCCGCCGGGGTCGCGCCCGCGGCTCGATCTTGTGAGCGGCATTGAACTTCAGTGGTGGAAGAATTGCTCACACCGCCACAAGGCCGCCATCGACCGGCAAATCGATTCCGGCGATGTAGCTGCTCTCGTCGGAGGCCAAGAACAGC
>DASXMX010000394.1:0-24931 GCA_036495445.1 Tepidisphaeraceae bacterium
GGATCAAGGCCGCCGACAAAAAGCCCCGCCCCAGGCCGGCCGAGAAGAAACGCCTCAAGGGCGGCCACACCTCCGTCTGGCGACTGCTCCAAGCGGCGGCCGAGGCGCCCGCATGATCGTGCAAGAGCGCGAAAGGGGTGGCCTCGCCCTCCCGTTCTGCGCTGCCTGAGACGATTATCCGTGATGGGGGCGGAAGAAAAGCACGTAAACCAGCACCGCGACCGCGTTGACGGCGGTGATGATCGCAACCTTCCCGATCGCCTCGCGGACATGGTCGGGGCAGGCGTCGAGTGGGGCGCTGATCCAGGCAAGGACACGCAGCGGAAGCGGAGCGGGCGACGACGACGCCGCGGCCGCGGCGTCGGGCTTCTCCTTGAACTTCGCCGAGCTGAGCGCGGACCGCGCCTCGTCGGCGGCGAGTTCTTCGTCCAGCAGTTCGGCGGTGGATTTCCCGTTGGATGAGGCCGGTGGCGGCGTGGCAAGCCGGGCGACCGGGTCCGGCCCCGCATCGGCCGCGGGCGCGAGCCCACCAAGGACGCCGCTGAGCCCATCGGCTTCGCTGGACTTTTTTGTCTTATCGGAAGCAACCGAAGGACCAGATTGGGCGGAAGGATTGGGTGCGGACTTCGAGGGTGGAGGCGGCGGCGCGGGCTTGGCCGGGCGCTCGGGATCCTGTTCGGCCAACAGCCGGTCGATTTCCTCCCCCGCCATCTGCGCCAGCAGATCGTCGGTGTTGACGGCCGCGTCGGCCGGGGGCGGCGGGTTCAGCGGATCGGGCAGGTCAACGGCGGCCTGTCCCATGTCAGACTCCCTTTAACGACTCCACCCTGGTACCGACTGCGTCGGACCAGAGTTCGGCACTCCATTGCCTTTATCGAACCCCTGTGCCCGCATCATAACCCCCGCGCCGCCCGGTCGCAACGCAACGCCGCTCGCGGCTTCGCCAACGCCGCCCCGCCCACCGTAAATGCCCGCCATCTCATATCCTGCATGTTGCCCGCTCCCTTTCAGCGACCGATAATCGATCCGTGATCCGACGCCTGCACACCCCCACGCTGTTCATAGGCGACGTCCCCCTCGACCCAACCCAGGCCCGTCACGCCCGCGATGTCTTGCGTCTCGAAGAAGGCACGGAAGTCGAAGTGTTCGATAACGCCGGGGACACCGCGTCCGGCACACTGCGCTTCCGCGGTTCCAGAGACGCTTTCGTACGAGTCGAGCAGATCAACGCGTCCGATCCTTCGCTCGGCCTGCGGCTTACAATCGCGTCGGCCGTCCCGAAGGGCGAGCGGGCCGACTGGATGGTCGAGAAACTCAGCGAGCTCGGCGTTTCCGCGTTCATCCCCCTTGCCACCGAGCGGAGCGTCGTCAAACCCGAGGGGAAGAACAAGTACGAACGTTGGACGCGAATCGCGACCGAGTCCGCGAAGCAGTCACGCCGCGCAGGCGTGATGCGGATCGAAGAACTGCGGCCGGTGCGGGGCGTCGTCCGCGAAGGCGCAAACGCACTCTATCTGTCGACGGCGCCTGCCGTCGTTCCCCTTGTTGAAGTGATGCCCTCGCCTTCCGACAACACGGAACTCACTCTCCTGATCGGCCCCGAGGGGGGCTGGACGAACGCCGAGGTCGAATGGTTTGAATCCTTCGGCATTCGCGGGGTGAAGCTCACCGCAACGATCCTCCGCGTTGAAACCGCCGCCATCGCCGCGGCGGCCATCGCGATGTCGCGCGCCGCTCGGCAAGTCACAGCCGAAATTGATCCGTGAATGGACGCGAATACACACGAATGGCCGTCCCCTTTGTGGCACGCGCGCCTCGCCCGTGACACGAGGCAGCGGTTCACACAACCGAACGCACGGGCGGGACGCGCGTGCCACAAATCGAACTTGGTCTGCTGTCGAATCTTCTTCGCGTCCATTCGCGTTCATTCGCGGACCGATTCTTCCGCCTGCCACTTCGGAGCTACGTTGCATCGGCGAACCGTTGGCTCAGGAAGCGATAGCTCTTCTCCGCCGCTTCCTGGGGGTTCTCGGTGTGGGTGTAGAGTTCGACCGTCAGGAAGCGGTCATAGTGAATCTTCTGCAGGGCGGCCTTGAGGGCGGCCCAGTCGAGCGTGCCTTCGCCGGGGATCATGTGGTAGTGCTTGCGGCCGGGGATGTCCTCGACGTGCAGGTTCCAGATTCGGCCCGCGAGCATCTCGACCTCGTACGGGATCGATTCGCCAATCACCTGGCTGTGCCCGATGTCGAGGTTGGCGCCGAAACGCGGGCTGTTCAATCGCTGGATCCACTCGCGGAGCTCCGCGACGTATTCCAGGAACAGCCCCGGCTCGCACTCGATCCCCAGGTCGATCCCGAGCGTCTCGGCCCGATCGAGGATCGGCTTGATCGACTCGGCGAACTGCCGGGCCGCCCGGTCAGGAGGCATGCCGCCGAGCAGCCGGCCGCTGGTGATGCTGATGTTCCGCGCGCCGATGTCGTTCGCGAACTGCAGCGTCCGCAGGATCATCGCGCTGCGATCGGCCCGGTGCTTCGGATTCGGGCTGATCAGGCTCGGCTCAAAATACGGCTCGGGCGGCGCGTCCTTCCAATAGCCAAACGAGCAGTTGCAGTTGATGTTGCTCACCGCAAGCCCGAAGCGTTCGAGCGCATCGGCCACGGTGCGCGTCAGCGCGGCGTCGATGTGCATCGGGTAAGCGTGCGGGACGTCGGCAAGGATTTCCACGCCGACGAAACCGGCACGTTTGATCCCTTCCAGCGCGCGGAGGAGGGAATGCTTTGTGTAAGCGTTGGTG
This sequence comes from Tepidisphaeraceae bacterium, assembly GCA_036495445.1. GTDB lineage: Bacteria > Planctomycetota > Phycisphaerae > Tepidisphaerales > Tepidisphaeraceae > DASXMX01. The sequence continues at coordinate 2,795 of DASXMX010000394.1, forward strand.
GAAAACGCCAGTTTCATAGGTTGGTGTAATCCTTGCCCTTCTCTCATGTAGGGGCAGGGCCCTGTCCCTGCCCTCTTCTTCTGCGGTGTAGGGGCAGAGCCCTGTCTCTGCCCTCCGCTGTCCGGCAAGGAAGCGGGCAGACACAGGAGTCTGTCCCTACATCCCAGGGCAGGCACGGGGGCCTGCCCCTCCAGCAAAGGGCGGACACGGGGGTCAGCCCCTACAAAGGTCAGGCCCCGCCTGTTGAATTCAATCGAACCGTTCGCGGTACTGCCCGATCAACCCCATCGGCCCCTCGCGCGGCTGGATGGCGTAGAACAACTCGCGGTCGAACAGGACGCGCTCGGCCTGGGCTCGCTCCTCGGCCCCGCGGAGCCGCTGGTCCCAGTTGTTGGCGCCCGGCGCGGCCCAGGCCGCGGAGAGCTTGTCGTGCATCTCGAAGAACAGGGCCGAGCGCTCTGGGGAGCGTCGGGGCAACGCCGCGATCTGCTCTACCATCCGCATCTTTTCCTGCCCGAGCGCGCGGTGCTTGAACCGATGCGCATCCTGCAACAGGCATGGCAGGCAGACCCGCGGCTGCCCCACCGCCTCGGGGAAAAACAGCGTCGCCGTCGTGACCGAAAACCGCGGCGGCTCGAGGCGAAAGTGGCCCGCGATCAGCAGGTCGAGCACCTGGTCGTACTGCCCGCCTCCGATGCCGTGGACGAACTGGTCGGCCACGAGCAGGCGAAGCACGCTCGTGAGCGTCAGCGCGCGGGGCGAGAGCCGCAGGTTGTTCCGCCGAAGCCACAGGGACAATTCGCCCGCGGCGGCCCAGCCGTCGGCGCGGGGGTCGAAGCGGAATTCGTCCTGGCCCAAGGGCGTGCGAAGCGCCCAAAGTTCGCCGGCGCGAACGACCGTCGCGCGCGACCGCGAGCCGTCGGCAAGCAAATCGAGCCAGAACGGCACCTCGCACGAATCGGCGGCGCGCTTCAGGTTCGGCATCGGCCGACCGGGCGTGCGGATCTTGTTTTCCGTACGGAACCGTTGGAGGGCCGCGTTGTACTCGGCGGCGAACTCCCCGGCCCGCGCCAGCACGTGGTGGACGAAGACCAGATACGGCTCCGATACGCAGATCGGCGAGACGATCATCGCGTCATACCGCAGCCCCAGCCCCCAATCGAGCCGATGGAGCGACTCGGCCAGCGCCTCGGGCAGCGTGGCCGTCGACAGCGCGTGCGGCCGCATCGAGAGCAGGAACTCGGCGACGAGCGGCTGGAAATCCCACTTCGATGCCGCGGCGGCAAACGAAGCTTCGACGGATGCCAGGTGGGCCGGAGAAGGCGGCGCAAGCAGCCCGCTCCATTCGGCACGAGTCGCGTTGGGGTCGTCGCTCAGCGGCACCGATCCGCCGGGCCAGCGAAGCAGCAGATGCTTGGGTTCGTCGGTATCGACTGCGAAATGGAACGCGCGGCCATCGAGCTTCGAGGCGACGGTGTCGATCAGGGCGTTTTTCACCCAGACGCCGGGGTGGTGCAGTTCGGTCTGATGACCGGTGGCCAGGAGCAGTTGGTTGTCGTCGTGACCGAGCCAGCGACGCATCGCCCGGCGGACTTCGGAGAGCGGAATGTTCTGAACCAGCACCGAATGGGCAGTGCTCAAGCGGCGGTGGTTTTCGCGGGTGTCGCGGAGCAGGTCGGGTGGATCGGGCCAAATGATCGCCTGCCCGTCCTCAGCCGGGGCTTTCCATCGGGCGTAGCGCGCGGCTGTGGCTTCCATGACTACTTCGCGCAACAGCAGGAGCAGGACTCGACGGCCGCCACCGGCTCGCGGACGCCGGCCGGGAACGCCCGCCGCATCTGGTCGTTGAACACTTGCAGGTAGTGCTTGAGCCGGTTGTTCGCGTCGTCCAGGTGTCCGCCGAACGAGCGATTCGGGTCGTTGTAGATGAGCCGGACGGGCAACTCGGTGATACGAAACCCGGCCGCGACGACTTGCGGCCAAAGCTGCATCGGAAATGCGTAACCCGCCTCGTCGAGCTGAACGCGCCGCATCGCCTCGACGCGGTGGGCCTTGTAGCCGCAGAACGCGTCGGTCAGGTTCAGGTTCAGTTCCTGGTTGATCAGGGCCGTGATCGTCGCGTTGATCCGGCGGCGGTCGGTCGGCGGCAGGTCGTTGTCTTCGCGCGCCTCCATGTACCGCGAGCCGCTGATCAGGTCCCAACGGTCGGTCTCGATTTCGCGCACGAAATCCGGGATCCGCTCCGGCTCGTGCTGCTCGTCGCAATCCATCGTCAGAACCCAGTCGTATTCGTGCCGGTCGGCGTAGGCGAAGGCGTCGATCAGGCTCTGGCCGTAACCCCGGTTCACCGGGTGGCGCAGGCGATGGATGCCGGGCGTGGCGGCCAGCACCTCGGACGTGCCGTCGGTGCTGCCGTCGTCGATGACGAGGACGTCGCCGGCGTGGAAGTGGCGCACCTTCTCCAGCACCGCCGAGACGTACTTGCGCTCGTTATGAACCGGGATGGCAATCAGCAGCCGCACGCGCACTCCTTGCTAACGCCACAGCCTCAACAGCCCGCCGTGAGCTGCGGGGGATGCGGTCAGAGGGGCGCAAGGAGTGCAACTCCCGCGCCGCGACGCCGCCCGCGATAGTAGAACTGGCGGGAAACAGGGTCAACCGGCATTTGGCCGTCGCGCCGGGGGCTGGGCTACACTTGGCGCGTGACTGCGAAAGATGATTTGGATGTGCTGTGGTCGGATGAGGATTATGTCGCGGTAGCCAAACCGGCCGGGCTTGCCACGATCCCGGGGCGGGGCGAAACCGACAGCGTCCTGGAACGCCTCGGGCGTCAGCTCGGGCTCCCTTCCTCCGGCACGCAGGATCCACGACTGCGGGTCGTGCACCGATTGGACAAAGACACCAGCGGATTGCTCGTCTTTGCGAAGCACGTCGCCGCCCAGCGGCACCTCTCGCACCAGTTTCAGAACAACCTTGTGGAAAAGGAATACCTCGCCCTCGTCAGTGGCCGGCCCGAGAAGGCTGAAGGCGAGATCGACGCCGCCCTCGGCCCCCATCCCACGGCCCGCCTGCGGATGGCCGTGCTGAAACATGGCGGGCGGCCGGCGCGAACGCTCTGGAAAATCGAGGAGACGTTCCGCACCTATACGTTGGTCCGCGTGTTTCCGAAAACCGGCAAGACGCACCAGATCCGCGTCCACCTGCGCCACATCGGCCTGCCGCTGGCGATCGACCCCCTCTACAACCCGCCCCGGCCCGGGGTGCCCGCGGGGATCTTCCTCCGTTCCTTCAAGCGCGACTACCGCGCCGCTTCGGGTCAACCGGAACGCCCCCTGATGGACCGGCTCACCCTGCACGCCGAGCGAATTCGATTCACGCTGCCGAACGGAGAACGCAAGGAATTGACCGCCCCAATTCCGAAGGACTTCCGCGCGCTGCTCAATCAGCTTCGTCGGCACAGCGGGCGTTAAAAATGCGGCCGCCAAGACGCCAAGGACGCCAAGAGGAGAAAGACAGAATGCAAAATGCAAAACAGGAAATGCAAAACTCAAAATGAACAGACCGCAGCACGCTCGGCCCGGTTTTGCATTTTGCATTCTCCTCCTCTTCTCTTCTTGGCGTCCTTGGCGTCTTGGCGGCGCTTTGTGCTGTTTCCCGCGGACTACTGCCCCCCCAGCAGCACCGCGAGCAAGCCCTTCTGGAAGTGCAGGCGATTCTCCGCTTCGGGGAAGATCAGCGATTGCGGGCCCTCGAGCACGACTTCGCTGATCTCCAGCCCTCGGTAGGCAGGGAGGCAGTGGAGGACGACCGCGTGCTTCGGGGCGACCGCCAACAGCTTCTCATCCACCTGGAACCCGGCGAACGCCTTCACCCGGCTGGCCTTCTCCAATTCCTGCCCCATGCTCACCCACGTGTCGGTCACGATCGCGTCGGCGTTGCGGACGGCCTCGCGCGGGTCGGTGGTCAGTTGCATGTCGAGTTCGGGGATACGGCCACGGATTTGTGCGACCTCGTCGGCCGAGAACTCGTAGCCGCCCGGGGCGGCGAGAATGAATTTCATGCCGAGCCGGCCGCAGGCCATCGAGAGGGACCGGGCGACGTTGTTCCCGTCGCCGATGAAGGCCATCGTGCGGCCCGCGAGGTTCCCGAAATGCTCTTCCAGCGTCATCACGTCGGCCATCGCTTGGCAGGGATGGTTGTAATCGGTCAGTCCGTTGATGACCGGGACCGTGGACCACCTGGCCAGGCCCGTGACCTTCTCGTGCTCGAACGTGCGGGCCATGATCCCGTCGCACATGCTGGAGAGCACGCGGGCCATGTCCTGGATCGGCTCGCGGGTGCCGATGCCGACCTCCTCGCCGCGGAGCAGCAAGCCGCTGCCGCCGAGCTGCGTCATCGCGACGGCAAAGCTCACGCGCGTGCGCAGCGACGGCTTCTCGAAGATCATCGCCAGCGTCTTGCCCGCCAGAATCGGATCGTTGCGGCCGGTCTCCTTGAGCTGCCGCTTGAGGCGCTTGGAAACGTCCAGCGCGTGCCGCAGTTGGTCAATGGTCCAGTCGGCGATGGCGATGAAGTGGGTCATGGGGCAAAGGGTTCAGGGTTCGGGGTTCAGGGGTCAGGTGTGCGAGGCAGCGTCCTCTCCAACCTGAAACCTGAACCCTGAACCCTGAACCCTCCTTTGCAAATCGACTACAACACAATTTCCGTCCCGATCCCCGCCTCGGTGTAGATTTCGAGCAGGAGCGAATGAGGGATGCGGCCGTCGATGATGTGGGCCTTGGCCACGCCGGCCCGCAGGGCCTGGATGCAGGCGTCCACCTTGGGGAGCATGCCGCTGCTGATCGCGCCCGACTTCACCATCTGGTCGATCTGGCTGATGTTCAGGTTGCGGAGGAGGCTCTCGGGGTCCTTGGGGTCGGCGCGGATGCCGTGCGTGTCGGAGACGACGACGAGCTTCTCAGCCCGCATGGCGGCGGCGACGGCGCCGGCCGCGGTGTCGGCGTTCACGTTCAGCCGGCCCCCCGCCTCGTCCCGGGCGATCGTCGCGATGCAGGGGATCGAGTCGGCCTGCACCAGCAGTTGCAGCAGCCGGGCGTTCACGCTCTTCACCTCGCCGACATAACCCAAATCAATCCGGCGCCCTTCCGGCCCCTGCAAATAGGTCTTCTCGGCGAACAGCACGTTGCTCGACAGCGAGTGCAGGCCCATCGCCTCGCACCCCTGGCTCTGGATGAAGTTCACGATGAACCGGTTCACCTCGTTGCACAGCACCTGCTCGGCCAGCGCCAGCGTCCGCTCGTCGGTGTACCGGCGGCCCTGCACCATCTGCGGGACCAAGCCCGCCGTCTCCATCCGCTGGTTGATCGCCTTGCCGCCCCCGTGAACCAGCACCGGCTGCATGCCGACGTAGTTCATGAAGACGATGTCGTTCAGCAGGGTCGACAGCGCCGCCTCGTCGTCCATGATCGACCCCCCGACCTTGACGACGACCACCTTGTTGTGGAACCGCTGGATGTAGGAGAGGGCCTCGACCAGTGCCGACGCCTTCGTGATCGCCGCGTCCATCATCGATTTCGACTGCTCCGTGCGCGTGAAACGAAAAGGGGAAAGTGTAGGAAGCAGGCGAGGGCGAGTCAAAAACACGCGGGGACCAGAAAGGTTTTCTTTCGTGGTCAGGCTTCCCCGTGACACGGGTTTTCAACCCGTGCCGAGCGCCGCACCGATTCAATGCGGCGTTCTTGGGGCGAGATCGTCCTCCAAAATCCCCACTATTTCAGGCTGCATTTCGAGCTTGCGCAGGGACAATCGCACACACATGTCGGGGTGGCATGGGCATGTACTCATGCCCGTGTCTTGCCGTCGATTCGGATGGCACGGACAAGCCACGCTTGTCCGTGGCGCCAACACTGAAGACCACGGACATGAGTACATGTCCGTGCCACCCGATAACCGTCCGATCTCCTCCGGGGGACCTATGCGATCGTCCTGCGCGCTTCGGTGCGGGTTTCTGCGGATGACAGCATGTTTCCAGACGCGCAGGTTACTCGCACGGGTTGGAAACCCGTGTCACGGGGCGACATCTTCGGAAAAGAGCTTCCGGCCGGAGGTCCGGTTGTCGTTCAGCGAGCGTTTGAGCCGGGTCCACTCTTCGCAACGACGCGCGATCTCCGCGGGGTCGTCGGTCGCGTCCTCCTCAGCCCACTGGGCAAAAAGCAAGCGCAACGCATTGGCCTTCTCATTCGCCTCGGGAGGATGGGGGACCTGGTTCATTCGGCCTCCGCTGACTTTATGACCGATTCGGTTGCAAGGACAATTCCACATCAGGACCGTCCGCGGGGCGACTTGACTCCCGGGGCGCGGCGTCCCACCATGGCTGGGAACGTGAAAGGCCAATCCCCCATGCTCAGACTGTCCGCGTTCGCCGATGAGATTTCGCCCAGCCTGGACGAGCAGATCCGCGTGTGCCGGGAGAACGGCGTCACGCATTTCGAGCTCCGCGGCGTCAACAACAAGAACGTGATGGAGTTCGAGCCGGCGCTCCTGTCGGAGATCCGCTCCAAGCTCCAGGACAACGAGATGGGGGTGATCAGCATCGGGTCGCCCATCGGCAAGGTGAAGGTCATCGACCCTTGGCAGGCCCACTTCGAGAAGTTCAAGCACGCGGTCGAGCTGGCCGAGTACTTCGAGGCGCCGTTCATCCGCATCTTCAGCTACTACCCGCCGGAAAAGGGCGACGACATCAAAAAGCACCGGGAGGAAGTCCTCCGGCGGATGCGCGTGAAGGTCGATTACGTCCGCAACCACGACGTCGTCCTCGTCCACGAGAACGAAAAGGGGATCTACGGCGAGCACGGGACCGAATGCCTCGACCTGATGGAGACGATCCGCTCGCCCAAGCTGCGGACGGCATTCGACTTCGCCAACTTCGTCGAGGCCGGCGACCGCGTGATGGACAACTGGAAGCTGCTCAAGCCGTACACGGTCCACATTCACGTCAAGGACTGCCGCCGGTCGGACGGGAAGATGGTTCCCGCCGGCCAGGGCGACGGCGAAATCGGGCCGATCCTCAAGGACGCCTACGAGAGCGGCTACCGCGGGTTCCTCACCATGGAGCCGCACCTCTCCCAGGGCGGCCAGTTCGGCGGATTCACCGGCCCGGCCCTGTTCAAGACGGCAGTCGACGCGCTGAAGGACGTGTGTCGCCATTACAGCGTCCCTTTGTCCGGGGCATAATTGAATAATTGAATGAAATGTTTGCGGTGGGGCAGACATTCCTGTCTGCCCTGAACTGCCGCACGGACATTCCTGTCCCTTCCTTTTTTTCGGGGCGAATGAATAAAACCACTGATCCGAGCCCCGCGTCCGCTCGATCTGCTGCAGGCACGCCGGGGTTTCGCGACCTGCCGATTCCCGGGCCGGGCGATCCGGCCGCGTTGGCGCCCGTCACCGATCGACAATTCATCCGCGACACGCTCGCCCGGCTAGAACCTTCGGAGTTGCCCGCGATCCTCGACCGGCTCTCCGCCGGCAATATCAATGCCGATCGCTGGGAAAGCCCCGATCTGCTCGAGCAGCTCCGGCAGGCCGCGCGTCGGCCGGCGAAGGCGGTCGTGTGCGGGGCGATCGACCTCGACCCCGCCCTGCCGTTCATGCGGACGCTGGCCGCCGAGCGGGCGATGGACATCGCGGCCGGCGCCGCGGCCCTTGGAAAACTCGCCGGGACGGATCGGGTGATCCTTGCCGTCCCGGAGGACATGTCGCCGGGCGGGATCGCGGCGCTGCGCAGCGCCGCCGATGCGGCGGAGATCCGCTTGTTCCCCCTTGCCGAAGAATACCCGCTCGCCCATCCGTCCCTGCTCATTCGTCGAGTCACTGGCAGGCGGCTCGCGCCGGGCAAGCTGCCGACGGAGATTGGCGTCGTCATGCTCGACGCCCCGGCGGCAATCGCCGTCGGACGGTTCCTCGTCCACGGCGAGTCGATGCAGCGAATCCCGGCCGGCGTCTACGACGGCGCCGCCGGCCGGGCGCACCTGGTTTGGACGACGGCCGCGATCACGCTCGATTCGCTTCTGTCGGCGTTGAAGGTCTCCGCCTCCTCAACCGAACTTTGGGCGGGACACATCCTCCGCCACGTCCCGATTGCCCGCGACGCGATCCTGGGCAGCGCCGAGTTGACGTTCTTTGCCTCTCCGCCGCATGCGGGCGAGGCGGCGGCCGCCTGCCTGCGGTGCGGGTGGTGCGTCGAGGCCTGCCCGGTCAACATCCATCCCGCCGGCCTGCTCGACGCCGCCCAACTGCAGGATCCCGCCCTCGCCGACGCCCACGGCCTCCGCGCCTGCATCGAATGCGGCATCTGCAGCTACGTCTGCCCCTCCCGACTGCCGTTGCTTCAATCGATTCGGGGAATGAGAAAGCAGTAGCAGAGCGCGGAGATCGCTGATGTCGGGATCGCTGATTGCTGATGGAGAGAGGGCGAGGCTCCTGCCGAGCCGAGTCTTTCGAGCAAGGCACGGTTCGGCAGGAGCCTCGCCCTCCCAATGATCCGCATTCCAATCCGCAATCCGCAATCCGAAATCGGCAATGTTCCTCCATGCCCACAACCCACAACCATCAACATACAAACTAGCACCCCGCCCCCTTGTCCATTACCTTCCCGCGACAATGACCCAGGCCGTCGTCACGCCTCGCCCTCCTCTGGTTTCCTCCGTGCCCAGCGGCGGCATCGGCGTGGGCGGGTTCTATTCGACCTTCTTCCTTGGCGCGCTGTTCCCCTTCACGGCCGGCGTGATCCTTTATGGGTGGCATGCGATCGTCGCCGCGCTGTCAGTGATCGCGTCCACCGCGATCGCCGTCGCGTTCTGGCGGCGGATCGGGGCGCGGGGACGGATGATCCACTATGCCCACGCGATCTGGCTGGCGCTGCTGCTGTCGCTAATGCTCCCGGCCCACCTCGCCGCCGAGTCGATGTCGGGCGGCGCGATCTGGCCGATCCTGCCCGTGGCCGGGCTGATTTTGGCGATCCTCCTGTGGCTCCTGGGCGGACTTGGCGGCGGGCACCTTCACCCGGTCCTCGCGACGTACCTGTTGCTGGTCGTCTGCTTCGGCCCCGCGCTGGTTCCCCATCGCGTGCTCAACCGCAGCCACCTGGTCACCGGCGAACTATTTCACACGGGCCCGCTGGACGCGCAGGACCTGCACACCGAGCCGTGGATCAGCCGGCGGCATTCGCCCAACGACGCGGATTACCTGGAACCGACCGCCGAGCAGCTCACGCGATATACCAGCGGGCGACAGGCGATCGGGACGCGCAAGTGGATGGACCTGCAGGGCCTGCTCCGGGACAACATGCCGCCGCTGGAGGACTTCATCGTCGCCGGGCAGCCCGGGCCGATCGGCGTCAGCAGCGTGGTGGCGATCATCATCGGCGGGCTGTTCCTGCTCTACCGCGGCGTGATCGACTTCCGCATCCCGCTGCTCACCTGCCTCGCCGCCTTCGTCGCGCTGCTGGTGCTGCCGATCCCGGCCGTGATCGACAACGGCCCGCAATGGCGGTGGGCCGCGTTTCGCACGACCGCCAACGGGTGGTCGGTCGGAATGACGTTCGCCGATTACGAGATGATGGCGTCGCCTCTGGTGTTCGTCGCGTTCTTCCTCGCGACGTCGGCCACTGTGCGCCCGATGACCCGCCGGGCGCGAACAATCTTCGCCGTGCTGCTGGGCCTCGCCAGCGCCCCGAGCCAGTTGTACCTGTCGGTGTCGTTCGGGCCGTACCTGGCGCTGCTGGTGATCAGCCTCCTGACCCCCACGTTGGACCGATGGTTCCGGGCCAAGCCGCTGGTGTAATGTAGGAGCAGGGCTCTGTCCCCACCTTTTTTGGATTTCGTAGGGGCAGAGCCCCGTCTCTGCCCTTGCCCCCATACGGAAGAGGGCAGGCACAGGGGCCTGCCCCTACGTTGGAGGGCGGACACGGGGGTCCGCGCCTACGAGACCATCAACACCCCCGTCCCGTCGATCCGGTCGGCCTTCATGTCCAGCAGCGCGCGGTTGGCGTCGGCGAGATCGTATTGGGCCACATGCGGCCTGACGCCGGCCCCGGCGGCTTCCGCCAGCAGCTCGCGGCCGTCCTCGCGGGTGTTGGCGGTGACTGGGTGAATGTCGCGCTCCTGGAAGAGCGACGCGTCGTAGTCGATCTGCGGGATCGGGCTCATATGGATGCCGGCAAGCGCCAGCGTCCCGCCGCGATCAAGGCAGTTGAGGGCGGACGTAACCAGCGACCCCACCGGCGCGAACAGGATCGCGGCGTCCACCTTCACCGGCATCCCATCCGCGCTCCCGCCCGCCCACCTGGCCCCCAGGTCCCGCGCGAGTTGCTGATGATTCTCGCCACGCGAGACGACGTACACCTCGCACCCGCGGGCCAGCGCGATCTGAAGGACGACGTGGGCGGACGAGCCGAATCCGAAGAGGGCAAGCCGTTGGCCAGGGCGGATGCCGGTGCGCTTCAGCGAGCGATAACCGATGATTCCGGCACAGAGCAACGGGGCCGCGGTGACGTCGTCGAACTTCTCGGGAATGCGATAGGCGAACGCCTCGGGCACGACCGCATACTCGGCGTACCCGCCGTCGGCGTGATAGCCGGTGTACCGCGATGCGGGGCAGAGGTTCTCCCGCCCCACCGCGCAGAACCGGCAGGTGCCGTCCGTGTGCCGCAGCCAGGCGATGCCGATGCGATCGCCTACGTGCAGTTCATTGCATCCGGCGCCGAGCCGGTCCACCACGCCGACGACCTGATGCCCCGGGATCACCGGCATCTTCTCGATCGGCAGATCCCCTTCGATCACGTGCAGGTCGGTCCGGCAGATCGCACAGCAGCGCACCATCACCCGCACCTCGCCGGGTCCGGGAACGGGGTCGGAAACGTCCGACATTCGCAGCGGCGACGACTCGATCGGCGCATTCGTATTGAGGATCATGGATCGCATGAGGATGATTCTACCCTCAGCTCACCTTGAATTCCGGACTGCGCCAGACGACTTCGAGCCCTTCAATCTTCCGCACCGCCTTGCGGATTCCCTCCTTTTCGATGCGGTGGCCCAGCCGGGGGTTTTCGGTTTCGAGCTCGAATTGCAGTTTCCGCCCGTCGTCGATGGTGAGAAAAACACGGGTCGGATGCTCGCCCCGGCGGCGCGCCTCGTCGGCAGCCGATCTGATCCGCTCTGTCGTGTTCATACCACGATTTTACCGCACCCCCCGGCGAGCAACCGCAAGAATTTACGCGCATTTTTCCTAAGAACTCCGGATAATCGGCGTTCACGCCGATTGCGTCTCGCGCTAGGTTGGCCCTCTCAAACAACGTGGGATGTCGGCCCGAGAGAGGGGCGACCGCACCCTGACGTTTAGGGAAGATGTCGCATGCAAAAGCTCGTCTATCTCGTGCAATCCGCAACCGGTGCGCCCGCCTCATATGACGCGATTCCGTCCGATCGGGCGGACCTGATCCAACTCACCTGGAAAGAGCCGATCGGCGGCGCGGTTTACCTGCCCAACAGCACCTGGAGCCAGGGCCGTAACCGCCTGCTCGCCGAGGCAATGAACCGCGGCGAGCCGTACCTTTATTACGTCTTCCTCGACGACGACATCGTCTTCGACAAGGGGGACTGGCGGACGTTCGAAGACGTGCTGCTGAAATACCGCCCCGCGATCGCGACGCCGTTCTTTCCCGATTACCCCCCGGTGGACCGCTCGCGGCTCGACATGGAGGCGCACACCTGCGCCTACTTCGACGCGATGTTCAACGCGTTTCACCGCGACGTCGCGCGGGACGGGCTGATCCTGCCGTATTACGGCGGCTTCGACGGGGAGTCGTGGTGGTACAGCCAGTCGTTCGTCATGCAGTTGGCCCGCGAGCTCTACCCGGAGCACACGGTGCAAGTGAACGCCGTCCTGATTCGCAACACCAAGCACGCGGATTACCCCCAAGGCGACGACTGGGCGAAGATGGAGGCGTTCTTCAAGACGCAGGTGCTCCGGTCCGATGAGCCGGGCGAGTTGGAGCGGGTACGGCAAAAGGTTGTCGGTCGGCTCCGGAGCCTGCTGGCCGTGCCCGAGGTTCCGCCCGCGTTTCGCCCGCCCCGCCCGCCCGGCAAGCCGCCGCGGACCTACCACATCGCCCCGCGCGACCGCGACCGCAAGTTTAACCCCAACAGCCCCCTCTTTCGCCGCCAGCCCGGCACCGTAGAGCCCACCCGCGCGCCCTGAGCGTCCTCGGTCCTCGCCCGGCGGTCTTTCGGCAGAGTTGACGCGGCGAGCGCGAGTATTGCGTTCTCCGATATCGCGATTAGAGTCCCGGCACAACCACCGCTAACGCACGGGGTGCAAGATGGGGTTTGCCCGGGACATCCTTGGATCGAAACGACCGGCCGCCGTACGCAACGTTGCACTTCCGCGACGGGAAGCGATGTTCGCGTCCGCCGCGGATTGGCGGGACGAGATCATCTACTTCCTGCTCCCTGATCGCTTCAGCGATGGGAAGGAAGCCGCGCGGCCGTTGCTCGATCCGACCAATCTCCCGGCGTTCCGCCCGGCCGGGTTCCGGTTCGACCGGTGGGCCGACGGGGGCGGCGGGCGGTACCAGGGCGGGACGATCGCGGGCATCACATCGAAGCTCGACTACATCAAGAATCTGGGCGCGACCACGCTGTGGGTCGGCCCGGTTTTCAAGCAGCGGACCCACTGGGATTCGTACCACGGGTACGCGATGCAGGACTTCCTCGAAATCGACCCGCGGCTGGGGACGCGGCAGGATTTGGTGGACCTCGTCGCCGCGGCCCACGCCAGGGGGATGCGCGTGCTGCTGGACGTCGTGATCAACCACACGAGCGACAACTGGATCTACGCCAACGGGCAGGACCAGCCGCCGTATCTGCCCTGGCCGCAGTTCTATCCGAAAGGCCCATGGCGCGACGGGCAAGGTGGCCTCGTTGCCGCTGGCGCAGCGTTGGGCGACAACGACGGCGTCTGGCCATCCGAGTTTCAGCGCGATGATTACTACACCCGCGCCGGCGAAGGGGATCTGGGCGCCGGGTCGCTGGATGATCCACACGCGGAATTCCGCCGCACGGATTTCGACGGGGACCGCGACATCAACTACGACGGCACCGCCGCCCTCGACGACATCGCGCGATGCTACAAGTATTGGATCGCCCTGACCGACTGTGACGGGCTGCGGATCGACACGCTCAAGCACGTCGATCCCGACACGGGCCGGAACTTCTGCGGGACGATCAAGGAGTTCGCCGCGAACCGCGGCAAGGCGGATTTCTTCCTCGTCGCGGAGGTGGCCGGCTCGGACTACGACGCCGACCGTTACCTTCAAGTGCTCGGCAGCAACCTCGACGCGACGCTCGACATCGGCGAGATCCGCCCGACCCTCACTGCCGTCGCCAAGGGGATCGCGCCGCCCAATCAGTACTTCGACATGCTGGCGGCGTGGAACGACGACCTCGGCTCGCACCGCAACGCCGGCCGGCGACGCGTCTCGGTGCTGGACGACCACGACTGCGTCAGCGGCGCCAAGCTCCGCTTCTCCACCGACGCCCAGCCGGCCGATCACCAGGTCGTCGCCGGCGTGGCGATCCAGCTCTTCACGCTCGGCATTCCCTGCATCTACTACGGCACCGAACAGGCGTTCGCCGGGCCGGCGAAGAGCGAGCGGCAGCAATACCTCCCCGACTTCGGCACAGCCGACAAGTTCCTCCGCGAGGCGATGTTCGGCCCCGAGCACCCGCGGAAACAGGGCCTCGACGGCGTCGGCCAGGCCGCGGGCAACTTCGATTCCGACCTCCCCGGCTTCGGCCCGTTCGGCACGGCCGGCGCGCACTGCTTCAACCCGAACGCCCCCGCCTACGTCCGCATCGCGGCGTTGATCGCGGTGCGCCGCCGGTACCCCGTGCTCCGCTACGGCCGCCAGTACCAGCGGCCGATCTCCACCTTCGCCGCCCCGTTCGCGCTGCCGGCCGCGGGTGAGCTGATCGCCTGGTCGCGCGTCCTCGACGACGAGGAGGCGCTGTGCATCGTGAACGGCAACGGCACCGCCGCCCGCGGCGGCGACGTCGCGGTCGACGCGTCGCTCAATGCCCCCGACGCCCCCGGCCACCCGTGGGACATCTTCGGCGGGCAGCCGACGCTCGTCGTCGTCGCCAACTCCGCCCAAGCCGCCGCCGGGGCGGCGTATGCGGGTCCGCATCCGGTTGGCCAGCAACTGCCGGTGAAGCAACGCGACAGTGTCGCATACGTTGAGATCCGCGACCTGCCGCCCGCCGAGGTGCTCGTGCTGATCAATCGACCATGAACCCCCATGGTGGGGCAGACATTCCTGTCTGCCCTAAACAGGAGCAGGGACATTCCTGTCCCTTCCTTTCTTTTGCATTTTTGGTGGGGCGGACATTCTTGCCTGCCACAGGTCTGCGAGCGGGGACATTCCTGTCCCCCGAGCAGACCTGATCTTTCTGATGAGCAGGAGAAGAAGGAAGGGACAAGAATGTCCCTGCCGCACCTTAGGGCAGACAGGAATGTCTGCCCCACAATGAAGCCCATGTCCCACTCACGTCACGCGAGCACGAACCGGGCGGCGCTCCCCTGCCGGTCGTTGGTGATTTCCAGGCGGGCGGAGACCTGTTCGCGCAGTTCGGGGACGTGGGAGATGATGCCGACGAGGCGGCCGTCCTTCATCAGGTCGTGCAGGGCGCGGATCGCCAGGTCGAGGGCTTCGGGGTCGAGGCTGCCGAAGCCTTCGTCGATGAAGAGCGTTTCGAGCCGGATGCCCCCGGCGTGGGCCTGAACGACGTCGGCCAGGCCCAAAGCGAGCGACAGCGAGGCGAGGAAGCTCTCGCCGCCGGAGAGGGTGGCAACGGCGCGGGCGGTGCCGGTGTAGGTGTCGAAGACTTCCAGGTCGAGGCCGGCGGAAACGCGGCCGTCGACCCGCTCCCGGCGGCGCTGCAACTGATACCGCCCCTTGCTCATCAGCCGCAACCGGTGCGAGGCGGCGACGAGCACGTCGTCCAATAGGAACGTGAGCACGAACCGTTGGAACGTGAGCCCGGCCGGGTTCTTCCCCGACGCGATCTCGGACACGTGCCCGATCACCTTGAACTGCGACTCGAGTTCTTCCAGTGACCGGCCAGCCTTACGCAGGGCGGCGAGCGTCTGATCGAGCAGCCGAAGGTCCGCCTCGCGCTCGGTCTGTTGCTTCAGCGCCGATTCGAGCTTCCGCTCCGCCTCGTCCGCGGCGGCCTGCAACGCGACCAAATCAGGGGCGAACAGATCCTTCGCGGCCACCGCAGCTCGCTCGGCCCGCGCGGTGGCCGCGACAACGGACTGATCGAACCGGTCGATCCGCTCCTCCAGTTCGCGGACCTGCGTCTCGGGTAGCTTGGCCGCCTGCAACTCGGCGTCGCTGGCGAATCCCGCGTCAGCGCGGAGCCGCTCGAACTCCGCTTGAACCATGCAAAACGCCTCCGCGGCCGCATCGGCTTCGGCTCCGGCGGCCTTCATCCGCTCCGTCGCCGTGGCGAGCGCACGTTCGGCTTCGGACGCGGCGCCGCGCGCCTGGGCCAACGCGTCTTCGATCGCCTTGAGCCGCGCCGCCGCGTCCCGCCTGGCGGCGGCCAGCGCGGCCGGAGTGCGGAGCGATTCGGGCACTCCCACGATCGAGCCGTCCCGGACCGCGCGCAGCCGCGTGACGTTCTCGGCGGCAAATTTCGATTCGGCTTCTAGCGGCGCCAACTGCTCCGTCAGTTTCCGCAGCGATTCCTCCGCGGCGCGGATCTGTGATTCGAGCACCGGCACCTGCTCGCTCGCGGCTTGGGACGCCCGCTCGGCGGCCTGGCGCTGCCTGGCGGACGCCTGAAGTTGTTCCAGCGTCTGCTCCCGCGCGTCGCCCAGCAGTTCGAGCTGAGCTGATTCGGTGGCGAGGGCCTTGCCGAGCTTCACCTCGATGCTGCGGAACTCGTCCCGCAGTTCGATTAGCTTCCGCTCGCCCTCGGCCACAACCGCCTGCTGGCGCTCCATGTCGTGCGCCGACGGGATCTCCCCTTCCGCAGTGGCGGGCCGCGGGTGATGCGGCGACCCGCAGACCGGGCACGGCTCGCCCGCGGCGAGCCGGGAGGCGAGCACGGCCGCCTGGCCGGTCCACAGGAGCTTCTGCAGCCGCTCGAGTTCCGCCTTGGCGGCGGCCGCCGATAGGGAAGCCTTTTCGCCCCTTTTCAACAAGGCTGCGCGGTTCTTCTCAAGCTCCGCGTGTTCGGCGCGGACCTGATCGAGCTCACGCCGCGCCCGGAGCAACTGCTGGCACCGGGCCACCGCGAGGCGGTTCCCCTCGTGAGTGGCGGCCATCTGCTTCGCGGCAACAAGGAGTGACTGGGTTTGCTCCAATACTCCTTTATGCCGGGTGGATTCCGTCGCGGTGGTGGCCAGTTGGGCAGCGAGCGCGGCAGCTCGCGTCTCGGCCTCGCGCAGTTCCCGCCCGGCCTTGTCGAGGGCCGCCACGCGTTCTGCGAAGCTCTCCAACTGCGCCAATTCCTGGCGACAGGCTTCCGCCTCGCTCTGGCGCGCGACCTGCAGGTTGAGCTGCTTGAACGCGAGATCGTGGGCCCGAGTGGCCTCCTCCAGCGCCTTTGTCGCAATGGATCGCGCCTTGGTCCGCTCCATTGCGTCGCGCCGGCGTTCGGAGAGGTGCGCTTCGAGCGGGGCGAGGCGCGCGGCTCGGTGGGCCGCCGCGGAACGGGTGCGGTCCTGGTCGATCCGGGGGCGTTCCGATTCGAGTCGCGCGACCGCGTCGCGCGCCTGCTGGTGTTCGATCAGTTTTGCCTGCACCTGTTGCGATTCGGATAGCTTCGCAGACGCTTCGGTCTTGGCAGCGCGGAGTTGCGTCTCCGTTGTTTTTAGCGCGTTGAGGATCTGCTCCGTCGTGTCGCGCCGGCCCTGCAGTTCGGCAATGTTCTGCGCGCCGGCCGAGCGCAGGATCGTCTCCTGTTCGATGCGGACCTGATCCACCTCGCCCTGGATCGCCTTGGCCCGCTGCTTGAGTGCCTCCTGCATGCGGCCGTAGATCTCGGTGCCGAACAGGACGCGGAGGATGTCCTCGCGCTGCTGCGAGCTGGCGACGAGCAGCTCGCGGAACTTGCCCTGCGGCAGGACCATGACTTGGCGGAACTGCTCGCTGTGGAAGCCGAGCAGTTCCTCGACGTACTTCGTCACCTTGGTGGGCTGGTTCGCGATTGGCACGCCCTCTTCGGAATCGTCCGCGCAAGCGGTCCGGTCCCAGATGGCGGCCTTGGGCGCGTCGGTCATCGTCCCCTCGCCGCGGCGCTTGGGGCGTTCCTGCTGCGGGCTGCGGGTGATGCGGTAGCGCTTCTCGCCCAAGGCGAAGTCGAACGTAACGGACGTCGGCGTGGCCGGGTCGGCCAGGTGGCAGCGCATCTGCTCGGCGGTGCGCTCGTGGCCCGAGGTGTCGCCGTAGAGGGCGTAGCACATCGCGTCGAGCAGGCTGGTTTTCCCGCCGCCCGTCGGCCCGTGGATAAGGAAGAAGCTGCGGCCGCCGAGCTGGCGGAAGTCGACCGCCTGCTCGCCCGCGTAGGGGCCGAACGCCGACATGACCAGCCGGATCGGCCTCATGCCACGGCCTCCCGCTCGCGCTGCCGCATCGCGTCGATGACGGTTGCGAAGGCGGCCGACTGCGCCTCGGTCAGCGGCTCGCCGGCCACCTGGCGGAAGAAGTCGCCGAACAGCTCGGCGTCGGTCATCTTCGTGTGATCCGGCCGCGAGCCGTTCCCGTCGATGGCCGACGTCAGTGAGGGGCGCTCCAGGTGCAACGCGTTCGGATAGACCTGGCGGATCTTGGTCATCGCATCCAGGATCGCGCCGCGGTCGGTGACGACGACGTTGAGGTAATCCTCCCGAGCCTGCCCATCCTGCGGGCCGCGGAGGATCTCCTCGAACGTGCCGGTGATCGTGCGAATCTGGCGCATCGGGACCAGCGGCACGACTTCGACCGTACACTTCCCCTTCCCGTCGATCTCGACGACCTTGGCCGCCTTCTGCTGGCCTTCGGTGAAGGAGTACCGCAGCAGCGACCCGGAATACCGCACGCGCCCCTCGGCGAACTGCTGGGGGTCGTGCAGATGGCCGAGGGCCACGTAGTGGAACCCGTCGAAGCAGGCCGGGTCGACCGTCCCCGCCCCGCCGACGGTCAGCGGCCGCTCCGATTCGCACGCCGAGCCGCCTTGGACAAAGGCATGCGCGATCAGCACCCGCCGGCGGCCATTCGAATGGATCGCCTCCACCGCGCGGACGCACCGCCGCATCGCGGTGTGATGATCGACGACCTCCTCATCCTCGAAACACTGCCGCACGACCGGCGGCTCCGCATATGGCAGCCCGTAGAAATCGATCGGCCCCGCCTCGTCTTCCAACGTCACGGCGGAAATGTCCGACGTCAGCCCCCCGAAAATGTGCAGGTGTCGCGATCGCAGCAGCCGCGCGCCGAACTGGAGTCGTTGAGGGCTGTCGTGATTCCCCGCGATGAGGATGACCGGGACGCCGATGTCCAGCGCCAGCCGGCTCAACACGTCATCCAGCAGATCCACCGCATCCGGCGGCGGGACGGACCGGTCAAACACGTCCCCCGCCACCACCAGCGCCCCGGCCCCGGACGACTTCACCAGGTCGACAATCTGGTCGAGGACGTGGGCCTGATCCGCCGTCAGGTGTACGCCGAAAAAGATCCGGCCCAGATGCCAGTCCGCCGTGTGGACAAATCGCATTCCCGTCCTTCCGTGATACGCCGAGTGAGATTATGGCAAAGTTAGGGTGGGGAGCACAACTATTGGGCCGGGAACGAACACCGAATTACGAGGCGGCCTGACACCCCGAATGGTCGCAGCGTCGTGTGTCTGATACACTTGGACAGGAGCGAGAGTCGTATGAGCACGCAAACACGACCCAAAGCTACGCTAAAGGATCTTGCGCGAGTCCCGGGCAAGGCCGAGTTGGTCAACGGGGAGATCGTCCACATGCCTCCAACAGGGGATGAGCCGGGGACCGCCGGGGATGAGATTTACTTTTCGCTGCGACAGCACGTTCAGAAGACCGGTGTGGGGCACGCGGTCTCGGACAACAAAGCGTTCGTCGTCGACCTGCCGAACCGGCAATCCGTCAGCCCCGACGCAGCCTATTACACTGGGCCGCGCGGCGGGATGAAGTTCTACCCCGAGCCGCCCGACTTTGCCGCCGAGGTTCGCAGCGAGGGGGATTACGGGCCGAGCGCCGAGCGGGCGATGGCCAACAAGCGAGCGGATTACTTCGCGGCGGGCACGCTCGTCGTCTGGGACGTGGACCTCAAGAGCGAAGACGTTGTCCGCAAGTACACGGCCACCGACCCCGAACACCCGACGGTTTTCCGCCGGGGAGGAATTGCCGATGCCGAACCGGCGGTGCCGGGCTGGCGAATGATGGTGGACGACATGTTCCGGTAGCCCAGCAAATCAACGGGGCCGCGCCGATGTCTCTTCCCAAAACCGGCTCGCGACGCATCGTAGTCGATGGGGTCGCATATCGCTGGCGCGTCCGACCCCGGCCGAGCACGTCGCAGAGCGATTTCGGAGACAGGCTCACGCTCGCGGTGGAGCGCGAAGGCGCGGGCGGCGCAATCCTGGTTATCAGCGTTAACGCGCCCCGGCCCGATAGCCCGAGCTCCTCGCGGCCGAAACCCACGGTGGTGATGCCGGCGGACGTCGCCCGCTACGTTCGCGCCGCACGAGAATCCGGTTGGGCGCCGGGCACACCCGGAAGCCCCTTTCACTTAAGCGTCCCATCGCCGGGTCATGCGCCACGCCCGTCCGAGGCGGTTTGGCAATTCCACAACGAGGAAGCTGAGCGGCGAGCAGCGTTGGAGGAACTTGTTCAAGAATTGGATCGCGGGGCCGGACAAGAATCGCGCGGCGAACTGGTCGAGGGAGACGCCTTTTTTCGCGACCTCCTCGATCGACTCGCTCGTAATCAGGATTCGCCAAAGGGCCGGCCGGACTTGCGGGAGAACGGGTGATCACGCCGCCTGTCGCATCGCCGGTTCCGCTGCAGCAGTGACAGCCCGATCGGGTTCGAAGCGAATCCCGTTCAGATTTCGCGTCAGCCTGGCCCGCAGCGCGTATCGCCCCACTGCCACCACGCCGAACGTGACGGCGAAGAACTGGATCACGGTCAGGTGCAGCACGTGCATTGCAACCCACCTGGCGGCCAGCGCGCAGATCGACCATTCGCCCAGCGTCACGAGGGCGAAGTCGAGCCAGTCCCGCGGGCTGGCGGTCGGGCGGCCGCGGGTGCGGAGCGAGCGGCGGTGGAACAACGCGGTCGCCAGTGCGGCCCCGGCGAAGGCCAGCGTCGGGGCGAAGACGGGGCTCACATCACGGGCCACGAGTCGGACGTACAGGCCAAAGGCGACGAACCAGGCGCAGCCGGTGACGATCAGGAACTTCGCCCACGTCGAGGCGCGCGGGAAGCAGTAGTCGTACAGCCGGCTCAGATGATCGAGGTACTGCACCTGCTGGGTGAGCGTGAGCTTTGAACGGCCGGCGCCGCGGAGGCCGAAGCGGATCGGCACCTCGCGGACCTGGCGCACGCGGCACTTGCAGATCAGCTCCAATGCGACTTTGTATCCGATCGGGTTAAGCGTCCCCGCCCTCTCGTACGTCTGTCGGTGGAGGGCGAAGAACCCGGACATC
The DNA here is from genome assembly GCA_036495445.1 of Tepidisphaeraceae bacterium. Classification (GTDB taxonomy): domain Bacteria; phylum Planctomycetota; class Phycisphaerae; order Tepidisphaerales; family Tepidisphaeraceae; genus DASXMX01. The sequence goes on from DASXMX010000394.1 coordinate 23,572, forward strand.
GGGTCGCGCGTTTGCCCCGCGAACGGGCGGGCGAGGAGGGTGGCGACTTTCGAATTCGCCCGCCGAAGCAGGCCCCAGTCATCTTCGGTCGTACCACCCGGGACGTAGCGGGAGCCGAGGACGAATTCGGCCGTGCCATTGACGAGCGGCACCAGCAGGTCCGCTACCTGCTCGGGGGCGTGTTGCAGGTCGGCGTCCATGACGACCAGGAACTCGCCGTGGGCGCGGGCCAGGCCATGGAGGACGGCGCCGCTCAAGCCATCGGTGGGTTCGGATCGAATGAGAAGGCGGAGGGGGTAGCTTCGCTGGAGCTCGATGCAAAGATCGTGCGTCCCGTCGCGGCTCCCGTCGTCGACGATCAGGATTTCGTATTGCCGGTCGCCCAGTGTGCGATCGAGGCGCTCGACCAACTCCCGCAAATTGCCCGCTTCATTGAGCGTCGGAACGACGATCGACATCTGAACGGGATCTGCCGCGCGCAACCGCATTAGTGTTCTTATCGGTGATTCGGTGCCCTGTCATCGTCATCCCCGTCGCCCCACTTCTCCGATGTATTACCGGAACATGGGCCCTCGCCCACAGGAAGAGGGGGCGATGCCCGCCCTCACTTTCCGTTGGGCTGCCCCGCCACCGTCGGATCGACCACGTCGATCCGTGCCACGCCCCAGACGGCGCGGGTGGGCTTGGCGTCGCCGGGGACGATCAGCTTCGCCGGCGCCTCGCGGCCCGACAGGGGTTGCCCGTCCATGTCGATCGCGATCCACGCGGGATGATTCCCGACGTCGGGCATCAAATCGCCCAGGCCGAAGGTGGCCGCGTACCCGTCGGCGGCCCGGACGACGACGGCCAGCCGCATTGCGAAGTTCTTGTGCTTCGGGTCCGTCACCGGCTCGGCCGCCTGGACGATCGCCAGCAACGGCACGCACGTCGAGACGTGCTTCTGGCCTTTGGCGGTGTATTCCACCTGTTTGAGCTGATCCGCGAACGCTTCCTTCAGCTTCGCGATGCTCCAATCCGTCGGCTTGTTTACCGCCCCGCCGACTTTGACCGCCGCGTCGGCGCCTGGCGCCTCCGCTCTTGCCCACCCACTCGCCAGCGCAATCAAAATCCCCAACGTGACCGTCCGACCATAACAAGAACGCGACATCCTTCCTCCTTATCTGTTTTGAGCGAATGCCAGCGGGAAGACCGCCAAATTCCCGTTCGCGCCCGCTCGCTGACCGCTGCCAGACTGGCAGGAAGCCCGATCGCCTCCGCAGCCTTTGGCAGCGAGCGCCATCATATCGTGCGATTGCGCGGGTTTTGCGAAGAAGTGCCTCACGCGCAATCCTCTGTTCCATATCCACTTGCGCGACGAGCG
>DASXMX010000395.1:0-2772 GCA_036495445.1 Tepidisphaeraceae bacterium
GACGGGACGGGTGCGGGGCGGCGGAGCGGGTTGGCTTCGGGGGGCGGGGGACGCGGTTGAAGGCCGGAGGGGGTGAAATCGTGCTGCATTGTGATGCATCGTGCTGCATTGTGATGCATCGTGCTGCATCGACAGTTCGGCGTACCGGGCGATCGGGGTTACTTGTGGCCGGCGAAGAGCAGGGCGATGAAGATGAGGTTGACCAGGACCGACGCGGCGGCGATCACCGCGATGATGATGGCGATGGGGTGCTGGAACATCTCGGTCCAGCTGCGCTTGGGCGGGGTGATGTCGACGGTTTTGCCGGTTTCCTCGATGCGATCGAGTTCGTCGAGGCTGACGACGCGGCGGGCGTTGGCGGGCAGTTGGCCGGAGCGGACGAGCTTGAGGTCTTCGAGCATGTCGGCGGTGCTGCCGTAGCGCTGGTCGCGGCTCTTGGCCATGGCGACTTCGATGATCTCGCTGATCCCGGCGCTCAGGGCCGTGTTGAGGTGGTCCGGGGGACGGAGCTGTTCCTTGAGGTGCTTGTGCATGACCGCCGTGGGCGTGTCCGCCTCGAACGGGGGGCGGCCGGTGAGCAGGTGATACATCGTGGCGCCCAGCGAGTAGATGTCGGCGCGGAAGTCGATGTCGATGTCGCCGCGGATCTGCTCGGGGCTGATGTAGTAGGGCGTCCCATACGCCTTGCCGGCTTCGGACTCGGCGGCGGCCTTGTCGTTCACCTCTCGGGCGAGGCCCAGGTCCGTCAGCTTCGCCACGCCCTGTGGGGTGAGGATGATGTTCTTGGGCTTGACGTCGCGGTGGATCAGTCCTCGCTCGTGGGCGTGGCTGAGGGCCTCGGCGATCTGGATCGTGATGTCCAGCGCCTCGGCCTCGGAGAACGTGCGCCCCTCGCCGTGGGGCGGGGGGGTCATCAGGTCGTAGAGCGTCTTGCCCTCGATGTATTCCATCACGAAGAAGTGGAACCCATCGGGCGTGGAGCCGACGTCGATTGCCTGCACGATGTTGCTGTGCGACAGCCGGGCCGCGGCGCGGCCTTCGGCGTAGAACCGGCTGACGAATTCCGGGTTCTCGCTCATCCGCTTGGGCAACACCTTGATGGCGACGACGCGGTCGAGCGAGACCTGGCGGGCCTTGTAGACCTTGGCCATCGCCCCCTTGCCGATCATGCCCAGCAATTGGTACCCGGGGATCTGGCTGCTGCGGCGTTCCTCGACCTGCCCGCGGAGCCGGCGGGCCTGGTTGGGGGTGATGAAATTATGCTCGACCAGCAGGTCACCAATGCTCCGCTGGTTGGGGTCGGACGACTGCTTCTGCTGCTCGCGGCAGAAGTCCAGCTCCTGGTTGGTGGCCAGGCCGAGATCGATGACGAGCTTGCCCACCTCGGTATCGAGGTTGGGGGAGAAGTTTGCGGAGTGTCGGTCGATCTGGGACATGACGATCTACCGCGCAGACGCGTGGCGAATGGCTCTCCCGAACGATCCGCAACGGGCGTTTACAGCCGCCGGGAGTTCGGAGACGGTACGGATGGGGCCGGGCGGTGTCAAGTCATTCCCCGGCCCGCACGGGGGAAGTGTAACACAAACCATAGCGGAGGGGAGAGGGAGAATCCTTGCCAGTTGCGTTTCGCTCCTTCGAGCGAAAGGCGATTTGCGCAGACGAAACCATTTGGGAGGGCGAGGGCTTGTTTCAACGGGTTGGATTCGATGTGATAATGCTTTGCAATTGCGGCCCTGTCCCGTCCGGCATTCCCGCGCGTGCGCATGGCGGGCCGGTGCGATCCAGAGGTCCTGCTCAGAAAGGATGACCGATGCAGAGGCAGATCAACCGTCGCGAGATGCTGAGGAATTCGGCCCTGGCGGCCGGCGGGCTGGCGTTGTCGCCTTTCCTGGCCCGGGCTTTGGGTGCGGAGGAAAGCGGGCCGCGGAAGAAGGTGCTGTTCTTCACCAAGTCGCAGGGCTTTCAGCACAGCGTGATCACCCGCTCGTCGAAGAACCCGGAGAAGCTCGCCTGGGCGGAGCAGATCCTGACGGAGGTGGGGGCGAAGCACGGGTTTGATGTCACCTGCTCGAAGGACGGGACGCTCTTCACGCCGGAGAACCTCAAGCAGTACGACGTGATCGCGTTCTACACGACCGGCGACCTGACGAAGGACTCGGACAAGCCGGCCTGGAAGGAACCCGGCATGGGCGAGGCGGGGAAGGAAGCGTTCCTCAACGCGATCAAGGACGGCAAGGGGTTCATCGGCTTCCACTGCGCGACGGACACGTTCCATAGCGCCGGCTACAAGAGTGGCAACTTGCTGCGCAGCATGGATGCCGGCGGGCACGACGAGTTCGATCCGTACATCAAGATGATCGGCGGCGAGTTCTCGATCCACGGCGCGCAACAGGACGCGATCCTGCACACGATCGACCCCAAGTTCCCGGGAGCCGAGGCGTTCAACGGGGCCAAGTTCAAGGAGGAGTGGTATTCGCTGAAGAACTTCGCGCCCGACCTGCACGTGATCCTGGCCCAGGAGTGCACGGGCATGAAGGGCCCGATGTATCAACGCGGGATGTACCCTGAGACGTGGGCACGCCGGCATGGCCAGGGGCCGGTCTTCTACACGTCGATGGGCCACCGCGAAGACGTCTGGACGCGGCCGGATTTCCAGGCGTTGGTCGTCGGCGCCCTCAAATGGGCCAGCGGCCAAACCGAGGTGGATATCACCCCGAACATCGAGCAGGTGACGCCGGAGGCGAACGTGAAGGGGGCTTGAGTCGCATTTGG
>DASXMX010000396.1:0-7507 GCA_036495445.1 Tepidisphaeraceae bacterium
ACCTGCCTGACAACATCCTCGTCAAGGTAGACCGCGCCACCATGGCAGTCAGCCTCGAGTCCCGCGCGCCGCTGCTGGAGCATCGCGTCGTCGAGTTCGCGCGGCGGCTTCCCATGTCGATGAAGGTCCGTGACGGCCGCGGCAAGTGGCTGGCGCGGCAGCTCCTCTACCGTCACGTTCCGCAGGCGATCGTGGACCGGCCGAAGATGGGCTTTTGCGTCCCGATCGGCCAATGGCTGCGGGGCCCGCTGCGGGACTGGGCCGAGGCGCAACTGAGCGAGCGGCGGCTCCGCGACGACGGCTTCTTCGACCCCGCCGCGATCCGCGCCAAGTGGCAGGAGCACCAAAGCGGGCGGCGCAACTGGCAGCATCACATGTGGAGCGTGCTGATGTTCCAGGCGTGGTTGTCGGAGCAGCCGCCGCGTGCCGCGGGATCAACCCCATCGCCGGCCACGTTGACGAACGAGAGGCGGGAATGCGCATCCTGTGTGTAACCAACCTCTACCCCAACCCCTACCACTTGGGGCGTGCCACGTTCAACCGCCAGCAGTTTCGCGCGCTGGCCGAGTCGCACGAGGTGCGCGTCATTTCGCCGATCAGTTGGACGGATGAACTGGCCGCGCGGTTGCGGGGCGCATCGGCGCTGCCCGCGGGGCGACAAGTCGCGTTTGACGGGATGACGATCGACCATCCGCGGTCCCTCTACACGCCGAAGATCGGGCGGCGGTTTTATGGCCGCTGGTACCGCCAATCGATTCGGCGGACCTTCGATCGAGCCGTCGATGAGATGCGGCCCGGCGTCGTCTTCGCGCCGTGGCTCTATCCCGACGGTTGGGCCGCCCTCGAACTGGGGCATGCCCGCGGGCTGCCGGTGGTCCTCAAGGCACACGGGTGCGACGTCCTCGCGTCCGGATACGGCCTGGATCGGGATCCGAGCCGACGCGAGAGCACCGTCGATGCCGTACGCCGGGCCGAAGCCATTGTTGCGGTGAGCGAGCATCTGGCCGCCAACCTGCTCAAACTCGGCGCGGACCCGGCCCGCGTCCATGTCGTGCAGGACGGCATCGACCTGGAACGGTTCGGCCCGGGCTCGCAGTCCGATGCGTTGGCCCGGCTCTCGCTTGCGGGACAGCCGCCGATCATCCTGTTCGTCGGCAGCCTGCTGTCGGTAAAGGGAGTGGACGTCCTCGTCGATGCCTGCCGCCTGCTGGCAGCACAACGGGTCGACTTCCGCTGCTGCATGGTTGGCGACGGCCCGCTGCGCCCGCTGCTGGAACAACGGATCGCCGAATGGGGCTTGCAGCAGCACGTGAACCTCGTCGGCCATTGCCCGCACGACCGTCTGGCAGATTGGTTCCGGGCGGCCGCGGTGGCGGTCCTGCCCAGCCGCTCGGAAGGGCTGCCCTGCGTTCTGCTCGAGGCGTCGGCGTGCGGAACGCCGTTCGTCGGATCCGACGTCGGTGGCATCCCGGAAATCGCCCGGCTCGGAACCAACTGGCTCGTGCCTTACGGGGATGCGGCCGCCCTGGCCTCGGCGTTGGCCGAGGGGCTGCAATGGTCGTCCCGGAACCCAGTTCGAACGCCCTGGTACGCACGGACCCATGCGGACGCGGCGCGGCAGCTCAGCGATATCTTCGACTCGGCCATTCACACATTTCACGGCCGCGATGCCGCGGCGACCCGTACCCCGAACGCGGATCGCGAGGTCCGCGTTGCACTGTCATCCTGAGCTTCGCACGCGGACGGTTGATGTCATGAGCAAACGCGTCCTTTTAATCGCGTATCAGTTCCCGCCGGTGGGGGGCGGGGGGGTGCAGCGGAGCGTGAAGTTCGCGAAGTACCTCCCGGCCACGGGCTGGAGCCCCAGCATCCTGACCGTGCGGAACCCGTCCGTCCCGTCGCTCGACCATAGCCTCTGCGCGGATTTGCCGGCGGACCTGCCGGTCTACCGGGCGAACACGTGGGAGCCGGGGTACGGCATGAAGACGCTGGTGTCGGCCGCCAGTACCCGCAAGGCCGCGCGGCACAGCGCGGTCGGGTGGGCCAAGGGCGCGCTCCGCCGGGCCGTCGGCGGCATGCTTCAGCCCGACCCGCAGATCTTGTGGCTCCCGTCCGCGATCCACTTGGGGCGACAGATCCTCCGCGACGTGCCGCACGACGCGATCGTCGCGACGGCGCCCCCGTATTCGAGCTTCCTGGTCGGCGCGGCCCTCAGCCGCCGGACGGGGTTGCCGTTGGTCGTGGACTTCCGCGACGAGTGGACGATCAGCAACACTTACTCCGAGAACAAGCGGCCCGGCCCCATCTCGGGCAGGGTTCAGCGGCGGATGCAGCGGCACGTCCTGTCCCGCGCGTCGCTGGTGCTGGCGACGACCGAGTCGAGCGCCAAGGCGCTGGAAGGCCTATGCCGCCAGATCGGCAGCACGGCCGAGGTCTCGCAGATTTACAACGGGTTCGATCCCGACGATTTCCCCGTCGAGCCACAGCAACAGGCGTCCGGCGCGGATGGCACGTGCCGGCTGGCGTACGTCGGGACGCTGTGGAACCTGACCACCGTGGCGCCGCTGGTGGCCGCGATGCAAGACCTGGCCGCCCGCCGGCCGGAGTTGGCCAAGCGGATCGAACTGGTCTTCGTCGGCCGCAGGACCGCCGCGCAGGAAGAGCTGCTCGACCGGTTGGCGGCCCTGCCGTGCCGACTCGTCCGCCACGATTATCTGGACCATTCCGAAGCGACCGGGTTCGTCCGATCGGCTCACGCGCTGTGCGCGCTGCTGACCGATTGCCCCGGCGCTGAACGCGTCGTTCCGGGCAAGATATTCGAGTACATGGCATCGCGGCGGCCGATCCTGGCGATCTCCCCGCCCGGCGAATTGTGGAAGGTGCTGGAGGGGTATCCCGCCGCCCACCGGCTGCTGCCGGGCGACGTGCGCAAGATCGCCGATTGCATCGCCTCGATCTGCGAGAACGGATCGCAATCCAGTGTGGCCGAATTGATGGAATGGGACGGCGCGGAGTTCAACCGTCGCAACCAGGCCCGCCGCCTCGCGGAATTCCTCGACCACCTGACCACGGCGCGGGCCGGCGCCGTCGAACCGGCCGAAGCCCGCGGCAACTGCACAGCCATCGCGTGACGTCATGCGCATCCACTGGAAACTCAAAGCCCACACGCTGGCGGTCCTCAGCCGAGTTCCGGCCGGCCGCCGCGTCTATCACCGGTTGCAGCGGCTCGGAAGGACAACGAATCTCGCCGTCGACGAGAGCCTGCGCCGCTCGTTTGAGGTGATCGCGCTGGCCCGCGACGCCGGCATGGATCCGGCCGCGGGCGGCACCTGGCTGGAGGTGGGCACGGGCTGGCGGCCCTTCCTGCCGTTCATCCTCTACCTCCTCGGCGCCGAGCGGGTCATCACCCTGGACGTGAATCCGTGGCTCACGGCCCGCTACGCGTTCGAGACGTTCGTCGCCCTCGAGGGACAACTCGATCGCCTGGCCGCCGAAATGGGAACTTCGGCGGGGGCCGTGCGAATTCGCTACCACACCGCCCGATGCCGCGCGACCCGGCTGCCGGAGCTTCTGCGGGTGTGCAACATCGAATACCGCTGCCCGGGCGATGCCGGCGCGACCGGGTTGGCCGACGGTTCCGTGGACGTGGTCTGCAGCTCCAACGTGTTGGAACACATTCCCCCCTCGGAGCTCGACCGCATTCACCGTGAATCGTTGCGAATCCTGCGCGATGGCGGCCTGGTCGTTCACCGTTTCAACCCGGCGGACCATTTCAGCCATTTCGACTCGCGGATCACCAGCGCGAACTTCCTTAGGTATTCCGCGAGGCAATGGCGGTGGTACGGCGGGACGGGGCTGGCCTACCACAATCGCCTCCGTTGCTGCGAGCACGAGCAGTTGTTCCGCCAAGCCGGGTTCGCGATCGACGTCAGCCGGGTTCGGATGGACCAAAAGGCTTTGGAGGCAATCGCCTCGGGGACCCTGCGGGTTCACCCGGATTTCGCGGGCTTTTTGGCAGAAGAGCTGGCCGCCGATTACATGTGGATCGTCGGCGCCAAGGCCGCGGCGCCACGTCCCGTCGCCCGCCCCGCGATGGCTCAGGGATGCCCAGCCGGGAGTGCCCTATGACTCCGACGATCTCGTTCGCCAATGTCCTGGCCGCGATCTTCTGGATCTGCCTTGCGGTCACCGTCTATGCCTACGCCGGATACGCGCTGCTTCTGTGGGCCCTGTCGCGCCTGGCCGGAACGCGACGGGAGCCCGCGGAGCAGGGCGATGCGGACCTCCCCGTCGTCTCGCTCCTGATCGCCGCCTACAACGAGGAGGCGGTGATCGAGGCGCGGGTCCGCAACGCCCTGGCGATGGACTACCCGGGCGACCGCCTCGAGATCGTGATCGCGTCCGACGGCAGTTCGGATGCGACCGCCGACATCGTCCGCCGCTTCGAGCGGCAGGGCGTACGGCTGCTCGACTATCGCGAGAACCGGGGCAAGGCAACGGTCCTCAATTGCACGATCCCCGAACTGCGCGGCAGCATCATTCTCCTTTCGGATGCGAACACCCGCATGGACCCGCAAGGGCTGCGGAAGCTGGTGCGATGGTTCCAGGACCCGGCGGTGGGGATGGTCAGCGGCAAGCTGGTGCTTGTCGATGCCGCGACCGGACGGAACGCCGACGGGCTGTATTGGAAATACGAGACGAAGCTCAAGCAATGGGAGGGGCGGCTGGGCGCGCTGCTCGGCGCGAACGGCGCGATCTATGCCGTCCGGCGGGAACTCTACGAGCCGCTCCCGCCCACCACCATCGATGACTTCATCATCCCATTGCGGGCCCGGCTGCGGAGCGATTGCAGGCTCGTGTTCGATCCCGAGGCGCAGGCGTTCGAGGAGACGGCGCCGGACGCGGCGGCCGAATTCCGGCGCCGGGCGCGGTTCGGCGCCAGCGGGTTCGAGGCGATCGGCCTCCTCTGGCCCCTGCTGAATCCCTGCCGCGGGTGGATCTGCGTGACGTTCCTCTCCCACAAGATCCTGCGATGGACCTGCCCGTTCTTCGTCCTGGGCATGCTCGCGGCCAGCGCGCTGCTCGTGCGCAGCCCGCTCTACCGCGGGCTGCTCCTCCTGCAATGCGCTTTCTACCTGTTCTCGGTCTTCGTCATCTGCATGCCGAGCACCGTCCGCGTCTGGCGGCCGCTGCGATTGACGGGCCTGTTTACGCTGATGAATGCGGCCCTCCTAGTCGGTTTTTTCCGCTGGGTCCGCGGCAGCCAGGGCGGGACGTGGAAGTCGACGGCGCGCACGCTAAACGGGAAGGAAACCGGAGCGTCGTATGTTTAAACACCGGCAATCGGACGATGGAAACCCCGCGTCGGCGATCGCAGATTGGCCGCCCGTCGTCGTGGCCGGCGCGTATCAGACCGGCGTCGTCCTGATGCGCGATCTGGCCCGCCGGGGCGTCGAAACCTACTGCTTCGACTGCGACACCGACAATCCCGGTTTCCGAACCGTGTACGGCCGTGCGTCGGCCAGCCCGAACCCGGACGAGAATCCGCAAGGGTGGTTCGAGTTCATGGTCGACCTGTCGAAGCGCGTCGGTCGCAAGCCTGTTTTGATCCCCTCGGCGGACCAATTCGTCTCCGCCATCGCGCGCGAGGCCGCAAGGTTGCGGGAGCATTTCATCTTCTCCGAAGAAGGGATCGCGGCGCAGGCGTCGCTGGCGACGAAGGAATACCAGTACGAGCTCGCCCCCGCCCACGGGCTGGCGGTCCCGCGGTCCAAGGTGGCGCGTTCGCTGGATGAAGTGAAGGCGTTTGCGGACGGGTGCACGTTTCCGTGCATCATGAAGCCGCTTCATTTCCGGCACTGGGAGCAGCTCAGTCCCGAAAACCCCCTCCGCGGCAAGAAGCTCAAAGTGGCCGCGGACGCGGAGGAACTTTACACTGCATACCTCAGTTGCTCCGGGGTGACGCCGAGCGTCGTCCTCCAGGAGGAGATTTGCGGGCCGGATACGGCAAAACTCGTCTACCTGTCGTGTTACTCCATAACGGGCCGGCGACTGGGCAGTTGCATCGTGCGGGAACTGCGTACGACGCCGATCCACTTCGGCTCCGCGAGCATCTGTGAGTCCACGCGCGACGACGAGTCGGACGCCCTGTGCGACCGCTTCCTCAGCGGCATCGGCTACAAGGGCGTCTGCGAGATCGAGCTGAAGCGCGACACCCGGACCGGCCAGGTGATGATGATCGAGGCGAACCCTCGATACAGCGTGACCGCCGACGCGGCCCCGTACGCCGGCGTGCCGCTCGGTTGGCTGCACTACCTGGACGTCATCGGGAAAAACCCCGCCCCCGTCTCGCCGCGGGGCAACCACTTCCGCCACATCGTGCTCGCCCGTGATTGCCTTGCTGCGCCGTCGTACGTGAGCGAGGGGGCGCTGTCGTGGTGGGCCATCATTCGAACATACAAACCGCCGGTGGCATTTTTCGACTTCGATGTTCGTGATTGGCGCGTCAGTCTCGACACGCTCAGGCACGTGGCGCGAATCCTCCTCGGGAAGGCCTGGCGGCGGTGCAGGCGTGGGTTGTTCGCGCGAGCCGAGGCGGGCGAGCGTCCGTCCGGCAGTGCCCAACTCGCGCGAGTGCCGAAGCCCGCCCCCTGAACGCAAAAGGCGCACTCGTTTCTGAAGTGGACCTGCGGCCTATGGACATGCCCGCGACCAAATCATTCCCCCGCCCCGCGTTTCTGGTGACGATCGACACCGAGGGAGACAACCTCTGGGCCAAGCCCAGGGAAATCACCACGGCCAACGCGCGCTATCTGCCGCGGTTTCAGCAGCTCTGCGAAAAGTATGGCCTGCGGCCGACGTGGCTGGCCAACTGGGAGATGGCGAATTGCCCGGTGTTCCGGGAGTTCGGCAGGGACGTCCTCGCCCGAAACGCGGGCGAAATCGGAATGCATCTGCACGCGTGGAATTCCCCGCCGATCGTACCCCTGACCGACGACGACAACGAGCATCAGACGTTTCTGATCGAGTACCCGGAAGACGTGATCCGGCGCAAAGTGGCGATAATGACCGATGCGCTCGAGAACGCCTTCGGCGTGAAGATCATCAGCCATCGGGCGGGCCGGTGGGCCTTCAACGCCACTTACGCCCGGATTCTGCTGGAGCACGGATATCGCGTGGATTGCTCGGTGACGCCGCACCTCTGCTGGTCGGCCTACAAGGGCGACCCGAACGGCCGCGGCGGCGCCGACTATACCGGTTTTCCCGAACGCGCGTACTTCCTCGATGTCGACGACATCCGCCGGGGCGGCACCTCGCCACTTCTGGAAGTGCCGCTGACGGTGACCGCGCCCCGCTATTCCGTGCCCGAGCGGGCCGCACGGTCCATGCTGAAAGCGGGAGGTAACCTGGGCGCGCGGGCGATCCGTCGGTGGTTTCCGGAATACCAAAGGTTTGTTCCGAACGGCCGTAACGGGCGACTCCTGGTGCGGGTCTTGGAGGCCGCCTT
>DASXMX010000397.1:0-3453 GCA_036495445.1 Tepidisphaeraceae bacterium
CTCCATTGCCCGCCGCGCCGTCCCGGATCCCGGATCGCTGTCTTTCCAGCGAGACGCGACGGCGCATCCAGATCCGGGGCGGCGCCGACACGCGGGATTCCGACGGGACGGCCCCTTCCGCGCTCTGCCTCGGCGTGGGGCGAGTTTTGATCAACGAGAGAGGGTCGAGACAGAACACTGGCGCCCCTGTGTTTTGCCCCGGTTGGGACAACGGGGCGCGCAGACGTCGTTGGGCAGAGGATCGGTGGATGGGGCAGGCTCCATCGCCGCAGCAATCTACTGTTTCGGCTTGGCATCCTTGCGGCGACGCTTGCGCGCGGCCCGTCGATCCGATGCGGCCCAGTTCCGTTCGGCTTCCTCGCGGAGACTGTCGGCGCCGGCTTCGCCGCTCGTTTGGCCCGCCGGCGCCTTGGGGCGACCGCCGTCGGCGCGGGAGACGGCCGGGTTCCCCCGGCGCGGCGGCGATGAACTGCGCTTGCGTGCGGCCATGACGTGCTCTCCCGACGAGCGTATCGCGCGGCGTCGGGGCTGAACAGGCCCAATCCCTCCGCAGGTCGGACAAACCGCCGTGCGGTCGGATCCGGGAGAATCGGCCGTCTGTGGGCCGTCCTGATGCGCGGGGCGGATTCCACGGAGGGGGCGAGGATGAAGTAGAATTCCCGCCATGCCCCTGGACACCCGCGTCGTCGGCTACGTGATCGACGGCCTTTGGCTGGTCTTCGCCCTCTACTGGCTGGCTCACGCGATGGGCAACAAGCGCAGCGTTTACCGCCAGAGCCGGACCTCGCGGTTGCTGTTCCTGATGATACTGGTGCTTCTGGCATACGTCATCTTTCACACGATGCCGCTGGCGGTTCGCGTCCTGCCGCATACGTTGGCGACGCAGATCGCCGGGATGGTTTTGTGCGCCGCCGGGGTCGCGATCGCCATTGGTGCACGGCGGGTGCTCGGGGCGAACTGGAGCGGGATCGTGACGCTGAAGGAGGATCACGAGCTGATCCGCCGGGGGCCCTACCGGTTCGTGCGACACCCGATCTACTCCGGCGTGATCCTCGCCTTCGCCGGGGGCGTCGTGGCCCTGACGCCCACGCTCCAGGGCGTGGCGTTCCTCGTCGTCCTCGCGGCGGGGCTCAAGCTCAAATCGCTCAAGGAGGAAGAAATCCTCGGAGCGCAGTTCCCAGAATACGCACAGTACAAGCGGGAAGTGAAAGCCCTGATTCCCTTCGTCCTATGACGTCACCGTAGGGCCGAACCTTGTGTTCGCCCGTGCAGGGGTGAACCTCGTGTTCACCCGTCTTTGCCGAATCGGCGGCAGAGGGCGAATACGAGATTCGCCCCTACGGCGCAACAGAAAGGCCGCGGTGAGGCGGTCACGGCGGCCCTTCGAACGATCATTTCGGTACGAACTCGGCAGGCTTCAGTCGCGCGGCGAGGTCGAGCTGCCAACCGCGCCCGGCTGTTGTTGCGGCTGTTGCGGTTGCCCGGGCGTGGTCGATTTGTTCGACGTCGACAGGTCCACCTCGGGCAGCGGCCCCAGCGGGACGAAGGGCTTTTCGAGCGCGTCCTCGGTCTTGAGGCTCGGGCCGGGAACCACGCCCAGGCGGCGCAGCGCGGCGGCGACCTCCTCGTCCCGGGTGTTCATCGCATACGCATGGCGAAGCTCGGCGTCGGCCCGCTTGTTCTGGCCGAGTTGCTCAAGATAGAGGCCGAATTCCTTGGCGATCAGCGGATTGGCCGGGTCGATGTTTTGCGCCTCGGCGTAGCGGGTAAGGGCCATGTCGGCGTCGCCGCTGTAGCGGTAGATGCGGGCCAAGAGGATCGCGTTCTCCGTCGTCCGCGGCTGCTGCCGCTCGATGAGCGCCAGGTCCGCCGTGCGATCGGGCTCGTGGGCGATCGCTTCCGACAGCGCCTCGAGCACCTTGCCGCGGACGGCCACGTCGCCCTTGCCCTCCAGCGACTTGCTCATGACGCTCAGCGTCGTGCGATACTCCTCGATCGCCCGCTGCGGCTGGCCCATCCTGTCGTAGCACTCGCCCAGGTAATAGCGCGAGGTGTAATCGCCCGGCTCCTGCCGCAGGGCCTCCTTGAAGGAGCTGGAGGCGTTGACGTAGTCGGCCTTCTGGTATTGGGCGATGCCCTGCTCGCGGAAGGCGCGGGGGTTGTAGGTGATCATCTCCGGGTTGACCCCGCCATTGCACCCGAGGAACAGGCCCGCCCCGCCGGCCGCCAGCACCGCAGCCGCGGCTGCCCGCGCGAACGACAAACGCAAACGAGATGGCGTCGATTTCATAGCTACCTCCGTGTAGCGAGAGAAGACAATCCGTTGTGAATTCCCAGTGACCCGAGCCCGTCACCCTACAAATATCCCGAGGTTTTGCAAGGGACCGCGCAAAAAATGCGCCGAAGAAAATGCGCCACGAAGACGCAAAGGCGCGAAGGAATCCGCAAAGAAATAGAAGAAGAATGAGGCGATTGCTGAGGGTTCCGTTCCGCGGCGCGCCCGGAGCGCCGCGAGAGACTGCCGTTCGAGCACCATTGCCAGGACCGTGCGTCTTCCTTTCATTGTCTTTGCGGCTTCCTTCGCGTCTTCGCGTCTTTGCGGCGCATTGGTTCTTCCCTACCGCGGCTTGTTCGCGAGGATCAGCGGCGCCGGTCCCGGGGCGTCGAACAGGCGAACGGTCTCGAATCCCGCTTCGGCCAGCCACCCGGCCATCTCGTTGAACGTGAACGTATCCCCCGCCTCGGTGTTGACGAGCATGGTCACGGCGAAGATCAGCGCGCCCTCCGGCCCCGTGCGTTCCTCGTTCGCGATGAATTCGGCGATCGCGATCGTCCCGCCGGGGGCGAGGGCGTCGAACGTTTTGCGAATCAGTTGCCGGCTCCGCGCCTCCCCCTCGCTGTGGAGAATGTGGCCGAGCGTCGCGATCGCGTGATCGCGGCCGAAATCGGCCGCCATCAGGTCGCCTTCAATGAAGGTGAATCGGTCGAACACACCGTGCCGCTGAGCGACGCGTCGCGTGACCGGGAGTACCGCAGGCCAGTCCACCGCGGTGACGCGGACGCGCGGCGACGCCTCGGCCAGCGCGATGCTCCAGACGCCGGATCCCGCGGCCAGATCCAGCACGCGGACGGGCTTTTCGCCCTTGGGCTCGATCAGTTCCGTCGCCAGCGCGCGGGCGGCGTCGTAGCTCATCGGGAAGATGTCTTCGACGAACTCGCGAAAGTACGCCCCGCCGTCGGCCTGCTCGTTGACGACGTTCTGCGGGCGGCCGGTGCGGACGACCTCCGTGAGCCGCATCCACCGCCGGAGCAGATGACCGCTCACGTGCTTGCACATGTAGCCCTGGTACGTGGGGCTCTTGGTGACGAGGTACGCGGCACTTTCATCGGTGAGGGCATAGCGGTCGCCGTAGCGATCGAGCAGGCCCAGGCCGACCAGCGCGTTAAGCAGCG
>DASXMX010000398.1:0-2276 GCA_036495445.1 Tepidisphaeraceae bacterium
AACGTGACCGATGCCCGCGCGTCACGTTTCACTCATCACGTTTCACGACACCGCATTTCAAACCGCAATCAGCAATCCGAAATCAGCAATATCATTCCTCATCCAAAGAACCACTCGGGCGGCGGCTTGGGCGGTTCGGGCGGGTGGTAGCCCGGGTCCTTTTCCTGCCGCCGGCGGTCGAGCCAGGCGAGCCAGCGGGCGATGCCGGCGTTCTCAAACGCGGAGACCTCGATCAGGTCGGCCAGCGGGTTGATGCGCCGGACGTCCGCCCGGAACGCCCCCATGTCGAACACGACGTGCCGCTGCAGGTCGGCCTGAGCCAGGATCAGCACCGGGGAAGCCGCGAGCAGCGCGGCGTACTCGGCGGCCATGTCGTGCCCGCCGGTCACGCCCAGCACCGTCACCGTCACATCCTGCCCGAGGTCGGGCGGCCCGGCGATCCCGCCGACCGATTCGATGAACAGGATGTCCGTGTTCGCCCAGTCAACCTTCGCCAGCGCCGGGCTGATCGCGCCGAAGCTCGGCGTGGCGGTCTTCACCGCCTGCACATGCGCGCTGTAGCGGGAGCACCGGTCCGCGTCCCGGTCGGCCGCGGGATGGATGGCAACGATCGCCACCCGGGTCCGTCCGCGGAGTTGGCGGGCGGTCGCCTCGAGGACGGCCGTCTTGCCCGCCCCCGCCGGCCCGACCACCGCCACCGTCAACACCCGGCTGCGGCCGCGCCGCTCCTGGGCCTCCGCCCTTTCCGGTTCCGGCCGAACGGTCGCTTGCAATGTCATACAGCACCTCCGTCACACCCACGTGACACAGGTGATTCTCGGCCGTTCAACGCCCCCAAACCATTGGGCCATCGCCCAGAACCGGCATAGGAATTCCCCCGATTAACTCGCGCCGGGCGCGTTGCGGATGGCGAAGCGGAGGAGTTCGGCGCTGCTCTTGAGGTTGAGCTTTTCTTTGATGTGCTCCCGGTGGGCCTCGACGGTCTTGACGCTGAGGAACAACTTGTCGGCGATTTCCTTGACGCTCAGCCCGTCGCCGATCATGCGGAAAACGGCCATTTCGCGATCGGTCAGGCGGTCCATCGGCAGTTCGCCGCTGGCCTTTTTGCTCCCGCCGACCATCCGTTGCAGGAGGGTGGCACCCATCTTGGCGCTGACGTAGATCTCGCCGCCCAGGACCTTGCGGATGGCGGAGAGGAGCACCTCGGGGGCTTCCTGCTTCATGATGTAGCCGCGGGCGCCGGCGCGCAGGGCCCGCTCGGCGTAGAGCGACTCGTCGTGCATGCTCAGGATCAGCACCGCCAGGTCCGGGTCCTGCGCCTTGAGCTCTTTGAGCAGCTCGATCCCGTCGCTGTTCTTCAGCGACACGTCGACGAGGCACAGGTCCGGCTTCTCCTGCTTGATCGCGCGCAGCGCCTCGTACGCATCCTCCCCCTGCCCCGTGACCGTCAGGTCCGGCTCGCTGTTGATCAGTTGGACGAGCCCCTGCCGGACAATCGGGTGGTCGTCGACGACGAAGACCCGACGCTTGCCGGCGTCCCCCGGCGCGGCAGGCGACGCGGGTTGAGGCTGGGCCTGAGCCTGAGGCTTGAGACTCTTTTTCGGTGGCGTTGCCATAAGGATCCTTCTGGGGTTCGGAGGCGATGCCGTTCGGATCTCCGGTCAATCGATACGCCCCTATTTCTTCCGGGCGTTCGATCTGGTTGTCATTTTGGCCGCGGGCAGCTCGCACACGATGCGGGTCCCGCCGCCCGCCTGCGGGCGGATGGCGACCGTCGCGCCGATCACCTGGGCGCGGTGTGTCATCGTGCGCATCCCCATGCCCGGCTTGCGGTCCCCTTCCGAGGCGGTGGCGAAACCGACGCCGTTGTCGGCGACGCTCAGTCGAACACCGTTCGGCCCAAGGCCGGCCAACTCAATCGTGATGCGGCTCGCCTTGCCGTGGCGGATCGCGTTCTGCACCGCCTCCTGGGCGATCCGGTACAGGTGCGTCGCGACCGAATTATCCGGGATCATCACCGGCTTCGGGCAGCCGAACGCGCAATCGATATTGAAAATGGCTC
Source organism: Tepidisphaeraceae bacterium (assembly GCA_036495445.1). Lineage (GTDB taxonomy): Bacteria > Planctomycetota > Phycisphaerae > Tepidisphaerales > Tepidisphaeraceae > DASXMX01. The sequence goes on from DASXMX010000398.1 coordinate 2,063, forward strand.
GGATATTCGCAGCCATCTCGCGCAGCCCCACCATCAGACCGTCCGGCTGCGGGTCGACCGGATAGAGCCCGTGAGACAGGTTCCGCGCCTGGGCGACCGCCTCCTTCAGCAATCCTGAAATCTGTCGGGCCCGCGCCGCCTCGGTCTCGGCGTTGATCGCCAGCTTCTGCTGCAGCGCCTGGACGAGGAACGCGATGCCGGTGAGCTGCTGGCA
>DASXMX010000399.1:0-11837 GCA_036495445.1 Tepidisphaeraceae bacterium
CCAGCGGGCAACTCGGGCTTGCACGGGCATGAGTACATGCCCATGCCACCCAACGAAGCACATGCGATCGCCCTCCGTCCCCGCGTCCCCGCGTCCCCGCGTCCCCGCGTCTCTTCTAATTCATCGCCCACTGTCCGCCGATTTCCCGCACCACGACGCGATCCTCATTCCGCCCCGCGGCGGCGAGCATCCGCTCGATCGGTTCGTCCAGCGGCTCGTGGCTCAGCCGGAACGTGCGGTGGTGCATCGGCAGCACGAAGTCGGCGCCGACGTGGTCCGCCATCCGCATCGCCTGTTCCGGCGTCGCGTGCAACGCGACCCACGGATCGTACGCGCCGATCCCCACCACCGCGAGGTCCACCTTCGGCAGTTCCTTGAACCCCTCGTGGTAGGCGGTGTCGCCGCCGTAGAGCACGCGGCGCGTGCCGGCGTCCAGCAGGTAGGCGTTGAAGCCGCGGTGATGGTCCAGGAACGTCCGGGCTCCCCAGTGATTCACGCGCGCCGCGGTGATCTCCAGGCTGCCGACGCGCGTCCGCTCGCCCCAGGCGAGCTCGGTGATGCTGCGGAAGCCCAGGTCGCGCACGAGGTCCGACGTATGCTGCGCGGTGACGACCGGCGTCTGCTTCGAGAGCCGGGCCAGGCTCGGCCGGTCGAGGTGATCGAAATGGGCGTGGGAGATCAGGATCAGGTCGATCTTCGGGAGTTCCCGCACCGTCAGTGCCGAGGCGAAGAACCTTCGCGGCCCGCCGGTGAGCAGGCCCAGCCCGATGCCGATGCGGTTGAACAGGACGGGGTCGGTCAGGACCGTCATGCCGCCGACGCGGATCAGCACCGTCGCGTGGCCCAGCCACGCCGCGGCCAATTCACGTTGCTCCCAGTCCGTCAGGTCCGGCTTCAGCGGCGCCGGGGGCGGCGGCGTCAGCCGGTCCAGCACCCGCAAATGCCCGCGCCCGCGGCCCAGCCGGTCCGCGACTTTCAGCGCCATCGGCCGGCTCCTGCCCCAGTTGACAATCGGTTTCCAATTCAAGGCAAACGTCCTTCCGCGTAAAAACCCTCAGGATCTTACGCTCGGCGGACGCGTCCGTTCGGTTCGGGCTGGTGCTCGGTAGGGGCGAATCTTGTATTCGCCCGTGTTTTGCGCATTGAAGGGGAGGGGGTGACGACGAGGTTCGCCCCTACATCACGATGGCCCGCCCGTTACTTCGCCGGTGCCGGGGTCCCGGGAGCAGGGGCGGGCGGAGGCGTGGTGCCCGGGGCCGGAGTCGTTCCCTCCGCGGGAGGCGTCGTACCCGGCGTGGGCGGCGTGGTACCGGGCGTCGGCGGTGTCGTCCCCGGCGTGGCGGGGGTCGTGCCGGGCGTTGGCGCAGTGCCATCGGCAGGTGCCCTGGCCGGCGGCGCAGCAGGCGCGGGCGTGGCTTCGGTGGGCTGCGTGGCCGGTGCCGATGTGCCCGGCGCGGCCGGCGTGCCAATCGTGCCAGGTCCAGCCGGCGCGGTCGTCGCACCCGGCGCCGGCTTGGCTTCGAACGCGAGGCCGACGGGCAGGACCGCTGGCAGCAGGCCCTGCGCGTTGGCCTCGGCAAGCTTGTCGCGTTCGTCGGTGGCGGCCTTCATCAGGGCGGCGCCTTCCTGCTGCTTGCCTTGGAGCAAGTAGAACTGCGCCTGGCCGTAGTTGGTGGTCATGAGGGCGGCGTGGCAAACGTTCGCCAACTGCGTCGCGAACTCGCCCGACCCGGCGGTGTTCGATGCATCATTGATGAGGCTCGCGGCCCAGTGATAGGCGACGTCCGCCTGCGTCGCGACGACCGCCTGCAAGGCCGCCGGCGACGTCTGCTGGGCGTTGGCCAGGTCGTTCAGCTCCGACGCGTCCTTCTGGAACGGCGGGCTGTCCGACTTCAGGTCACCCTGGTACTGCTTGAGCTGCGCATCCACCGAGACCGCCGTGCCGGGCGCCGGCAGCGCCGCTGCCACCGATTGCGGCGCGGCGATGCCCGCCCCCTTCAGGGCGTCGGCCACCAGCGTCCCGACCTGATTGCGTCGGGCGAGTTCGGCGTATGCGTCGGTGTAGAGCCGGGCGAAGCGGTTCTGCACCGCCGCCTGCCCGAGCTTGAACACCGCCGGGCTGTTCAGCGAGATCCGCTCCTGCCAGGCGCGGCGATCGGGCACCTTGGCGGCATCGGGGCTGGCAACGAGCGTGTTCAGGTTCTTCGTGAGCGTCGCCGCCGTGGTGGCCGCGTCCTCAAAATGCTTGGAAGCGCTGTTCAGCAGCGCGACGACCTTGCCCCGCAGCGCTTGGAGTTCCTTGGTTTCGTTGTCCAACTCCGTCGCAAGGGCGGACAGCGAACGCGGCGTGGCCACCGTGCTCGCGGCGGTCGCTCCGCCCGCGGCATCGGTTGGCGCCGTCGCTGCTGCACTGGACCCGCCGTTGCCTTCCAGCAGCGTCTTGGTCAGCGCCGAAGCCTGGTCGATCCGCTGCTGGACGTTCTTCCACCCACTCTCGATCTGCTGCGTCTGATCCGCGTAAGTGGCGAGCACGTCGCCGATCGTCTTTTGTTGAAGTTGGACGAGCTGAAGGTCCTGCTGCAGCGGCGCGAGCTGCGCTTCGAGCTGCGCGATCTTCACCTCGTCGTCGGCCGCTTCCTTCCGCTGATTGGCTCCCTGGGTGAAGAACCCGACCGATTCCGACCCGGTGGTCGAATCCGCCTGTTGGCCGAACTTTGCCGCCTGCTGCAGCGCCTGGCCGCGCTTCGCGTTCAAGTCGTCGCGCTGTGCGGTAAGGTCGCCGATCTGCTTCTGCAGGTCCTGCTCCCTGGCCTTGAGCCCCTCGAGCGAAGGGATCGGCGCCGTGCCGGCAACCCAAGCGCCGTTATTCCCTTTCTGGGCGTCGTTGGCCGCTTGCCGCAGTGCCTCGCGGGCCTTGGTCGGCTCCAGCGCTTTGAAACCGGCGACGTTGATGTTGTTCAGCGCCATCTGTCCGGCGACCGAGGCGATTTGAGAAAGCAGTTGCTCGACGCGGTTCTGCCGCTGCTCGATCCCGCGCAGTGCGGCGCGATCCTGCGGCGTGAGGTTGGGCACGTCCGTGCCCGTCTGCGCCTTCCCGTCCACCACCGCCTTAAACGCCGCGGCCGAGATGTCCGACGGCCCCGGGCCGCTCATCAGCAACCCGGCCGCGTCGAGGTCAGCCTGGGCGGCCAGCAGCGAGGTCTGGATCTGCACGTCGGGGGAAGCGGACTTGCTTGCCGCCGCGGTCTCGATTGCCTCCCGCGCGGCCTGCGGGTGGTCGGTTTGCAGTGCGTCGACCGCCTTATCGGTTTCCACCGCGACTTTCGCGTCAGCGGCTTCGACGTCGGTCTTGCAGCCGTTAATAAAGGGGAGAGCGGAAAAGCCACAGGTCGCAAGGGCGATCGCCGCCGCTCGTTTCCAAGGTGCGCGCATCGAATGTCTCCAGCCGCGAGCCAAACCCAGGTGTCACTCCAACGCCGGACCCCCGCCGGGACCGGCGATTCTGCCAGTCGCGCTTCCGAAAGTCAAAACGGGGCCGCCGTTGCGCCGCTGGAGACGTGCAGGAGGAAGGTGGCGGCTTACGGCCGAACCCGGAGCTTATGTTTCACGCCCGCCCCTTCAGCAGCCCGGCCAACCGTGCCTCGACCTCTTCCCACGGCGCGCCACCGGTCGGATCAGCCTCGAACTCGGCCAATCGCTCGTCAAGCAGTTGCATTTCCTCCGCTGTCAACGCACTAAGTTCAGGGTCATTGAGTAGGTTCTCGCGAAGTTTCTCGAAGAGCTCGAGGCGGTCGTCAACCGGTAGGGCGAGGACGTTGTCAAGAAGGTTCTTCGCAACCATGTCCGTAGTCTAACATTCTGCCTCGCCCTTGGACACCGCCCCCCTCGTCGCGGCAACGGGAGCGGCAGAACCTACGACGCCCGCGTCGCGATCACGGCGGTGTCATTGGCCGCGTTCCCGTCGGCGACCTGGGTCGAACTGTTGATCGCGGCGATGAGGGAGTACGTGCCCGGCGCCGGGTTGGCCGGGGCCACAAAGGAGAGGCGGACGCGGATCGAGCGGTCCGGGGCGATGTGAATCGAGCGACCGGCGATCCCGTTCATCAGCGCGTCGGTCGCGGTGTTCAGCGTGCCGTCCTTGGACTCGTAAAGGTTCACGCCCAGCGTGCCGGCGGCGGTGACATTCCCGAGATTCTGGATCGTCACGACGACGGAGGTCATCCGGCCTGTTTTGACAGTCACGGGCTGGCTCGCGGCGAACGACGCCGCCAGGTCGACCTGGGCCGCGGTGACCTGCATGGTGCTTGGCGAACTTGTCGCCGCCGACGCGACGTTCAGCCCCATTTCCTGCAGCGAGGCGATGAGGAAATAGGCGCCGCTGGAGAGCGACGTCGGGTAATCGTATTTCACCGTCACGACCTTCGACTTGCCCACGCCCAGGTCGACATTGGAGAAGACCGACTGGCTGACGTGCGTGTCGTTGCCGATGCTGGTCGCATCGGTGGCGCTGCTGGTGCCGGCGTACAGGTCGACGGAGACCGGGCCGGTGAACCGGGTGCTGCCGTCATTGGTGATGCGGAGCCGTAGGACGGCCCGCTGCCCGCCCATCACCGACGCCACGGGGTTGCTGGCAAACGCGACGTCGAGTTGCGAGGCGGGGAGTTGCTGGGGCTGCGTGCCGCCGCTCGGCGGCGTGTCCCCGCCGCCCGGCGTCCCGGTCGTCGTCGAAATCGACGTGCCCGAAAGCGCCTGGATGACGTTGGCGGCCTTGGGCGTTCCCAAGCCAGTGGACAGGTCGTACCCGGCGGTGGCGGGATTGCTGAAGCCCAACCCGCCCCACCGCCATCGCCACCCGCCGCGGCCGCCGCCCGAGTCGATCACGTCGTTGAAGTCGTTAGTGTACTGGGCATACGTCACCGGATTGGCCCCGTACGATACATAAAGGCCATACAGCGCGGGCAGCGTCTGGCTCGTCCCGTCAAGCGTCCCTTTGCCCGCCGCGGTCCGGCCTTGGTCGGCGATGGCCACCAGGGCCGCCCACTGCGGCGCGCCGGCGCTGGTCCCGCCGACGACCTGCCACCCGGTCGCGCCCTGATAAGGCACCGAGTCATACACGGCAAAGCCCGTATTCGGGTCGGCGTCGTACGCCACATCGGGCGTCGTGCGCACGCCCGTGCTCTGCACATTGCTCTGATACGAAGGCTCGGGCTCGACCTGGCTCGTCCCGCCGCTGGTGCCGTCCCAGGAGGACTCGGTGTAATAAGTGCCGTTCTGGTCGGCGACGTAGAGGCTGGTCCCGCCGACGGAGAGGACGTTGGCCGAACTGGCCGGCCACTGGACGCCCGAACTCGCCCCGCTGTCTCCCGCCGCCGCGACGAACGTCACGCCCTGATGACCGGACGGCGTGGTGAAGTAGCTGTCGTATTGCGTCTGCCCGGTGAACTCGCTGCCGTCCCAACTGAAGAACTCGCTGCCGCCCCAACTCATCGAAACGACTGCCACGCCCGCCGCCTTGCGGGCGTAATCGACCGCCGACATCAGGTCAGTCAAGGAGGACGAATTGGCCTCAACCAGCAGGATATTGGCGTTCGGCGCGATCGCGTGCGCCCACTCGACATCCAGCGCGATTTCGCCCGACCACCCGCCGTCCGTCGTCGGCAGCGTGCTTCCGCCCGTCTGATTGACCACTTTCAGGCTCGGCGCCGCGCTCAGGCCAAATTGCTCGTCGAACGTCGTCAAATCCGAGGAGATCTTCGGGTCGTTGTATGCATCGATGATCGCGATCGTCTGCCCCGAGCCATCTGCGGCCACGCCGTTGCTGAAGCCGACCGTGTCGAAGCCGTAGGCGTGCCGGATCTGCGCGGGCGAATACCCGTCCACCTGCGTCGTCGTGCTCGCGTCCGCAGGCGAAAGCCGAATGGCGTCCGAGTGCATCAGCGGGTTCGTCGCCGACAGCAACTGCCGCGACTCCAACGACTCCATCCACGCGCGGCGCGTTCGCTGCCGCGACCCCCGCCAACCCGAACGATCCCCGCGACGCTTCAACATCATCATCGCACTCCCGAACTCATCTTACGCCATCCCCGGCCGAGAGGCTCAGACAACCTGCCCGCCGACTTCCTTGTTCGGGCGCACGGGTTGAAACTTCCGAAAGGCCGGTCGATTTCCCGAATTCCCGGCTTCCTGCAAAACCGTCATCATTCGGCAGCCGCCGTGCGGAAGGCGGGCGCCTCAAGTTCAGCGAGCTGTAATTTTGTGGCGCAGTGTGGCGCGAATTTGCGATCAATGTTGAACGTATCTTATTACACAATAAACGAATATGATGATATTGTCTATTTTAACGGTGCGCAACATGCTGCAGATATGAGCAAATTTATGATATCCGGCAGGCCATTAGCACGCCGCGGTTATTCGGGGCAGTTGGTATATGCTGGAGCAGGCCCGTCAACGAACCTCGGATCCATCGAGACATGAACGCGGCTCAGAATACGAGCCCGCCTCATACGCCCAGGCATACCGCTCCCGGGCCAGCCGGGTGGTCTCCGGGCCGGAGTACCTCGCGGCCGCACCCGGCAATCCGGGATCGCCGAGCTCACGTAGTAGCGCACGAACGGGTCGAACGACAGCCGCTTGGCCGCCTGCACGTTCGCGCACCGTCACGCGACATTCAGAGTCGTTCCGGTTTTCACGCCCCGTCCCGGTTTTTACACGAGTGAGTCATTTTTGGGGCGTTGACCGTTATTTCGTGCTCGGTTGCGTGGGCACGGGGACTCGATGCAGGCGAGCGGGTGTGCCAAAGGCACCCTCATCGTAGGCGTGCTTGAGAAGGAACGCCTGCAGGTCGGCGGTGGGCGCGGTGAAGAGGGGATCGTCTCCATCGGGCATGATGTACGCCAGTTCCCTGGGGTGGGCCTCCAGATACGTTTTGAGCCACTTGGGATCCATCAGGCGGAGCGTCACGTCGCCGTTGGCGGCTTGGCCGAGAACGGCAAAGGAGTAAAGCGGCAGCAGGTGCAGCTTGTAGCCGTCGCTGGCGTCGGCGCGGGGGTCGGTGGGGTGGGATTCGGCAATCGTCAGGTCGCCGACCTTGCCGAAGCGCACGTCGAAGGTGCCGATCTTGCCGTCCTTGTCGATGTAGACGGCGTTGTACGTTTTGTCGTTACCGTTTTTGGGGTTGATGGTGATGAGTTCTTTGTCCTCCGTGATCCAGTAGCCGAGCCAGGGATCGCCGGCGACGAGCTGATTGTCCTGCAGAATCGGCTGGACGGAGCGAACGCACCAGCCGGCAAGGCACAGGAGGGAGACGAGGAACAGGGCCAAGGGTGTCTTTGTCATGAGGGGTTTCCTTTCTATGGTCAATTCGCGGGCGGGGTGGGCGATCTGACACGGGCCGGAATAATTTCAGAATCATGACGGGCCTTGATAGAGTGGCATCCCATGCCCCCTGCCGAGGCGAGTTTGACGCGGACCAGCACGGCGCTGCTCGAAGGGTTGAAGGATCGCGCGAACCCCCAGGCCTGGCAGGAGTTCGACCAGCGGTATCGGCCGCTGTTGCTGGCAGTGGCGGCACGATTACGGCTGGCCGCGGCGGACGCGGAAGACGCGGTGCAGGAAACGCTGGCGGCGTTCGTGGTGGCGTATGGGGCAGGGAAGTATCAGGCGCAGGCGGGCCGGCTACGGGATTGGCTGGCGGGAATCATGGTGCACAAGGTGCGCGATCTTCAGCGCAGGCGCCGGCCGGGCGGATCGCCGGAGGCGCTGCGCGACGTGGCGGTGACCGATCCGGCGATCGCGGAGGCGATCGAACAGGAATGGGCCTCGGCGGTGCTGCGGGATTGTCTGGAGCGAGTGCGGCTCGCCGTGTTGCCGCAGACCTACGAGTCGTTCGACTTGTTCGCGCTGCGTGACTGGCCGGCGGAGAAGGTGGCGGCTCACCTGGGGGTTTCGGTGGATGTCGTGTACCAGAACAAACGGCGAGTGCTGGAGCGGATTCGCCGGCTCCTACCGACGGTGGAGGCGGAATGGTAGATCCGCCGCCGACACGCGCATCGCTGGCGGACTCGCTCGAAGACGAGCAGTTGGTGGATCGGCTGCGCACGGTAACCGGTTCGGGACGGGAGCTCGAGCTGCGGCGCAAACTGGAAGCGCTGGCGGCCGGACAGTATGAGATCCTGGAAACGCTGGGGCAAGGGGCCGGGGGTGTGGTCTTCAAGGCGCGCGATCTGAAGCTGAAGCGCCTGCTGGCCATTAAATGTTTCGCAGCAGCGGGCGATGAGCATGCAGTTGCACGCGCGTTCGAAGAGGCGCGGCTGCTGGCCAACGTGACGCATCCGAACATCGCATCGGTCTACGCGATTTCCGAATCCACGGCGGTGCCGTTCATCGCGATGGAATTGGTGGATGGCTTCCCAATCACCCAGGCGCTGGCAGGACGGCCTGTGCGGGAACAGGTCTCGGCGTTTGCGCAGGCGCTGGGGGCGGTGGCGGCACTGCATCGTGCGGGATTGACGCACCGGGACTTAAAGCCGGCCAACATCCTGGTGAATTCGCAGGGGCAGGTGAAGCTGGTCGATTTTGGAATCGCGCGGGTGGTGAACGCGCTGTCGCCCGCCCAAGGCACGCCGGCCTATCTGGCGCCGGAGCAAAGCGCGGGGCAGGCGGCCCAGCCCAGTGCGGATGTGTTTTCCGCCGGAGTGGTGTTGTTCGAAATGCTCACGGGGCAGCGGCCGTTCGTGGGCCCGACGCGTCGCGAAGTGCTGACGGCCATTCGCCAGGGCGATCCGCCGTTGCCGCGATCGCTGCGCGAGGAGATTCCAGGGGCGATGCAGGCGATCTGCCTGACCGCCATGGAAAAGGAGCCGGGGCGGCGCTATCCATCAGCGCATGAGTTCCTGCTGGACCTGCGGCGGTGGATGGAGGGGCAGCCGGTGCTGGCGAATCCGACGTTGCTGGCCGCAACGCTGGAGCACGGGATCGACCGCCACGTTACCGACATCCGGCGATGGCAGGGCGACCGGATGATCTCGGCGCGGGAGTGCGATTACTTCCTGGACAAATACGGGCGGCTTCGGCAGCGGCAGGAATCCTGGGTGCTGGACAGCCGGCGAATCTCGTTTTCGCAAGTCGTTTTGCATCTGGGGGTGTGGTCGTGCGCGGTCAGCGCGTTCTTGATGCTCGCATTTCCGTGGCCGGGGTTGCATTGGGCCCGGCCCGCCCTGCCGGCCGCATTGTCCGCGATCCTGCTGGTCGGCGGGTCGCTCTTGTGGCGCCGCGGCGTGCCCCGCGTGGCGCTGGTGATGCTGATCGGCGGCACCGTCATTTTGCCGGTCGCAGTGGCAACGGCGTTGGCGCATTTTCGGATTCTCGCGGTGCCACAGCCGGATCGGGAGTTGCTGTCGGGATTGGCGACGAACAATCAATTGCTGATCGCCACCGCTGTATTCGTGTTGATGAGCCTGGCGGCATGGCGGGCGACGCGGACGGCCGCGTTCGCGATTCTCTCGGCCATCAGCCTGATCGCCTTCGTGACCGTCGGCTTCGGACGGCTGGGATTGCGCACGCAGTGGGAAGCCGGGCACTTTGATACCGTGGCCGGTTGGTACCTGGGGCTGGGGGCGGTCCTTCTGCTGATCGCAATGGCGTGGGACCTGCGGTGGCGGATCGAATCGTTCGCGTCGCCGTTTTATGTCTTCGCGCTGTTCTTTTTGCTTTCGTCGCTCACAGTGATTGCGCGGTTCGGGCCGACGCTTCAATGGCTCCATTTGACCGGGGCCGCGCAAGGCGATGTGCTGGGCCGGCAGATCGACTACAGCTTCATGATCAACGGCGTGCTGTACCTGACCGTCGGCTTCCTGGTGGATCGATCGGCCAGCAGCGCGTGGCTGCGATGGATCGGAAACCTGCTCTTCTGGCTCGCGCCGTCGCATCTGCTCCTACCGGTGCTGCACCTGGAAGACCAGTGGCCCATCGGCGCAACCGGTTGGACCGTGCCCGAGCTGATCCTGCCCGTCGCTGCCCTGGCGTTCGTGTTCATCAGCGTGCCCAAGCAGATGAAGTCGTTCTTCTTTTCCGGGCTTTTCTACGCTGCGATTGCGGTACAACGTCTGACAGCCCGGCATTTCGAGGATCGATTCGCCTGGCCCGTCTCCCTCGCGGCGGCCGGCCTGCTGCTGACACTCATCGCCTGGCGACGGCCGGCCTGGCTCGATGCGAAACACAGTCGAACGCGGGACGCGAATTCGAAATTGCCTAAGGTGTCGTAATGGCCATCACCGCCTTCCGGGTCATCCTGGCGTTTTTGTTTTTGGGACTTTTTGGCCCGGGCGTGGGCCTTGCCGCCGAACCTCCCGCGAGGCGGGAATCGGCGGATGCGCCGCGAGAAAACGAGTCGTTGCGGGCGGAGTTGATCAAGCGGCGGGCGGAGGATCAGCGGTACCGTACGGAGTTGCAGCGCCGCCTCACCACGGGTGCCCCGGCCGCCACGCAGCCCTCGCTGGCGGTCGTCGCGCTCATTTTTAAGCAGGCCGTGATCGACCGGGAAAACATTGCCCGGCTCGGCGAGATCGTCGACCGGTATGGTTGGCCGGGCAACGCGCTAGTGGGCGAGGAGGCGAGCAATGCCGCGTTCCTGATCGTCCAGCACGCGAACCTCGCCTCGCAAAAGAATTACCTCCCGCTCCTTCGCGCCGCGGCGCAACGCGGCGACGCGAACGCCGGTGACGTCGCCATGTTGGAGGATCGGATTCTGACGAAAGAAGGAAAGCCGCAAACGTACGGGACACAACTTCACGCCGGCCCCGAGACCGGCGGGAAGCTGGTCCTCTACCCAATTGCGGACGAGGCGCGCGTCGACGAACGCCGTGCGGCCGTTGGTTTGTCGACGCTCGCCGAATACCTCAAGCTGTTCCACCTCGAATACCATCCGCCACCTGGACGAAATCCCTGGCCTGAAGGCCGGCCGTTGACGCACTCACGCCGGACGCCGGAGGGCATGCCTTCTTCACTCTTCTGCAGCCAAACAGTCAAGACCCGGGCGCCGCGGGTTGAGAAATGCATGCGGCAGATTCTCGACGGAAACGGATTGGATGATTAGGGTCTGTGGCCAACGAATGAGCGTGACACAAATGGCCAGGTTCTGCTTTCGACTCGTCCTCCTGCTCGCGTTGGCGGCCACCCGCAGTCGAGGGTTCGCAGCCACGGCGCCGGCTGAACCGGCGGTTGCGGAGAAGGACCATCCACCCTCTGCCGCGCCGGCCTCGCCGGCTCGGTTTTTGGTGAGTGACCTTGGCCCCGTCGGAAACATCTTCCTTGCGGACATGCGTCGCGATCCGCACCCGCCGCCATGGTTCACGATGATTCCCGCAGCCGAGTTGGAGCGCATCATCGCGGAAATGAACGCGTGGTCGCTGCATGTTGTCGACGTCGTGGAGCCCAAGTCCATCGCTCCTGACGGCTCGGTGGCGGCGTGGCGGTTTGCGAAGAAAGACAACCCCGTCTCGGACGTCGTAAGCAGCCGTCCAACCTCGGAGGTCGGCGAGATGACGGTGAAGACCGTCATTTCGCTCGTCCATGAGCGGCCCGCAGGCGCCAGTGACGAGAAGGAATTCATCCTGAACGCCTTCTGGACGCCGGCGAACGGACACGAGGCAAAGATCCGGCCCTGGTTCATGGGGACGAAATTCTCCATCAACGTGCGTGGCATGCTTTCCGCCGACCCCGCCTTGGCGCAAACGGCTCCGACCACCCGGCCGGCCGGCCGCGCCAAAGAGTGATCGCTCGCGTCGCGTCTTAGCAGTGAGTCACCACCGCCGCTTCGGTGCCCGCAAAACAGAATCGCG
>DASXMX010000400.1:0-2099 GCA_036495445.1 Tepidisphaeraceae bacterium
CTTGAACGCCGCCAGGATACCGACGTTGGCCACCAAGCTCAGCGCGAGCAGGAGTCGCCGCAGCCGGCCCTGCGATCGCTCGATGCCCAGTCCGGCAAGGTAATCGATCGCGATGACGCACAGCAGGATAAACAGGTAGCCCGGGATGAACGAGGCGTAGAAAAGGCAACTGCAGGCCAGCAGCTGAATCCAGCGGAACCGGTGCGGCAGCGCGAAGTAGATGATCGTTGTGATCGGGAAAAAGAGCAGAAAGGAGAGCGAGTTAAACAGCATGCAGGCCGGCGAGACGTGAACCGCCCCGAGATGGGCGGGAGTTTACCAACTCCGACTGTCGAGGGAAGTGAATCCGTATGTCCGTGCCACCCAGTAAGAGCTTCGCGTTAACAGGTCAGTAGACGAACGGCACCAGCCGCCAAGTGCGGCGTTGGTAGGTTTGGTACGCGTCGCCAAACTCGGCGAGCAGCAGTTGTTCCTCGGCCCGGATGCGGGAGAGGATCGGGGGAACGATGAGCGTCGCCAGCAACAGGCCCGGGCCGCTGCGGAAGGCGAGGGCCCAGCCGAAGACCGCCAGCAGGGCGCCGACGTAACTGGGATGGCGCACGAAGCGATAAAGGCCGGTCGTCACGAGCGCATGATCCGATTGCACGGCGACCCAGACGCTATGCCGCGGCCCCAGCGTCCGCACGGCAGCGAGCCGCAAGATAGTTCCGAGCAGGAAGAAGATCGCGCCCAAGTAGGCGATCGGGTCGCCGCCGACCGTGTGCAGGTTGCGATGGTCATTATGCGGGGCGACCCACCCCAGCGCCAAGCCGACCGCCAGCATCACGGGAAAGATCCAATTATTCGCGGCCTCGTCCCGGCGGCCTGCGCTGACGTTGCAGCCCAGGGAGAACGTCCCCACAAACAGCAGGACGATTCCCGCGCTGACGACATCTCGCGGCACACCGTCGAAGAATCCGCGCCAGTCATGCCAGCCCCATCCGGCCACGGCCCAGGCGATGTAACCGAGGCTGAAGAGCGCCGCACCGAGGATCAGGATTGCCTGCGGGCCGCGAGTCGGGCGCGCGGGGAGGGGCAGGGAGGTTGGTCGCGAGAGTTCCATAAAAATAGCGACGCCGCGACCGAAACGGTGCGGCGTCGAGATGGAGCCGATCGGGCTCGAACCGACAACCCCCACGTTGCAAACGTGGTGCTCTCCCAATTGAGCTACGGCCCCGTGAGTTTCGCCCCAGTATAGGCGATGGATCGGCCCGGCACAAACCAACGCGGAACCTGCCGCGCGGAACCAATCGGCCGTGAGCTGCCTCACAGTGTCAGGCTGCTTCTCGCTTCACCTCACACAAACTAGCAATTGTGAGTTATACTGGCTGTCGCACTTGTTCATCGGGTGGGCAACGGGGACTGGCATGGCCGTACCGCAAGAGGATTCACAAAACAACGTCCAACCGCCTGAATCTGACCCGCCGTCCGGGGGTTCGTCGGCCGAGCAGATCGAGCGGAACGCCCGGCAGGATTTGGTCCAAATCGCGCGCGAATTGGAACGGGTTCGCGAGCGGATGTTGTCCGACGCGGCCCCAGCCCTCCCGGAGGTTCAGGAATGGGTTCGTCAGGCGCGCGGGCGGCTCGGGCTACTGCTCGGGCCGGACATGTCGGTGGACGTTCGGGAGGCGGCGGCGCAACTCGACGCTTGGCTCCAGATTCTGCCGGAGACGGTGCCAGCGTGGGAGACGATCCGCACCCACCGGGCGGAGGTGCAGGCGTTGCGAGACGCCATCGCGGCCTTGGGGGATCAACGGGCGACGCTGCGGGAGCCGATCGCGGCATTGGCCGAGCTGGCCCCTCCCGCGTCGGTGGTGGACTTGAAGACGGCCTTGGCCGCCGTCCCATCCCGCAAATCGATCGAGCCCGTGCGAGTGGACCTCCAGAACCGGGTGCGGGAGACCCGGGCGACGCTGCAGGAGGTGCGCGACCGGGCGGACCGAGCGCGCACCGAGCCCATCGACTGCGCGGCTCACGCGGATGCTCCGCTGTGCCGGCAGCTCCAGGCCGAGGCCGGCGCGGCAGCCTCGGCGGCCCGCCGCGCGCGGCGGGCCGCCGCC
>DASXMX010000401.1:0-3969 GCA_036495445.1 Tepidisphaeraceae bacterium
TGCGCGATCAAGCGGGCAACAACATGGAGTTCTACACCAACTCGATCACGCTCGGCGGCGGCGAGTCGCTCGATGTGGTCCTGGACGCGAGCGACGCCGGTTGCGGAGCCAAAGGCTGCGCGGCGCAGCTCTACCCGGCGGGCAGCGTCTTCTACCTCTACACGCCGATGCTCGACCATCTGTCGAATGACCAGGAGAACTTCGGCGGACTCATGACCGAGGTGCATATCTGCACCAAGGTGGTCGGTCCGAGCGGGACGGGGACCGACGGCGGCACCTTCGGCAACACCTGCGTGATGTGACCGGCAAAGAGAGAGCAACGAACATGAACACCTCTACCTCGATCGCACGATGGCTTCTGGCGCCGATCCTGGGCTTGTCGCTGGCGGCGATGACTCACGCGGCTGCTCCCGGAATCACAGGGGGTACCGGCACCACCGCGACCTTCAATTTGACGGCGCAGCCCGCCTATCTGAACCAGCCGGACGGGGCTGCGATCTACTCCTGGGGGTATGGGTGCAACGGCGCACCCACGGGCTTTGCGCCGGCCGCGATCACCGCACCGACGTGCAACTCCATGCAGGTTCCGGGCCCAACGCTGATCGTCACCGAGGGACAGACCGTCACGGTCAACCTGCAAAACGGATTGCCGACGGCCGCGGGCAACACCTCGATCCTATTTCCCGGATTCAACGTCACGGCAACCGGCGGCGTGCGAGGAGTGCTGACGCAAGAGGCGGCGGCCGGCGGTACCGTGTCCTACACGTTCGTCGCCATTTCGCCCGGCACGCACGCCTATTACAGCGGTACACAGGGCGACCTGCAGATCGAGATGGGGCTGTATGGCGCGGTCATCGTCCTGCCTGCGACCCCCCCCTCCGCCTGCACCGCCGGCTTGCCGCTGACGAACCCGGGCGGTAACGCGACAGCCAAGAAATTTTGGGGCGAGGGAGATTTCCGCCTCGCGCCCGCCGCCTATGACGATGCCAAGTCCTGCTACGACCGCGAATACCTCTTCCAGTGGGCGGAGATGGATCCGAGGATTTATAACCAGGCGCTCGCGGAAGTCAATGACCCGGTGCGGACGGCCGCGTGCACCGCCAACGCGAACTCCTTGGGGTGCAGCCTCGATGTGGCCACCGAGCCCTATCACCCGGCGTACTTCATCATCAATGGCCGCTCGATGCCCGACGACATGGATCCGAACTATGCGCCCGAATATCCGCACCAGCCTTACAACGGCAATCCGCACTTACATCCGGGCGAGATGATGCTGGTGCGCTCGATCGGCCAGGGGCATTGGCAACATCCGTTCCATGAGCACGCGAACCATGTACGCATTCTGGGGCGCGACGGCACCCTGCAGCTGAGCGCGACCGATTGCCGGGTCAACGGCAGCGCGACCGGCTGCACGACGGACGCCCTCGCCGGACTGCTGATGTTCAACACCGATACGACGCCGGGAGAGGCGTTCGAAGGAATCTTCTACTTCACCGGCCGCGGGTTGAACTGGGACCCGTACGGCCATCATCCGAACGACACGGGCGATCCGCTCGGCTCGCTCCCCTGTACCCCGGATCGCGACGGCTACAACACCGGTGCGCCCACGGCGGTCAACTATTTCGAGTGGTGCCAGGATCACAACAAGCCTCTGGAAGTGGCCCCGTTCGGCGATGTGCCCGCGGGCGGACCGGCGACGCTGCCGAATCCGAACATCTTCACGAACGGCGCCTGGTACGGCGGCACGCCCTACCTGGGGCCGGACGCCACGCTGCGCGGCGGCGGGACGCAGGACTGCGCCAGCACCACCGGCAACACGGCGGCAAACCAGGCCTCGACCTGCACGGACCTGCAGCCCTCGAACACGCAAGCAAACCCGGGGAGCGAACGCGGTTGGGCCTACATGTGGCACTCGCACAATGAGCGCGAGATCACGACCAACAACGTGTTCCCGGGCGGGATGCTCATGATGCTGCTCGTCGACACGCGCGAATTCGTGATCGACGAAACGAAATAGGGTGAGGAGAATCGAAATGCGATCCAAGACCTTCAAATCCCACTTGATCCCATCGGGACTGGTGGCGCTCGCTCTCGCCCTGGGGAGTGGTG
Organism: Tepidisphaeraceae bacterium; assembly: GCA_036495445.1. Taxonomy (GTDB): domain Bacteria; phylum Planctomycetota; class Phycisphaerae; order Tepidisphaerales; family Tepidisphaeraceae; genus DASXMX01. Next base: position 2,110 of record DASXMX010000401.1, read on the forward strand.
CATCGTTCGCCCAGCAACAGCTCAATCTGACGGCCGGGCCGTCGACGGCGACGCTGCCCGATGGCTCCCAGGTGCCGATGTGGGGATTCAGCTGCGGAGCGGTCGTCACGGGTTCGACGGCGACTTGCCGGGCGTTGAACCCGACTGCGGGGACGGGCTGGTCTCCGGTGGTCATCACCGTCCCGACCGGCGCGGGCGGGTTGACGATCAACCTCACGAACAGTCTGTCCTTCGCGAATGGGAATAGCGTACCCACCTCGATCACCTTCGTCGGACAAGTCGGCGCCGGTCTTGGCGCTTCTTCACGGGCCACGACGCCGAGCCCGGTTCACGCGACGCAACAGGTCACATGGCCGACGGCGAACAGCGGCCCGACTTTCGTGCCGCCGCCGCAAGGACCGCGTGTACAGTCGTTCGCGACCGAAGTGGCTGCCGGTGCGACGACCCCCCTGACATGGGCCTTCCTGCGCCCAGGCACATATCTGATCGAGTCCGGTACGCATCCCTCGATCCAAGGGCCGATGGGGTTGGTTGGCATTCTGGTCGTTACCGCGGCGCCGGCCACCGGGCCGGGCCCGACCGCGTTGGCCCCGATAGTCGAGACGGCGCCGGGCTGCGCTTATCCCGCTCCTCTGGGCGCCACGAATGCCGCTTGTGTCGTTCCTTACGATGCCGAAGTGCCGATTCTTCTCAGCGAAATCGATCCCTTGCAGAACACCGAAGTCAGCACCGCGGTGAACTTGCCGGGCTTCAGCGAGACGACCGTGTGGTCCGGTCAGCCCGGCGGCTGCGGCAATCCCACGACGGCCAACGCGGGCAACTGCTATCCACCCGCCGTCAACTACACGCCGCTCTACTACATGGTCAATGGCGTCGCGTTCGACAAGACCCGTGCGGCGAATTCGCTGTTCCCGATCTCACTGGCGGCGATCTCACCGACCGCCGGAACGGGAGGAACCGGATCGATCCTGGTCCGCGTCGTCAACGCGGGCTTGCATATGCACGTGCCGGCGATCGTCGGCGCACAGGTCGCGGGACAAACCGGGGCGACCAATCCGTTGGTGACCGGCTTCAAGGTCATGGCCGAGGACGGCCACCCGTTGCCGGGCCTTCCGAAGGTCAAGACGGAAGAATTCATGGCCGCGGGCAAGGTTTATGACCTGATGATCAACGCGCAATCGACAACGACGTCGGGAACGCCGCCCGTCACGACTATTGCGCCGTACTCTGTCACGCCCGCGATTTTCGACCGCGCGCTCGGCCTCTCGGGTAATGCCACCGAACGCGATGCCGGCATGCTCGCCTACATCGGCACCAACGGCAGCGCGCTCCCGTCGGGCGGTGCACTGGCGACGGCCCGGGCAAACGCGGATACTTACAGTGCCCTGGTCGCCGGACAGACGCTCACCGTGTCCGATCCTTCCAAGGGCGTGATCGCGAACGACGTCAACGTCTATGGCGTGACCCTTCTGGCGGGACCCAGCAACGGCGGCACCGTGACGCTCAACAACAACGGAACGTTCACTTATGTTCCGAGCGGGACGGGCACCTCCGACTCGTTCACCTATTGCGCGAACACCTCGGCGGCGACGATCGCGGCGACCGTCGAGGTCGCGACGGTGAGCGGCAGGCCCGCCCCGTCCGTGCATCCCGCTAGCACGCCCGGGGTCTTGATCGCGAGGTAAGTCGCCGCGCTCGCGGCGAACGTACTCGCGGTGCAGGCGACGCCGGCGGTATCAACGATGCTCGAGGCGCCCAGGGATACAGTCGCGGTGATCCCGGACGAGCAGGTCGTCCCCGTCACCGTGCCGTTGGCGCAATAAGTGAACGAGTCGGACGTACCCGTCCCGCTCGGAACAT
>DASXMX010000402.1:0-6572 GCA_036495445.1 Tepidisphaeraceae bacterium
ATGCCTCTTCCGTGGGCAGGAAAAGGCTCACGTCTGGCCGAGGCCACCTGCGTTTCCACTCGTCGGCGCGAAACAGTCCCAGCAGCATGTCCCCCGCGGGGATGGCGTCACTATTCTCGTACGAATCAAACCGGAATTGCAAAAACGTGATCCGTTGTTTGACCGCATCGCCCTTGAACGTCTCTGTCACATCCGCTTCGAACCGAACCCACCACCCCCAGCCACGTTGATTCGGGGCGGTGAGATCGTCCCGGCGGATGATCGTTGCGCGAACCACCAGATCGGACTCACGGACGAGCAGATCGAGCGAGTTGTAGGTCTGGCCGTACCGACTGGCGCGCACCGCGGGGGCAGCCGATGCAATGCAGCCCAGCACGAGCAGCCAGACGAGCCGTCGCGCGCCACCGGACGAGCGTCTCATCATCGCCTCCCTCCCCGGCCCTCGCCCGCTTCCAATGGCCAGCACAAAACCACACGGGACACGAGCGGTCAAGCTCGTGTCCCTTTTGGGAAAGTCCGTAATGAGCAGACCGCCCGTTTATGCCGGCGCCGAGCCCTCGGCGGGGGATTCGGAGGGAACCTGCGGTTGCATGCCTTTCACGATCACGTGCCGCACCAGTTCGAGCCGGTTGATGAACTGTTCCATGTCGGCGGGGCGCTTCTTCCAACTGGTGGAGACGCACTCCATGACCAGGTTGGACAGCGCGTTCGGCACGCCGGGGTTCAGCGTTTGTGGGGTCGCGATCAGCGTATCCAACAGGAAGCTGTTCTCGCCTTTTTTGCTGACGGTGTACTGGGTGGGGATCGGCTTGCCGGTCAGGCACCAGTAGATCGTCGCGCCCAGGTTGTAGACGTCGGTCTGCACCATGACGGGCCGCCGTTCGACTTGCTCGGGGGCGATGTAGTCGGGCGTGCCTTGGATGCGCTCCTTGATCGTGCCGAGCTTGACGCTCTGGCCGAAGTCGATCACTTTCACGTGGCCGCTGGTATCTCGGAGGATGTTATTAGGCTTGATGTCGCAATGGATGTACCCCATCTTGTGCATCGCGTGCAGCCCCTGGGCCGCGGGGATGAATGCGTCGGTTACTTCCAGCAGGCTGGACGGGGGTCGCGCTTCCAGCGACTTGCCGTCGAACAACTCCATGACCAGGAAGGCCTCGGCCTTCTTGAGCAGGAGCGTCTTGACGACTTTCAGCTCGTAACTGCGGCGAAGGTTGGGGTGCGTGAAGTTCCGGCTGACCTCGTATTCGTTCTCCATCTGTTCGATGAAGCGCACGTCCTTGTCCTTGTGGCGGACGACGTGCTTCATGGCGAATTTACGGCCAGTCTGCGGATCACGGACCGCGTAGATGACGCTTCCGGCACCCTCACCCAAGCGCTCGATGATGTCGTAATGGAGGAGTTTTTCGCTCATTGAATCGCCGTCCACCGAATCAGTCGCTCCCGTGTTGCCCGGGCGGTGGAAAGCCAAGGCGGGTGACCCACATACGCGCGGAAGATAACGAAGAAGAGATTAAGATAAAAGAAGCAAAAAGCGCGCGTGTCGCGGATACGGGAGGGAACTCCCCTCGGGACGCGGCGGCCCGCGTCGGTAAAGGGGTTAAGCAGGCCCGCTACAAAACTCGCCCCGGTTCCTGAACCCCGGACCGGTAGCGGGCCGACTGTCGCTGCTAACCACGGCTAAGGTTAGGGTAAGACAACCGGGGCGCTTTATCAAGCAAAACTCGGGCGCGACCAAAGGTTAGTCGCGCCCGAACGCAGATAAATTCCCATTGATGTGACCGCAGTCTAAGGCAGGATCTGAGCCTTGAACTCGGCGGTGGGAAAGTAGTGCCCGACGCCGGCCGGCGTGGCGACGTCGTCAAGAACGAACACGTTCTTCCGCGGGATGCCCAAGCGGTTCTGCAACGTGCTGACGAGCTGCGCCAGCCGCCGTCGTTGGGTGGCGGTGGGACGGGTCTGGTTGAAATCGCCGATGAGGCAGATGCTGATGCAGTCGGGGTCAATGCGGTTCGCGCCCGGGGTCACGCCGGGTACCAGTTGCTGCGCCCAACGCTGGCCGATCTGGATCGCGCCGTCCTCGCACCCATCGCCGTTGCCGATCACGAAGTGGTCCGGCAACCCGGCTGCCGATTCCGCGATCGTTTGGGCATTGCCTGACACGCTTCCGCTGTGGTGGATGTAGATGTAATGCCAGTGGTTTTCCGCCACGGGCACGCTGGTATCGCTGAAGACCACGTCCAGCGACTGCGGCGCATCGATGGCAAAGAGACTGCTGCTGGCCTGAGGATTGAGCGGGGCGGGCGCGAGCGCCCGGAGCAGCGCGCTGGTCAGCGTCAGCACGCCGACCAGGCTCACCAATACCGCCACCCGGCGGCGGGTGGGGGACGAACCGCCCCCAGACGCGTTTCTCGAAGACGTTTTGCCGGCTTTGCGACGCGGTGCAGCCACGATGTTCCGCCCGTTGGGTTACTGGGTTCCTGGCGAAGGTCCGATAAAATAGGCCGGACCTCTTCTGCTACATCATCGGCCGCCGGGGCAGGCCGCTTGTGAATTTTAATTCGGCGCGGGCAAGTGCCGGTAATCTGCCCGTTACCCCGGCGAAAACGCCCGTCCGCAAACATAGCACACGTTTCCCGGATTAAAAGGATCGCCGCCCCGCGCGTCAGAATTGATGGATTGGCCCGCAAGGTCGCGCCATCAAGGCACGCGACGGACGGAGGCGATGGGCATCGCGCCGACGCTTTCGGGGGCGACGTGGACGATGAACTCGGGGTAGACGGGGGCGCCCATCTCGGGGATGTAGAGGCCGGCCAACTCAATCTCGGCAGTCACGCCGTTGCTGCCGAGCAGGCGGTCGAGGAGGGCGAACGCGAGGCCGGCCGTGATGAGCGTCCAAAGGGAGGCAGGCGACGATCGCGATGAGCTGGCAAAGCACCTGCCGTCCGCCGCCGCCATACAGGAGGCCGCGAACAGGTCCGGCCACACCGTTGAAGCCGCTCCCGAACGTTCCGCTCGCCCGTATAAGCGTGCATGAACGTGCAAAAGGGAGCGGGCCGCTCGGATCCACAGCGAGCGCAGGGACGCGGAAAACACGGAGAAGAAATGCTCTCTAGCCACAGATGGCGGACTCGAAATGTCCGGGTCTCCGGTTTCATAACCGAATTCGAATACCATCTTGTGCAGGACGCCGGTGAATGGCGGATCTCATCAGTGCTCTACGTCGATCGGGACGGAAAATACGAGTGTCTGTAACGTGGCCCCGCCGCCGTTTTCGCTCGCCCGGGGCATGCGCATCTCCGGCGTGCAGCCGACGGCGTGCAGCCGACGGCGTGCGCGCCGCCTTCGGCGAACGCATGTAACGTCTGTCCTCTTCCTCCGCAGAGGAGCTAAATGAGAAGGAAGAGGGGGTGGGTGAGGGAGCGTGAGGGAGAGGGCGGGCGAGAAAACTTGAGGCTCGATGGTGTCTCGCCCGCCCTCTCCCTCACAGTGCGATGGTGTGACGTGCTGGCCCGCCCACTGGACGAATTCTCCGATGCGCTGCTTTCGGTCTTGCGTGCAATCGACCGCCGTTGCCCGATCAGTTCCTCCGGCTATGATCCGAGCAGAGGTATTGCCGATGACCGTCGCCGAAACTGTTTTGCACAAGGTGGAGAGCCTGCCGCCCGACCGTCAGGTCGAGGTGCTGCGGTTCGTGGAGTCGATCGAGCGGGAGTCAGCATTGGGCGGCCCGCTGCGAGATCCCGCCGGGTTGCTGGCGGGGAAGGCGCCGGACTTTGCCCTGGAGGACTTCGCTGCCGCCCGGCGCGAGATGTGGAAGGGGTTCCCTCGCGAGTTGCCGAATGACTGAGCTGGTCCTCGATACCCACGCGCTGATCTGGTATCTGGCCAGTTCGCCGCGCCTATCGCACACCGCCGCACAAGCCATTCGGGACGCGATTTCGCGCGGACATCGGCTTGCGATCTCCGCCATTTCACTCGCAGAGGTTCTCTACCTCGAAGAGAAAGGCAGATTCCTTCCTGGCACTTTGGCGGCGATACGTACGGAGTTGCAGGCACCTGGAACGGCTCTCGAAGAGGCCCCTCTCTCCGGCGACGTGGTCGATGCGATGCGCCGAGTCCCGCGCGATAAAGTCCCGGACATGCCGGACCGAGTCGTTGCTGCTACTGCGGTGCATCTTGGAGTACCCCTTGTGACGGAAGACGCGATGATTCACGCGTCGGGGATTCCGGTCATTTGGTAGTTCATCCATTCGAGTTGAACGCGACGCTCGGGGTGATCGCAGCTTTACGGAACCTGCCGGCCCGCTTACCCTTCCCGCCCATATGCGAGTGCTCATCATGGCGGACATGGAAGGCGTCAGCGGGGTCGTGGTGTGGGACCAGGTGAACGGCGGCGCGCCGTTGTACGAGGAGTGCCGCAAGCTTTATACCGAGGAGATCAACGCCGCCGTGCGCGGGGCCAAGGCGGCGGGCGCGACGGAGATCGTCGTCGTCGATTGCCACGGCGCGGGGAAGGACTGGACGTTCAACTCGCTGGTGCCGGAGCTGCTCGACCCGGACTGCACCTGGGTGAACCATCACCCGTGGGGGCGATACACGGAGATGCTGGAGACCGGCTGCGACGTCGCGCTGATGATCGCGATGCACGCCCGCGCCGGCACGCCGGACGGCGTCCTGTGCCACACGATCTCGACCACGACCTGGCGAAACCTCTACTTCAACGACGACCTCGTCGGCGAGTTCGGCATCAACTGCGCCCTCTGCGGGCACTACGGCGTCCCTGTCGCCCTCATCACCGGCGACGAGGCGACCGTCCGCGAGGGCCGCGAACTGCTGGGCGACAACCTGCACGGCGTCGCCGTGAAGAAGGGCCTCTCCCGCTACTCCGCCCGCAACATCCCGCCCGTCCGCGCCCGCCAGATGATCCAGGACGGCGTCACCGCCGCCCTCAAAAGCCGCAACTGGCCCAAGCCCTACGTCCCGGCCAAGCCAACGACGATCACCGTCGACCTCTCGACGGTCGACAGCATCGACCGCTTCAAAGGCCGCCCCGGCGTCGAACTCGTCGACCCCCTCAAGGTCATCAGCCGCGGCAAGGACTGGATGGAGGCGTGGAATAACTTTTGGGGGTGGTAAGCGGCATCATGTGGCACAGCCGCCCTCGGCTGTGTTTTCATGTAGGGACACACGGCCGTGTGCCCGGGCGTACGGCCGTACGCCCCTACCGTTCCAGGGCACACGCCGTGTGCCCCTACGAACGGACCACAGCCGGGGGCGGCTGTGCCACACGGGATCAAGACTGACGAACGCAGTTACTAATACATGAGGCGCACGTCCTCGAGTTCGCGCGGCTCGATCTCTTCCGCGCCGACGATTGCCGCTCGCAAGGTTGCCGCTATTCCTTGATGAACGCTCCGGGCGCACAGGAAACGGCCGTCCAAGACATCGATCACGAAGGCCGATTGTTCGAGCAGTCGTGGCACGTCGATTGGCTCGACCGGCTCGCCCACCGCCCCCGGCGCACCGAAAAAGAACCATCCACTTCTGACCGCGGAATTCTCCAGTATCTCGCGCAGCCCTGCACGATCGAAGACGCGGCCGTTGCCCGTCATCCGCCGGATGTCGCTCAGCCGTTCGGACGACACGTCCAGCGCGGCGACGGCGATGCGATCAGGTATGCCGCCCGAAAAATCCAAGGAGACAAGGTCAGCGAGCACGGCGTCGATACCGGCGACCGGATTAGCAATGTGGAGTTGGTGAACAGGCTTCTTCATCATGATCCCGACGGGGACCCGCACGGCGGTGAGCAAGCGGATCAACTTGCCGGATTATACCGCGCCCGGCAGTGCTCCCCGCCTCCCCGGCGGCGAATTACGTTCTCTGCTTCGGCCGTGGATCATTGTCGGACAGCCAGATCAGTTGGTTGTCGTTTCGGCTGCGAACCCATTTGATGCGATCATCGGTCGGGCTGCCGAATCTCGAGTCGCAAGATCCTCCGGTCGCGGCCGTAGGCAACCCGAACATACGCCCCCACGTGCAACGGGCCGCTGACACCCCCGGTATACCGCATGCCGCCGGCCCCGAGGTTGGCCGAGTAATACTCGAACGTCTCACCGCCGACCGTGAACTTTTCACTGGCTTTCCCGATCTCGGGGCGGAAATAGGTGATCGGGGCTTCCGCTACAAGATAGTCGCCTGATTTCAGTTCCCGGATGCAGTGGACATGCTGATACCAGACGTTGCCAAAGCCCACGCCTCCGACGACGGCCCACCCTGCCAGCCAGACAAGGGCGAAGAGGCGGTGGCGTCCCTGTTCGCTCCAGCTCCACAGCACTTGCGGCACGCCGACAAGGCCGACCAACCAACCACTGGTGAGAACGATCGGAACGAGGATCTGGCTCCAATCACTGCTTACATCGTACACGACTTCAAATGCGGCCAGCGCCATTTTGATTGTCCGCAGTTTCGGCACAAACGATAACTCATGGCCCCTTTCCACCACTCGGCGAACCGGGAGTGTCGGTGAGCACCGTCGCCGTCAGGTCACGCTCGTCCCGCATTTCGATGGT
>DASXMX010000403.1:0-2965 GCA_036495445.1 Tepidisphaeraceae bacterium
AGTTGCGCATGAACCGGTTCTTCGCCTGCCGCTTGCTGGCCAGGTCGCCGCCGGCGAGGTCGATCATGCGGTTGACGTCGTAGACGTAGTCGGCGCCCATCGGCTGGACGGTCAGCGCGGCACGGCGGAAGCGGGTGAGCAGCTCGTCGCTCACATACTCGACGCGGCTTCGGTCGAGCACGCCGCGGCGGGCGTTGTATGCGTCCATCACGTCGAATGCCTCGGCCATTGCGGCGTCGGAGCCGGTGTCGCCGATCGGCGGCATCAACAGCGTCAGGTCGCCGGTCCCGTTGGCGAACACGCACAGATGCCCCCGGATCATCTTCCAGAAGATCTTAAGGCTGTTCCGCCAGGTGTAGAGTTGGGAGAAGGTGTAGTCGGATAGCGGCTCGTTGAGGGAGGCGAAGCAGGAAGTGAGGACGGCCCGGTCGGCCAGCTCCACCGGCCGCAGGCCCAAACCCGAAAAGGGGTTTTCGTCCATAAAAGTGACGGTTTCCTCCGGGGGCGGACTCCCCACCGTGGGAACGTCCGCGCGACTCCGCGCCCGCCACCCCACCGTGAGCCCGTCGGGGCTCACGCGATCAACCACGTCAGTGGGCGGCGCGGCAGCGATGCGATTGGCGCGATGGCCCTACGACCCCGTTTCGCTCACCGCATCTGCTAAGTTTGTATATCGACCGCCCCCGTCCCAACTATAAAAATCCTCGCATTTCTTGCGGATTCTTCAGATTGACGTCAGTTCGATGCGATAGCGGCACTTTTCCCGCTCCCCACGAAGATAGAGCGGATCGTTCTCCGGCACTGGCACGATGCTGGTCAGCCGGCCGCCCAACCGCTCGCACGTGCGGCGGGAGCCGTAATTATCGGGATTGCAGGTGATCCAGAGCGTCTTGATCCCGTGACAAAGCGCCAGCGGGAAGAGCAACCGGCAAGCCCGCTCGGCGAAATGCGAGCCGCGGGCCGGCGGGTAGACGTGGTACCCGAAATGCCCGTAGTACATCTCGATCGTGTGCGTCGTGCCCACCCGAAAGCCGATGCCGCCCGCAATGCGGACGGGCGGATGGATCTGCCCGGGCGCAGGCGACACCTCGTGGCGCACTCGCATCCAGAAGTGGTATTGCGGCACCCGCCCCGGCGAGCCGTCGGCCGGCTCGTGGCCCCAAGGGGCGATGCGGAGGAACTGCTCCAGTTGCTTGCGGGTGGTCTTCGATTCGTTGGGGGCGTCGCGGGCGGTCAGCGGGTGGGAGCAGGCGGCGAGCAGGTCGTCGAACCACTGTGGGTCGGGCCGGACCAACTCCAGTTCGCCATCGATGAGCGGCCCCGGGTCGAGGAACTTGAATCGGCGGAAGAGCAAGCCGTCAACGGGCTTCGCGCGTTGGGGCGAAGCGGTTTGGGGATGTTATTCCCCTGCCAATGGGATCGCCGCTTGGGGGTCGCGAAGGAAGGAATGGCCTTCGTTCGCGAAGCCGCAAGCGGCGTCCGAAGATCGGGAGGATTTGTCTCCCGAATGTCAGGGACCGAACTTAGCGGGTCGCTGTCGGGGCACCGCTGCTGCCGAACAGCCCGTCGCCGAACTTCTCGCTGGCGGTGGTGAACAGGGCGACCAAGCCCAGGATCAGGATCACCGTCGCGGCGGCGGCCATCCCGGTAATCGCGTCATTCTGCGGCTTCACCACGATCTGATCGGTACGAGTTGAACGAGTCATTGTAGATCCTGTGGTTGCTGGTCGATGGTTGTTTGTTGTTTGTGGTTGGTTGTGGGTTGGTCTCTCACCAACAACCTTCAACCCGCAACCCTCAACAATCCATTTTTACAACTGCGACCGCACTTCGGCTTCGTTGGCGCGGACGCTGTTGATGCGGGGGCCGGTCAGGTGGCCGAAGGATTCGTTCGGCTCGACGCGGTCGACGATCAGGTAGCCGAGGAATGGGTCCTGCTGCTTGGGGTCGATCACCTTGAGCTGCATGCCCTTGGTGATCTGGTCGGCGGCGCCGATCGAGATCGTGGCGTAGGGGACGCCGCCGATGTTTTGCACGCTGCGGACGGTGCCCGCCACCTTCACCAGCGGCTCGCCGGTGAGCGTGCGGCTGGTGTTCTCCGACAGGCCATTCTTGTGCAGCGTGTCCTGGTACCGCTTGGCGTCCGACTGGAGCTGGGCGATTTGTTCGCGGTCGTCGCGCTCCTGGCGGTTGACCACCTCGTACTTGTTGGTCATGTCGTTGACCGCGAAGCTCGACTCGGCGTTCTTCTTGGTCAGGTCGTCGATGTTCTTGCGGCCGTCGGCGATCGTCTGGCCCTGCGTGTCGATCGTCTTCTGGGCGACGGTCAGCGCGTCGGTCGCGCTCTTCTGGGCGGCAGTCACCTGGGCGAGGTTGGCGTTGACCTGGGCGAGATCGGTGCCGCTCTTGGCCAGATCGCCCTGGAGCTGCTCGATCGTCTTATGAGCATCATCCAACTGCCGCTGCATCGCCTGCTGGATCTGCGTCCGCTCGTCGCCGATCAGTTGGTTCTGTGCGGAGAGCGAGGCGATCTGCGCCGTCTTGAGGGCGATGGCGGCCTTCTGCGCCTTGTCGGTGGTGGTGAAGTTCTGGGTCCGATTCACAAACACGACCATCCCGGCTGTCATGACGATGGAAAGGATGATGACCAGGAGGACAAAGGTCTTGGTGAGGACGCTCACGGGGGGCTCCTTGGACGACGCTGTCCGGCAGTGGTGTATACCCGGGCGATACGGGTGAGCCGACGAAGTCGCGGCAACTCAGTTTTGATGCTCGTCGGGACCCATCCGCCTGCGGGTTGCGACCGGCGCCGCGCGTCCGCAACACGCGTTTCGGGCCGACAATCGCGGGACTAATCCTAACTTGAAGCCAAATGGTGTCAAGTTTTACCAGCGATGTAGAACAGGGGACGCGGGACTCCCAACGGGTGGCATGGGCATGTACTCATGCCCGTGGTCTTTTTGAT
>DASXMX010000404.1:0-2681 GCA_036495445.1 Tepidisphaeraceae bacterium
CTCCCGCTGCCGAAGCCGGGAGCCAGCCGGCCGCCGGCCAGCGCGTCGGCCACCGCAACTTGTTCCGCGACGTCCAGCGGGTGGTGCAGGTTGAGGCAGATGATCGCCGTCCCGAGTTTGATTCGCCGCGTCCGTCCCGCCAAATGCAACGCATAGAGCAGCGGCGTGGGCATGTGGCCGTGATGCAGGTGCGCGTGGTGCTCCGCGAACCACGCGTATTCCACTCCCAATTCGTCCGCGAGGCGAATGAGGTCCGAGACTTCGTCGAAGATCTCGGCAGACGGCCGCTCGGACGGTCCTTCGAGGTGGTCGGTGAGGCCAATGGAGAACATTGCTAACGATCTATACCGGGCGAGACAGGGATTGTCGTCTCACCACGCCGAGCGAAGCTCGTAGACCGTCATCGAGCGAAGCGTCGCCTCTCCGTCGCTGGTCAGCTCCAGTGGGGAGTTCGATCCTTCGCTGATGTGCGCCATCGGCATGTAGACCGCCCCGCCGTTGCCGAAGACTTCGATCGATGTGCGATCCACGAGGAAGCGGAGCGAAATGTGCCCGTCGATCAACGGCAGCGGCGCACGCTTGCTGCCGCAGATCAGTTCGTGGGATTGATTGTCATAACGGACATCGTGCCCGCGGATTTGGAATCGGATCTCCCGGGCGGAATCGGGCTCGATCTCCGCGGCGATGTCGAGCAACTCGCCCCCGACCTTCGCCAGCGGATTCTCCTCTTTCTTCAGCGGCTGCGCATGCCATACGAACTTCTTGCCGTGCAGGGATTCGACCTCCCTCACCGGCTGCCAGAACATCCGCGGCCCGTCGGGCGTGCGGTGAAGCGTCAGCTCGCACGGGAACGTCATCATCTGGTTGAACGGCATGCCAGGGGTCGTGCACCGCCCCCACCCGATCTGGATCCGCCGGCCATCGGCGGCGGGGATGTCGCTGAACGTCTGGGCCGCGTACATCGCGTCGCCGCGCTGGCCGGGCAGCTTGGGCGTCTGGGGCGTGAACTGCCGGCCGTCGAATTGGCCGACCCGGTATTCGCTGCTGGCGGCGGTCAGGACCCATTTGCGATCGTTGGGATTTCCGTCCACCGGCAGTTCGAACAGGTCCGGGCATTCGAAGAACCCCTCGATCCGGCTGGCGAACGTCCACTGCTTCAGATCGGGCGAGGTGTAGAACGCGATGTTGCGGGTCCTGCCCACCTCGTCGTACAGCGCCATCACCCAGTGCTTGCCGGGCGCGTACCGGAGGAGGCGCGGGTCGCGGCCGCGGTGCCTGACGACCGGGTTGCCGGCGAACTCGGTCCACGTGCGGCCGCGGTCGTTGCTGTAGACGATGCACTCGCCCCGGCCGGTGCTCGTGAACGCCGCGACGAGGGGCGCGTCGTCGCCGGTCTTGAAGCCGGACGTGTTCGCCTCATCGACAACGGCGCTGCCGGACCAGCAGTCGTCGCCGTAGCGGTGTGGGTAGAGCGCAATCGGCAACTCTGTCCAATGGACCAGGTCCGGGCTGACCGCGTGGCCCCAGTGCTTCTGGGCGTCGCCCCAGCCGTAGGGGTTCAACTGGTAGAACAGGTGGTATTCGCGTTTGTAGAAGACCAGGCCGTTCGGATCGTTGATCCAGCCCCGGCGGGTCGAGAAGTGGAACTGCGGGCGCAGCCGCTCGTGATAGAGATCTTCAGAGCCTTTGATCGAATCGCCCGTCTCAATCCCGCCCAGCGCCCCGGAACGTTCTGGAAGCCGATCCACTCGAAGCGTCGCGGTCTTGCCGTTCCATCGGCTGACGTCCAGGAAGACCCAGAAATCGGGCGCTGCGTCGGCCAGTTCGATGTCGAACTCGCGGACGACCTGCCCGTCGACGATCACGGCCAGGTGCCGCCTGGCGGCTCCGGTCTTTACCGGGAAGTTCAGATACCGCTTGTCGAGCTGGATCTGACGGGATGCATCTTTGGCGACACCCTGTGAATTGTTGTCCGCGCCAAGGGCGCTGGACGCAATCCATGCAAGGGTCGTAAGAGCAATGAACGCCGTGTGTTTGCAAAGCGGAGACATGAGCTACTCAAAATGGGCCTGTCGCCTGGCACGGGTTGAAAACCCGCGCCAGGGGAAGCGGCACAGGTCAATGCACGATCGCTATTCCCGGGCGCGGAGCAGCCCGCCGATCACGGCGCCGGCGATGCCGCCGGCGCTGGCTTCACGGACTTCGCCGCCTTGCGGGAGGAACTTGCCGATTTCCTCGGCGAGGTTCATGATCGGCATGCTTTGCAGCCACACGCGCCCCGGGCCGGTGACGGTGGCGAGGAACAGGCCCTCACCGCCGAAGAGGATGTTGCGGAAGCCCTTGACCAGTTGGATGGAGAACTGGACGGACGGCGTCTGAACGCCGACGTGCCCGGCATGGACGAGCAGCCGCTGGCCCGGCGCGAGGTCTTCGACGACGACTTCCCCCGAGAGATCGAGCCAGACGGTGCCGGGGCCGGTGACGCGCTGGAGGATGAATCCCTCGCCTCCGAACAGGCCGGCGCCGAGCCGCTGCTGGAAGGCGATGTCGAGCTGCACGCTCTTCTCGGCGCAAAGGAACGTTTCCTTCCGGCAGACCAGGGACTCACCCGGCTGAAGCGTGAACGGCAGGAGATGCCCTGGGAAGCGGGCCGCAAAGGCGATCCGCGCCGGCCCAGCGGC
>DASXMX010000405.1:0-3612 GCA_036495445.1 Tepidisphaeraceae bacterium
CCGCCCCCAGCGGCATCCCCTGTCCCTCCATGCGCGATACCCGGCGATCGTCGAAGAGAGCCTCGCCATGGTCGGGACAAATGTGGACGAGATGAAGGATCGCGGGTTGTTCAACGAGGCCGATCAGTTAACGGGCGACGCCCCAATGGTGGAGTCCTTGCTCCTCGCGGAGGACGCCTTCGCGGAAGAAGCGTTGCTGCTCGGCAACGGCTCCCGCCGATCCAAAGCCGCCCGCCGCCGCCGGGCGGCGATTCCGAGTTCGTTCAAACGCTCGCGGTAAACACCGAATCGCCGTGATCAGATCGTATCGCAACGCCGCCACTTCCCGGTGGGCCGAGCAATTGTCATCCGGCATTCACTGCACATTTGCCCGTCATACTTTGTCAGGGCAATCAGCCGACAACCGCGTTATTGAAGCAAAAGCCCGGTTTTCAATCGGCATCTCTCTCGCATCGGTAGCGAGGCATGAGTGAAACGAAAGTCGGATTCCCCGCACTACTCACCCGCATCAAGTTAATCTTGGATGCGCAAGTGCCGGGAAGCACGGTCCTGACTTGGCGCCGCCTGCGCCTGGTCACACAGCAGATGATACTTCTTGGGGCGCTCGGGCTGTTTGCGGCTGCCCTCTTCGAACCTGCCGTCCTCCACGATCCATGGTGCAACGCCCATCAAGGCCTGGAGAGCGGCCTCACCTGCCTTCTGGCAGGTGTTGGGTACTACCCCTCAAATGCCTTGCTTATCGTGTCTCCTGTTATTGCACTACTGTCGTCCCACGCACGGCGGCCCTACGCGCAGATGTTTCTGATGGCCATTGCGATTGCATCGACCTTCTGGGTTGCGCAGGTGCCATTCTCACGTGGATTCGTGACGACCGGAGTCGGGTGCGATCATTGGGTCGAAGCGCACGTTCTAATGACGTTCGCGTTTTTCATTCCCGTTTGGCGGTGGCGGCCGATCGGCCCTGAAGCCCGCAAAACGGAGTGCGCCTGCTCTCAGCGGTTTCCCGGTGATCTTGGCCCCTCCGCACCCGCTCTCGCAAGTCGCGCCCTTAACACCCGCCCCGCGGCCGGGTAATAGTCAGTGCATGACCGGACGGGTGCGGCGTTGAGCAGTACGAGTGCGAACTCCAATTCGGATAACGAGCGCCTGATCGCGGATGACCTGCGCGCCGTGCAGCGGCGGAAGCTGGCCGCGATGGTGGCGGAATTGCAGGCGGGCAACGGCTTCTACCGGCGGAAGTTCGAAGGGATTCGGTTCGACCCGCTGGCGGATCCGCTCGATCGCCTCCCCTTCACTACGCGGGCCGAGCTCGAAACGGATCAGGTCGCGAACCCGCCATACGGCACGAATTTGACCTATCCTGTCGAGCGATACACGCGGTATTGCCAGACCTCCGGCACCGGCGGGCGGCCGATGCGGTGGCTGGATACCAACGAGAGTTGGAGCTGGGTCGCCCGGTGTTGGGCAAAGATCTTCCGGGCGGCGGGCGTGACGCCGGCCGATCGGCTGCTGTTCGCGTTTTCGTTTGGGCCATTCCTGGGGTTCTGGGGAGCGTTCGATAGCTCGGTGGCGCAAGGCTTTTTGTCGATCCCGGCCGGTGGCCTGAGCACATCGGCCCGGCTGAAGATGATCCTCGACAATCGCGTGACGGTCGTCCTCTGCACGCCGACGTATGCGCTGCGAATGGCGGAGGTCGCGCGGCACGAGGGGCTGGATCTTCCGGGATCGGCTGTGCGGGCGCTGATCGTCGCGGGGGAGCCGGGCGGGTCGATCCCGGAGACCAAACGGGCGGTCGAAACCGCGTGGGGCGCGCGGATGTTCGACCACTCGGGGATGACCGAGATCGGCCCGATGAGCTTCGAGTGCCAGGACGCGCCCGGCGGCATCCACGTGATCGAAAGCGAATACATCGTCGAGGTGATCGACCCGAAGGGCGGACAAGCGGTTCCCGACGGGCAAATCGGGGAACTGGTCGTGACGAACCTGGGCCGCTGGGGCAGCCCGCTGATCCGGTATCGCACGAACGACCAGGTGCGCCTTCTCCGCTGCGCCTGTGCCTGCGGCCGCACCTACGCCCGTCTGGAGGGCGGGATCCTGGGCCGGGTGGACGAGATGTTTTTCGTCCGCGGGAACAACGTCTTCCCCACCGCCGTCGAGGCGGTGCTCCGCCGGTTCCCGGAGATCGTCGAGTTCCGCGTCAACATCCTGGAGAACGGGACGCTCACGAAGGTGAAGCTCGAGGTCGAGCCGGAACCGGAATGCACCGACGCGGCGGGGCTTTGCGAACGGGTCGGGCGCACCCTGCAGGAAACGCTGTCGTTCAAAGCCGAGGTCCACGCCGTCGCGGCCGGCACGCTGCCCCGATTCGAGATGAAGGCGAAGCGGTTTGTCAGGGTCAAGAGCGGTACGTGAAACGTGATGAGTGAAACGTGACGCGCAGACGCGGAGCGCATTTGTCACGTTTCACTCATCACATTTCACGCGTACCCTCTCCCCGGGGCTAACAAACCGACGCCCCGGCGGTAATATACATTCGTTCAAACAAGCTTTCGCTGCCCTTACAATCGGCCGGGCGTTGCGAAGGTCACTCGCGGATCGAAGCTCAGGGAAACGACTTATGAAGCTCAAACTCTCCTCGTGGCTGCTGGCCGCCGCGTTCATGGCGACGCCGGCGCTGGCGAACGACTGGGCGAATTGGCGCGGCCCGGAACAGGATGGCGTGTCGCGCGAGAAAAATCTGCCCGACAAGTGGTCGCCCGATGGCGAAAACCTCGCCTGGTCGGCGCCGGTCGGTGGCATGTCCTGCCCGATCGTCATGGACGGCCGCATCTACACCTTCACCCGCATCGGCGAAGTCCCCGCCGGTGAAGGCTCGACTGCCACGCTCGACCCCGGCCCCAAGACCCAGGAGGCCCTTACCTGCCTGGACGCCAAGACCGGCAAGGCCCTCTGGCAGCACCTGAACAACATGTTCCAGACCGACGCGCCGTTCCACCGGCTCGGCTGGTCAAGCCCCGTGGGCGACCCGGAAACCGGGAACGTCTACGGCATGGGCACCCAGTGCACCCTGGTCTGCTGTGATGGGAAGACCGGCAAGCTCATCTGGCACCACCAGATGACCGAGGAGTTCGGCCTGATCTCCACGTTCGGCGGCCGCACTGCCTCCCCAGCCCTCGACGGCGACCTGCTCTACATCACCGGCGTCAGCTTCGGCTGGGGCGACCACGCCGGGTCGCAGCACCGCATCTTCGCGTTCGACAAGAAGACCGGCGAACTGGTCTGGACCAGCGGTACCGGCGGCATCCCGGTCGACGCCCCCTACGGCACCCCGATCATCACCGTCATCAACGGCCAGCGCCAGGTCATCTTCCAGGCCGGCGACGGCAGCATCGACGCTTTCCAGGCCCGCACCGGCAAGCGCCTCTGGCGCTTCGTAGCCAGCAAGCACGGGTTCAACTCGTCGGTGATCGAGCACCACGGGAAGGTCTACGTCACCTGGGACCTCGACAACTTCGACAGCAACCGCCTCGGCGCCGTCGCCTGCCTCGACGCGACGAAGATCAACAAGGAAGGTGAACCCGAGCTCGTCTGGAAGACAGAAGGCATCGAGGA
>DASXMX010000406.1:0-4361 GCA_036495445.1 Tepidisphaeraceae bacterium
CAAGCAAGGTCAGGTGCGCGAGCGTTGGACCGCCTACCGACGCCGTGAGCGTCGGCCTTGTGCAGACGCATAGAAGCGCGGCGCAAACCAGCACAAGGGTTTTCATGTGTGCTCCCGTTGCAAAGGAATTAGTCGCGGGGGCCGCGCCTAGTATTTCCAGAATTACGATTGGCTTGCCGCATTCGGGGCAGCGGCTGTTGCTGGCGCGGAGATCGAAGCCGCAGGATTCGCAGAGCCCGCGCTTACGCCGCGAGCGGGACCGCAGCCACACCCGAGCACGCACGAGCAGCACGCCGCAAGGAAAGAGGAACAGTGCAGTGGGCAGGAGCCAACCGGGGAACGAAACGCTCCAGTAGGGCATCGCGGGCGAGGCGTATTGGAGCAACGAACCCCGCGGGTGGGGCGGAACGCGAATCACGATGCCGTCGCTCCCCACGAGCGTGGACACCCTGCCACGCACAAACGACACACCCAAGAACCTCGACCCCCGAACGAATGTGCCGGGCGTGGCAGCGTCGAAAACGGCGAAGGAGTGTTCCTTCATGTCGCTCGGATCGGCGTCCGTGAAGGATGCGTGATGACGCACGCCCGGCGACTCGGGCCAATCCGCAATGTGCAAGATCGCCCATTCTCGCGGACTAGAATTGAATTGGCACTCATTTCTGCCGTGGGTCAGCACCTCCCACAAATCGACCTTGCTCCTGCTCCGCACCCACAGGGCCACGGCTCCCATGCACAGCAGCAGCGACAGCACGGAAGCGGCGGTGAACAGGCGGTGGATCATCGCGCCGGATTGTACCGCCCAGCCATGGTTCCCGCCTTCCGGGCGCCTCTGATCGCGGTTGGTCCCGCCCGGCCCGTGCTAGGATGTGGCGGGGATCGGCGTGCCGCATTCGGGGCAACGGTCGGTGCTGGCGCGGAGGTCGTAGCCGCAGGTTAAGCACCGCCCCTCGGCTGTTCGTTTCCTTCGCCGCGTGTACTCCGCGAAGCCTACCGCGGGGGCCACGAAGCAGATCATGGCGACGGCCAGCAATGGCACCCGCCCCTCGAAGAAGATGCCGTTAACGCGCGTCGTGGGCCCATCCCAACTCCCATCGAGCGTCACGCCATAAAGCGTGTCCTGTCCGGCGCGATACAGGCATGGCCGGTAGTCAACCATCTCGGCCTCGCGAAGCCCCAATTGGGACTTGCCCCACCAAACCTTTGTTCCCGACGGTATGACGGGACGAACCCAATTCCATCGCACGTGGCGGAAGTAGATGGCCCCGTGATAAGAAACCAGCATCCAGTTGTCATTGCCGCTTGCCCGGAACGCCTCGTCGGATCGGGATTGGCTTCGTACCCAGAGTCCGAGTGACGCCACACACATCAGCAGGGACAGCACCGACGCGGCGGTGAACAGGCGGCGGATCATCCGCCCGGATTGTACCGCCCGGCCCTGCTTCCCGCTTCCCCGGGAAGAAGAAGCAGCAAGACAGGTCCGCTTCCAAACCGAACGGACGCCGCGGGCCGTCCGGCTTTGATGATCGCGGGAGCGGGGCCCTTCGTCGCGAAGAATCGGTTAGAATCGCCGGGCATGAGCGAGCATTTCTGGGAGATGCCCTATCCATCGCAGCGGCAACCGGTGCTGGCGGGCAACGTCGTTGCCACGTCGCAGCCGCTGGCGGCGCAGGCGGGGCTGGCGGTATTGCGCGGCGGGGGGAATGCGGTCGATGCGGCGGTGGCAGCCGCCGCGGTGATGGCCGTGGTCGAGCCGATCAGCAATGGGCTGGGCGCCGACATGTTTGCCCTGGTCTGGCATGAGGGGAAGCTCCTCGGGCTGAATGCCTCGGGGCGGTCGCCGGCGGCGATGAGCGCGGCGCATCTGGCCGGGCAAAAGGAGTTGCCGGCGCTGGGGTGGGACCCGGTGACGGTGCCCGGCGCGGTTTCGGGGTGGGTTGCGCTGGCCCGGCGGTTCGGGACGGTGCCATTCGCAAAACTGCTTGAGGCGGCGATTCATTATGCCGGCGATGGGTTCCCGGTCGCCCCGCTCACCGCCGGGCTGTGGGCGCACGCGGTGAATCGGTTCAAGGACTTTCCCGATTTTCTTCACACCTTCCTCCCCGGCGGGCGCTCGCCGGGGGCGGGCGAGCGGTTCGTCAATCCCGACCAGGCCAGGTCGCTGCGGCTGATCGCCGATTCCGAGGGCGAGGCGCTCTACCGCGGCGAGCTGGCGCGCGCGTTCGTCGCCCACGCGAAAGCGACCGGCGGGCTGATGACGCTGGACGACCTGGCCCATCACACCGCCGATTGGGTCGATCCCATTTCCATCGAGTACCACGGCCATCGCCTGCACGAGATCCCGCCCAACGGCCAGGGACTGGCGGCGCTGCAGGCGCTGGGGATGGTGGCCAGCCGCGACATCCGCAAGCTCGAGCCGGATTGCCCGGACGTGCTGCACCTGCAGATCGAGGCGATGAAGCTGGCGTTTGCCGATGCCCATCGGTACATCGCCGATCCCAGATCAATGGACGCGTCGGTGGAACAATTGCTCGACCCGGCGTACCTGGCTGGGCGCGCGGCGTTGATCGATGCCGACCGCGCCGGCGACCCCGGTGCGGGCTCGCCCAAGCCGGGCGGGACGATCCTGCTCACCACCGCCGACGCCCGCGGCACGATGGTCGCCCTCATTCAATCCAACTACCTCGGCTTCGGGTCAGGGATTGTGATTCCCGGGACCGGCATCCACCTTCAGGACCGCGGCGCGTGCTTTACGCTGTCGCCTGGCCACCCCAATCAACTGGCCGGCGGGAAGCGACCGTACCACACGATCATCCCCGGTTTCCTGACCCGCGCCGCCGCGGCTGGCGCGCCCGAGCCGCCGCTCATGGCCTTCGGGGTGATGGGCGGGTTCATGCAGCCGCAGGGGCACTTGCAGGTGGCCACCCGCGTCATCGATTTCCACCAGAACCCGCAGGCGGCTTTGGACGCGCCGCGCTGGCAGGTCGGGGCAGGCAAACACGTCTCGATCGAGCCGGGCTTTGCGCCGTCGCTTTACCAGGATCTCAAGCGCCGCGGACACGAGCTGACAATCGCCCCGGCCCGCACGATCGCCTTCGGCTCCGGGCAGGCGATCTTGCGCATGACCGGCTGTTACCTGGCCGCCAGCGACCCGCGGCACGACGGGCAGGCCGTTGGATTTTAAAGCAACCGGGTAGCGAAAAGGGGATGGTCGCGAAAAGGGGATGAGTACATTTGTGCCCTTATGGCCGGTCAGCTTTCCGCAGCCGTGGAATACGATCCACCGCTGGGTAAATGTACTTATCCCTTTTTCTTGGCCGAACGCGCGCCTGGGCCTGGGCCTGGGCCTGGGCCTGGGCCTGGGCGCGTTTGCGGGAGGCGATAGGCGAATGACCGGTCACGGAATTCGAAAGTGCTTGATTCTTGTACCAACCTGAATCACGCATCGGAGGGCGCGAAATGCGCAGGGCATGGTTCGTTCTCGCCGGGTTCATGCTCGGCGTCGTGATCACGGCGACGGTGACGCCGCGATTCGGCACCGTCGTGGTGCGGACGGGGCCGCGGCACGTGACGACCGCCGAGCGGGAATTGGATCGCGTCATCGCGCAGATCGACTTGAATGCGGTTCCGTTCGATCGCGCGATTGACGATTTCCGGAAGCTGACGACCGCCAAGATCGAGATCGACGATGCGGCGCTGAACCAAATCCATTTCGACCGGCAGACGCCAGTCACGATGCACGGTACGGAAGTCACGCTTGGGCAGGTCCTCGACCATCTGGCATCGCATGATGACGCTCAGAACGCCCCGATCGGGTACTGCGTAAAGGATGGGCGGATCGTCATCACCTCGGCGGATAAGGTGGCGCAGGGCGTCACGCTTCGTTGCTACGACGTGAGGGATATCCTGCGATCTCCGGAACTCGATGATGATCCGCACAACGGACCGTTTGATGCGAGCGTGTCGTCCTCCGGCGGTGCCGCACAACAGCAACACGACGAGATTCGCTCGAGGAGCCTCATTCGGCTCATTGAGGACGCAATCGCGACTGACTCGTGGAGGGACAACGGCGGTTCGGTTGGAGCCGCATTCTGTATTTCCGGCCGACTCTTCATCTCACAGACGTGGGCAAATCATCATCGGGTAGGAGAACTCCTGGCGGTGCTCCGCGCGCCCGGGTTGCCACCGCCGCCGCCGCCCTTGGCGGAGAAGCCATGGAGCCCAATCCGAAACGCGTGGATCGCACCGGCGGAGATCGAGCGGCACGAGGCCCTGGTCCGAAAGGTGCTTCCTCGGATCGTGTTTGAACAAACGCCGTTCGACGAGGCGATCGAGTCGTTGCGGCAGATGTCGGGGGTTGA